>NZ_JBHJWG010000047.1:0-77041 GCF_042266305.1 Kitasatospora sp. NPDC056076
ACCTGGTCCGCACCGCCTTCGGCGAACTGCTCGGCAGCGTCCCGCCCGCCGACGGCGACTTCTTCGCCCTCGGCGGCCACTCGCTGATCGCCGTCCAGCTCGCCGAACGCCTGCGCACCCGCGTCGGCGTGCCGCTCACCGGCCTCGACATCCTGGAGCACCGCACCCCGCGCGCCCTCGCCGCCCTGCTCGCCGCCCGCGAGGAGGAACGCCGCGCCGCCCTCACCCGCGTCGACGGCCTCCACAGCACCGAGCCGCGCACCGGTACCGTGCTGCTCACCGGCGCCACCGGCGGCGTCGGCGCCGCCGTGCTCCAGGAACTGATGGCCCAGGGGCGGCCGGTACGCGTCCTGGTCCGTCCGGAGTCGGCCCACCTGCCGGCCCTGCACGGCGCCGAGATCGCCGAGGGCGACCTCGCCGACCTCGACAGCCTCCAGCGCGCCGTCAAGGGCGTGGACGCCGTCATCCACTCCGCCTGCACCTTCACCGACCACGAGGTCGACACGGCCGCCATGCGCGCCCTGCTGGACGGCTGGTCCGGCGGCCCGTTCGTCTTCGTCAGCAGCATCGACGCCTACGGACGCCCGCCCGGCACCGAGGTCGCCGAGGGAGGCCCCAGCGGCGCACCCGTCACCGCCTACGGGCAGGCCAAGCTCGACTGCGAGCGGATGCTGTTCGAGACCGCCGAGGCCACCGGCCACGGCCCGGCCACCGTGGTGCGCGCCCCCATCGTCTGGGGCCCGCACCACCGCCTGCGCGACCAGCTCCGCTGGGGCTCCACCGGCGACCTCTACCAGGCCGCCCTGGCCGGCCGCCCGATCGCCCTGCCGGCCGCCGCCGACGGCGAGCCGCAGGAGTGGCACGGCGCCGCCTGGGTGCACTCCGCCGCCCTGGCCCGCGCCCTCGCCGCCTGCGCCCTGCCCGACGGCCCCGCCGCCGGCCGGATCGTCAACGCGATCACCGGGCACGTCTCCTGGGCGGAGTTCGGCACCGAGCTGATCCGGCTGCTCGGCTCGGACAGCGCCCTGGACCTGCGCCCCGACGCCGACCCCGAGCTGCGCCGCCCGTGGCACTACCGGGCGGAGACCCTCGCGGCCGCGCTCCAGCCGGAGCCGGGCGAGGACTGGCGCAGCGTGCTGGCGGCCATGGTGGGCTGACGGCGCCCCCGTCGAGCAGCGCTCGGCCCCGGATCCTCCCCGGGGCCGGGCGCCGTCCGGCATCAGCTCCGGTACCGGCGGTCGCCGGCCCTCGGCGCGGCGCCCTGCACCAGCGGGGGCCGGCCGCCCCCCGTCGGTCGGTGGCTCAGCGCCGCCGCAGTCGGGCCGTCTCAGCCGATGTCGACCACCCGGGCCCAGCTCGGCGGTGTGTCCGGCCGGTACTCGCCGTTGTTCTCGTCGTACCGGACCGGGCGCCGGAACCGGCCCACCACCGTACGGCACGAGGGCGCGACCGCCGGCCAGGGCGTCTGCCCGTCCGTCAGCACCACGACGACGTCCGGCTGCGGCCTGGTCCGCAGCGCCGCCGCGAAGCCCGTCCGCAGGTCCGTCCCGCCGCCGCCGACCAGCGGGATGCCCGCCGCGCGGCAGAGCGCGCCGACGGACTGGGGGGCCGCGTCGCAGGACAGCACCGTGACCAGGTCGTGCCGGCCGCCGACCGCCCGGCCGATCGCCGCGACCTCCAGCAGCGCACTGCCCAGCTCCCGGTCCGAGACCGACCCCGAGGTGTCGATCACCACCGACACCCGGGGCGGGCGCCGCCGCAGGCTCGGCAGCACCACGCCCGGCAGCGAGACCGAGCGGCGGGCCGGACGGCCGTAGCTGTAGTCCCCGCCCGCGCCCGGCCCGGAGACCGCCGAGCGCAGCGCCGCGCCCAGCAGTTGGCGCCACGGCTGCGGCGGGTGGAACGCCTCCTCGGCCCAGCGCCGCCAGCCCGCCGGGGCATCCCCGGGGCGGCCCCGGATGCCCTCGGCGACCCGGAAGCGGACCGCGTCCTGTTCCTGGGCGGTCAGCCCGTGGGCGCCGTCCGGGCCCAGCTCCCACGGGCGGTCCACGCCGTCGGCGCCGCTGCCGCAGTCCAGCCAGGCCAGGTTCAGCCGGCGCAGGTCGAAGCGGAAGCCGCGGACGTAGTCCTCCATCAGCCTCCCCTCCGGCAGGTCGAGGCGGCTCGGCGTCAGCGCGCCCGCGGGCGTGACCAGGCCGTCGCCGAAGGCGTCGTCGTTGATCTCGCAGTCGGCGGCGATGTTCATCCGCAGCCGGTCCGCGGGTCCGGTCAGCCCGAGGCTGCGGGCCAGGCGGTCGCTGCGCCCGTGGTGGTCGCGCAGCAGGTGCGAGACCTCGTGGACCCAGATCGAGGCGAGGTCCTCCACCGCGGTGCGTTCGACGAAGGCGGGGGAGGCGTAGCAGCGCCAGTGGCGGTCCACGCCCATGGTCGGCACCTGGCGGTCCTCCACCAGGTGGAGGGCGAACAGTGCGGTCGCCAGGTAGGGGCGGGCCCGGGCGGCCTGGAGCCGGGCGGCGTACAGCTTGTCGAGGTCCAGCGGGCGCGGGTCCGCCGACGCGGACACCGGGGTCCGCACCGGTAGGGACCCCGGGGCGGTCACCGGTACGGCCAGTGGGCGGGCGGTGAGCGGTCTGCCGTGCCTGCGGACGTCCAGCGGTGTGGCGGCTGGCCGGGCGCTCCAACCGGTGTCCGGCGGGGTGTTTCCCCTGGGTGCGCTCGCCCCGGGCGTGCGGCGGGTGCTCATCGGCCGGCCGTCACGTCGGTCCGGGCGGCCGTCCGGACGGCGGCGCGGTCGGCCCGCCGGGACAGTGCCACCGTCGAGGCGAGGTGCTCGATCGCCGCCGGGACCTCCCAGTCCTCCCGGCGCAGGGAGGCCAGCGTGGTGGCCGGGACGACCAGGACGTCCGGCGCGCCGGTCGCCATCGCCCGTACCAGCAGCGCCCAGGCCGCGTCCCAGCGCGCCCGCTCCGGCCGGTTGCGCACCGCGGCCACCACCCCGTCCAGCACCACCTGGCGCAGGTCCCCGCGTTCGGGCAGCACGGCGGCGGCCGGGTCGGCGAGCAGCAGCTCCGGGTCCGGCAGGTCCATCCGGTCCATGCTGGCCATCAGTTCCAGCCCCGGCCCGTCCCCGACCGTGCCCCGGACCAGCAGCGACAGCACCTCCCGGGAGGAGCCGGCCGCGGTGGCGAAGGCGATCAGCCGCAGCGTCATGTCCCAGCTGCGCGGGGACGGCCAGGCGCCGCCGCGCCGGGTCTCGCTGGTGGGCAGCCGGTGCACCAGCTCCGGCCTGACCGTGAGCAGTTCGCAGACCGCCCGGCGGGCGAAGCCGACCGCCGCGGACAGTTCCGCCGGATCCAGCTCCGGCAGGGTGGCGACCGGCCACACCCCGCCGAGGCCGCGCACCACCACCTCGTGGTCGTGCACCCACTGGAGGTGGACGAACCGGTTCGCCAGCGGCGCGCTCAGCTCCCACCCGTCGGCCGCCGAGGAGCGGGGGTTCGCCGCCGCCACGATCCGTACGCCCGGCGGCAGTTGGAGCGAACCGATGCGCCGCTCCAGGACCAGCCGGAGCAGCGCCGCCTGGACGGCGGGCGGCGCGGTCGACAACTCGTCCAGGAACAGCAGCCCGTGCCCGGCCCGGACCAGGCGCACCGCCCAGTCCGGCGGGGCCAGCGGGATGCCCTGCTGCGCGGGGTCGTCGCCGACGACCGGCAGCCCGGAGAAGTCCGAGGGCTCGTGGACGCTGGCGATGACGGTGGTCAGCGGCAGGTCCAGGGCCTCGGCGAGCTGGTTGAGGGCGGCGGTCTTGCCGATGCCGGGCTCGCCCCAGAGCAGCACGGGCAGGTCCGCGGCCACCGCCAGGGTGAGCGCCTCCAGTTGGTCGTCCGGGCGGGGTTCGGTGCGGGTGTCGGCGAGCAGGTCGAGGAGTCGGCGGGCCACGTCGAGCCGGGCGGGTGCGGGCATGGTCACGGGCATGGGCATGGTCATGGGCATGGGTGATCACCTTGGGAGGTCGGAAGTCAGTGGGTCGTTCGGGATGCACGGCGTGCGCGGCATGCGCGGGGTGCACGGGGTGCGCAGGTCGCGTGCGGTCGAGCGGTGTTCAGCGAGCGGTGGTGGCGATCCGCGGCGGACGGGGGAACGGGTAACCGCCGCGCAGGTGGCTGGGCCTGCCGAACCGGTAGAGCGCGTAGGAGGTCCTGCCGGCCACGGCCTTGGCCCGCCCGTCGACGGTCAGACCGGAGCGGTAGAGGCCGTAGGCGACCCGGCGTTCGGCGGTCGCCGCGAGCTCGTCCCGCAAGGGGCCGTCGCGCAGTGACGCCTGTCGGCCGAGCAGGTCCTCCACCACGGCGAGGGCCCCGGCGGTGTCGCCGTGGTTCAACCGCTCCCGTACGTCGTCCAGTTCGGCCGGATCGCGGTGCGCCTGGTCGATGGCGCGCAGGCAGGGCAGCGGGGTTCCGGACAGCGCGGCCAGTAGTTCCTCGCGGCGCAGCTGGTCCGGGTCGTGGTCGAGTGCGGTCAGTACCCCGTCGACCACGGCGATCCGGTGCCGGGCGCCGCGGCACTCCACCAGCCGTTGTCCGGCGGGTGGTCGGTCCTGCCGCCCCGGTCGGTGGCCGGGCGCCAGTGCGGCCGCGACCAGGGGGTGCAGCCGGCCGGCGTCGAGCTCCCCGCTGTGCAGCAGGTCGAGGTCGGGCGGTACCCAGGTCGCCGCGTCGGGCAGCAGGGGCAGGGCCCGGAGGTCCCCGACGGCCGCGCCGATGCGGCCGTCGGGGGCGAGCACCAGCCGTTCGCTGTGCCCGAGCCGGACCGCGACGGGCCCGGGCGGGAGCCCCTCGGCGCGCAGCAGCAGCTCGGCCTCGGCGGCCCAGCGGTCGACCGCCCGGCGCAGCCCGTGCGACCCGATTCCGGTGCCCGGTGGGCCGGTTGGTGGACACGACCCGGCCCTCGTCGCCAACTCCCCGCTGCGGCCCGCGTCCCACAGATGCCGGTGCAGGTCGAGCCGGTAGCGGCGGCTGGGGCGCGGATGGGGGTGCGGGGCCGGGCCGGGATCCGAACCGTCCCAGAGCGCCAGGCTGATCCGCTGTCCGTACTCCGCCCAGGCGGGCGGTGTCCGGACGACGAGGTGCACCGGCCGTTCGCCCGGGTAGCGGGCGAGCGGCACGGTCAGCCCGGCGCGCAGCAGTCCGGCGGGGGCGGTACGCGGCAGGTGCCAGCGCAGCAGGTCCGGCGCCAGGCGGCGCAGGTCCTCGCGGACCCGTTCGGCCAGGGTGTGCCCGTGGGTGTGCGCGACGTCCCGCAGGCGGAAGTCGACCTCGACGTTGGCGGCGGCGCAGGCCCCGGCCCAGTCACCGGCGAGTCGGCGCGCGGTGGCGGTTTCGATCATGGAGGGCGGCACGGCGTACTCGCGTACGCGCCGCCAGAAGGAGAAGCGGGAGGCATCCTCGTTCGCGGTGTGAGTGAGCATCAGCACTCACCTTGGGCGAACGGGACCTCCGATCCGAGAGCAGCGAAAGTGTTCATCGCCGGGGAGCATAGCGCCCGCCGTCGCCGCCGCGCCACCGCTTTCCGCCGCGGTTTCGTCGCGGTCGTCGCGGTCTCGCCGCGAGAGCCGTCCTTCCGCCGCGCGCCCGCTGGGTGTGCTCAAGGACCGCTGGAGGACGGGTCGAGGGCGGTGGTCGGCGGCGGCCGCGCCGTGCTCTGGTGGACGCCGGAGGAGGTACGGCCCCGGGCCCCGGGGCCGGCCGGTGCCGTGGACGCTCATGCATGCGCCTGGGCGCCGGGGAGAACCGAAGGATGACCGATGCGCTCCAGCCAGACCTCAACTCCCGATCACCGCAACGCTCCAGGGGCCTTCGACGGCCCCACCCGAGGAGGTGCCCCGCCGGTGGTGCCCGCTGACCGTGGCAGGGCCGCCGGTCCGGTCCTGATGGGTGCCACCCTCGCGATGGGCCTGATGGCCGGGCTGTTCTTCGCCTTCGACGTGGCGGTGATGCCGGGCCTGGCGGCCGGTGACGACCGGACGTACGTGACGGCGATGCAGCACATCAACACGTCGATCGAGAACGGCGTGTTCGGCCTGGTCTTCGTCGGCGCCTTCGTCGCGACGGGTGTCGCGGCCTGGCTCCAGCACCGGGCGGGCCGGCGGCGGGCGGCGCTCTGGGCGGCCGGGGCGACCCTGCTGTACGGGGTGGCGCTGATGGTCACCATGGGCGTCAACATCCCGCTGAACAACGACCTGGCGGCGGCCGGCGATCCGTCCCGGATCCTCGACCTCGCCGCGGTGCGGGCGACGTTCGAGGGGACGTGGGTCGCGGCCAACGTGTGCCGCACGGCGCTCTGCACGGCGGGGCTGCTGGCGCTCGGCCGGGCGCTCGTCCTGCACGGGCGCGGCGCGCGCTGACCCCGGGCGCGTCCGGCGGAGCGTGCACGCGGTCAACCCGCCGTCCGGCTGGCCGATTTCGTCCCCTTTCGTGCTCGGGCCGGTCGCGGTGCCGGCGGTCGGCGGCGCAGACTGGTCGGTACACGGCAGTTCCGACACCAGGGGGCAGGCATGGCCTTACGAGCCTTTGGGCGCAGCGGAGTTGGGCGACGGAAGGGTGGACGGCTCCGGGGGGTGGCCGGCGCGCTCGCCGTCGCCGCGCTGGCGGCGGGTGCGGTGGTCGGGGGCCCCGTCGGCACCGCGGACGCTGCTGGGCCGGCGGGGCTCGCCGGTCCCGCAGGGCTCGCCGGTCCGGCCGGGAGCAAGGGCGGCGCCAAGGTCGTCTACCTCACCTTCGACGACGGCCCCAGCCCCGCCTACACCCCGAAGATCCTCTCGATCCTCGACCGCTACGGCGTCCGCGCGACCTTCTTCGAGCTCGGCGAGAACGTCGCCGCCCACCCCTCGCTCACCGCCCAGGTCGCCCGGCAGGGCCACAGCGTGCAGAACCACTCCTGGTCGCACCCGGACCTGCGCCGGCTCTCCGGCTCCTCCTTCACCGCCCAGGTCGGCGACACCGACCGGGTCATCCGCGCCCGGACGGGACACACCCCGACATGCCTGCGCCCGCCGTACGGGGCGGTCAACGGCACGGTGCGCTCCCGGGCGGCGGCGCTCGGCAAGCAGGTCGTGCTCTGGTCGGTGGACCCGGCCGACTGGTCCAGGCCGGGGGCGGCGGCGATCCGGTCGCGGGTGTTGAACAACGTCCGCCCCGGTTCGGTGATCCTGCTCCACGACGGCGGCGGGGACCGCAGTCAGACCGCGGCGGCCCTGCCGACGATCCTGTCCACCCTCAAGGCGCGCGGGTACCGCTTCGCGACCCTCTGCTGACCGGGCCCGACCCGGTCGGCCCGGCCCCGACCGGGCCCGCCGGGCCTGCCGGAAAACCGGTTGCCCGCGGGCCGATCCTCGACCACGATCATCCGCATGGACTTTTAACGGCTGCCACGTAGCACCAACGAACCCTGTCGCGCGATCGACCTCGGAGCCTGACGGCTCGGTACCGAGGCGATGACCCGCGCCCACGTGTGCATCCGTCATCCCGGGAGCGCCCGCGATCCGCCCTGCCCTGCCCTGCTCCGGCCTGCCACGGTCGGGGCCGCTGGGGGGCGGGGCCCGTGGGGCGCTCCTGCAGAGTCCTGAGAGCAACCACCACCATGAATACCGACCGCAAGGCCCGCTGGGCCGTGCGTCAGTCCGCCCTGCCCACCGTCGTCCGGCCCTGCCCGGACTGCCCCGGCACCCGGCACCGCCCCTCGGGGAAGATCCGCGTCAACGCCAGCGGGAAGCTGCTGGACGTCTGGCTGCTGCTGAGCTGCGCGGGCTGCGACCGGACCTCGAAGGTGTCCGTCCACGAACGCGCCCACGTCTCCTCGCTCGACCCGGCCCGACTGGTGGCCTACGAGACCAACGACGCCGCCGTGGTGCGGGAGTTGGCGACGAGTGCCTCGCTCGCCGCCCGGAACTGCTACCGCCTCGACTGGACCGGCACCTGGGAGCTGGAGGTCCGGACGCCCCTGCACGCGCTCGACGACCCGACGCCGCTCACCGTCCTGGTCGCCTTCGAGCTGCCTGTGCCGGTCCGGGTCGAACGGCTGCTGATGCTCGGGCTCGGCCTCAGCCGCACCGCCGTGCGACGGATGGTCGAGGACGGGCGGATCCAGCTGCCGCCCGCCCTGACGCCGACGGCCAAGGCGCACCGGGACTTCGCCCTCACCCTCCAGCGGCCCGCCGCGGTCCGGCGTGCCACGTCGGCCGGGGTTGCCGCGCCCGTTCCGGCCGCCACAGCCGCGGACCTGGGCCGAGCGGACCTCAGCCGCGTGGACCCGAGCCGCCCCCGGGCGGCCTCCCGTACACCGAGGCGCGAGCCCCTCGTGGCGCGGGTCGCGGGCGGGTAAGGACGAGTACCGCCGCGCCTCCCATGCGGCCCACCGGTGCAACGCCGGCCGGTGGGCCGCACGGGAGTCCGGCAAGGTCGACGGGCCGCTCAGTGCGGCCCGTCGAGGACCAGCGCCCAGGCGAGACAGCCCAGTGCGGCCGTGCACAGCAGCGCGCGCAGCACGTTGAAGCGCACCCAGCGCGCCTCGAAGCGGGTGCGTACCGCCGTCGGGTCGGTGATCCGCTGCGGCGCCCCGGCCTTCTCCAACTCGTCGTTCAGCGGGATGTTGACCGCACGGGTGACCACGAGCGCCGCCCCGTACAGCACCAGGGCGGCGATCGTGGGGGGCAGTGCGCGGTGACCGTCCGAGGGCAGGTGCAGGGCGACCGCGGCGGCCGTGGTGAGCAGCGCGCCGACGAAGCCGAGCACGAACCAGCCGTTCAGGATCGCCACGTTGACGCGCTGCATGACCTCGATGAACGTCCGGTCCTCGACCCGGGCGAGCGCCGGCATCACCGAGCACGCGTAGGCGTAGAACAACCCGGCGGTCAGTCCGCAGGTGACGGTGGCCGCCACCAGGACGAGTGTGCGTGCCGTTTCCATGTCCGCAGCCCCTCTGCTCACCCGTGCCGTTCGTCCGCTTGCGTCGCTCGTGCCGTTCGTGCCGCTCGTGCCGGAGTTCCGGTCCGGTCCGGCCCCGCGGGCCCGATCATCCGGCATCCGGTCCGTTCGGACCAGCTCGACCGCTCAAGACTCCCTCAAGCCGAGAAGTACCGGATCCCTGCTTGCACCTACACAGGCTTTCCATTTGCCTAAACCATCTAGGAAATCCCATACTCGTCATAGGAAGCAGAGCTCCACACCGCAGAACGAAGAGACGCCATGATCACCACGCCCGTCACCGAAGCCCTCCTGCACGGCCACCTGGACGTCGAACGCACCGGCCGCGGCCTGATCCCGCACCGACTGCCCGCCCGCGCCCGCCGCCAGATCCCCGACGAACAGCTCGCGATGGCCCAGTCCCAGCCCTCCGGCGTCCGGCTCACCTTTCGAACCCGCGCCACCACGCTGGCACTGCACACCGTCCCCACCAAGCGCGCCTACCCCGGCGTGCCCGACCTGCCCGACGGTGTCTACGACCTCCTCGTCGACGGCCGACAGGCCGCCGAGGCGACCGTCCCCGGCGGCAACCTGCGCACCATCGACCTCACCACCGGCCGTACCACCTTCACCGAAGGCCCGCCCGGTGCCGCCCACTTCACCGGCCTGCCGGCCCGCGACAAGACCGTCGAGATCTGGCTCCCGCACACCGAGACCACCGAACTCATCGCCCTCGACTCCGACGCGCCCCTCACCCCCGTGGCCGCCGGAACCCGCAACCGCTGGCTGCACCACGGCAGTTCCATCAGCCACGGCTCCAACGCCACCCACCCCACCGGGACCTGGCCCGCCCTCGTGGCCCTCGCCGCCGGCCTCGACCTCACCAACCTCGGCTTCGGCGGCAGCGCCCTGCTCGACCTCTTCACCGCCCGTGCCATCCGCGACACCCCCGCCGACCTGATCAGCCTCAAGCTCGGCATCAACGTGGTCAACGCCGACGCCATGCGCCTGCGCGCCTTCACCCCGGCCGTCCACGGCTTCCTCGACACCATCCGCGACGGCCACCCCACCACCCCCCTCCTGGTGCTCTCCCCGATCCTCTGCCCCGTCCAGGAGCACACCCCCGGCCCGCTCGCCCCCGACTTCACCGCCGGCACCCTCCGCTTCCGCGCCACCGGCGAACCCGGCCCCGGCCGCCTCACCCTCACCGTGGTCCGCGACGAACTGGCCCGCATCGTCGAAGCCCGGGTCGCGGACGGCGACCCCAACCTCCACTACCTCGACGGCCGCGCCCTGTACGGCGAGCCCGACCACGAGATCCACCCGCACCCCGACGCCGTCCACCCCACCCCCGAGGCCCACCGCCTGATCGCCACCCGCTTCACCGACCTCGCCCTCACCCCGGGCGGCCCCCTGGCGCCCTGACCCCTGACCCGCCCGACCCCGCGGCGACCCCGCCGGTCCGAATTCGATTGCCACGTCGCGGTCGGCCGCGCATCCTGCTGGGATGCGGTTCTCCGTGAACATCCCCAACTTCGGCGACTTCGCCGACCCGCGCAACGTCGCGACCGTGGCCGCCGCCGCCGAACAGGCGGGCTGGGACGGGCTCTTCGTCTGGGACCACGTCCTGCACCGACGGCACCAGGGCCGCCCCTTCGGGGACCCCTGGATGCTGCTGACCGCCGCCGCGCTGGCCACCTCCCGGATCCGACTGGGCACCCTGCTCACCCCGGTCCCTCGCTACCGTCCGCAGCAACTCGCCCGCCAGGTCGCCACCTTGGACCACCTCAGCGGCGGCCGGGCGATCTTCGCCGCAGGCCTGGGCGGCCCGCTCGACGACGAGTACCGCAGCTTCGGCGACCCCGCCGAGCCGCGCATCCTCGCCGAACGGCTCGACGAGGGGCTGGAGTTGCTGGGCCGCTTCTGGTCCGGCGAGCCGGTGGACCACCACGGCCGGCACTACGAGGTCCGCGACGTGACGCTGGTGCCCGCCACCGTGCAGCAGCCCCGTCCGCCGGTGTGGATCGGCGGCTTCTGGCCGCGCCGCGCGCCCATGCGGCGGGCAGCACGGTGGGACGGCGCGGTGCCGCTCTTCGAGACGGCCCGGCACGGTCACCCGCCGGACGTGACGGAGGTACGGGAGCTGGTCGGCTACGTGCGCGAACACCGTACGACCGGGGCCGAGCGCCCCTTCGAGTTCGTGCTCGGCGGCGCCACGCCCCTGCACCCGGCCAGGGCCAAGGACGTGGTCGGCCCGCTGTACGACGCCGGCGCCACCTGGTGGGACGAGCGGCAGCTCCAGACCGGCCCTGACCTCGACCGCCTACCCCCCGTCCTCCGCCGCATCGAGGCGGGGCCGCCGGTCATCTGACCGGTGCCGTTCATCTGACCGGTGCCGCCGGGGATCCCCGGGCCTCCCCACCCGATCCGGTCACAGCCCGGGGATCCCGGCCCGCCGTGCGTGCAGCTCGGAACGGACGAGTTCGAGGAGACGCCCCGTCCAGTTGCGCCCCTGGCCGGCGTTGTCGCCCCAGAAGGCCGAGTGCAGGTCGTCGTAGACCAGGGTGCCGTCGCCCGTCGCCAACAGGATCTCGGCCAGCTCGGGATGCTGCTCGTACTTGGCGCGCAGCAGCCGCGTCATGACGGCGGTCCGCAGGTGCTCCCAGCCCTCGCGGCGGGGCGCCCCGGCTGCCACCTTGCATGCGGCGGAGGCGGTCCCGGCCGTCGCGACCGCGGCCCGGACCTCGGGTTGAGCCACCGACAAGGCCCAGTAGGCGTGGGTGACGGACGGGTAGCCGGTCTCTCCCACCGTGATCGGAGCGGGGTAGTCGTTGCGCAGCCCCAGCCTGCCGGGATCCTCCACCGGCTCGTTCGGGGACAAGCGGCAGAGCCGGACCGCTGGGGCGTGCGACGCCACCGGCCCGTCCGCCGGGACACGGGCGGGCCGCTCGGCACTCCAGGCCGCCCGCCCCTCGAAGTACGCGAGAGCGCGGTCGTAGACCTCCTGCGTGACCGGCGGTTCGCCCGGCAGGTAGGTCCGGCCGCCCGGCCCGGCCACCAGCGCGCGCAGCGGGGCGTCCTTCCGATCCATGTCGCCCAGCACCCGGCACCGCTGCGGGGCCGGCACGGCCATGAACGCGGCCCGGGCCGCGGCCCGGTTCTCCTCGGTCCGGTCGGCGAGGAAGACCTCGACGGCGGCCAGGCACCGGCGGGTCGAGTCGGGCCGCCCGTTCAGCAGGTCGACGGTGTCGCGGACCTCGGCGACCAACTGCTCCGGAGTCCGCCAGCTCCGCGGCTCGCCGAACCGCCACTCCGCCAGCTCGTCCGCGGAGGCCTCCCCACCCTCGGGCAGGCTGGTGGCCACCCACCCGGTGCGCACCTTCTCCTCGAACTCCTCGACGGTGACCAGGCCCCCGCAGTCGATGAGCCCGTCCGCATAGATGAAGAGGTCGATGAGGAAGTGGTGGCCGCCGTTGCGGATGAACACGTGCCGCCAGGTGCCGGGGACGCGGACGCCGTCCGCCGTGCGATGGGTGATCCATTTGCCGAACATCCCGAGATTGTCCCCGACCACGACCCCGACCGCAGCCGCAGCCGCAGCGAACGCCGGGCCGGCCGCGGCTGTCCCACCTGTTCCTGCCCACCCGCACGCCGAGGCGCCGAGCCGTTCGAACCTGCCCCGTGAGGGATCACGCGTTCGCTGACAGTCCGAACATCGACCGGCAGGGCGCCAGCCCGCTGACCGAGACAGGGACTTCGGCATGGGCTTCCCAGCGGTCGCGGGTGAGCCGGAGCCGCCTGTTCGTCACGGGCCCGCCGCGCACCACATGACGGTCGACGCCGTCGAGCTCATAGCCGTGCTTCCGGGACACGGCGAACGAGGAGGCATTGTGCTCGAAGGCCCCCGATGTCGCCTCCAGCGCGTCCAGGCCGGCGAAGGCCAGGTGCAGGACGGCGGCGCGCATCTCGGTGCCGATCCCTTGCCGCTGATGGCGCACACCGAGCCAGGAGGCCGTGGTGACCTCCCGCAGGACGGCGAAGTCCCGGGCGGCGATGGTCTGCAGGCCGACGACCCGGCCGTTCTCGAAGACCGCCAGGTTCAGGGCCCAGTCGCCCGGTGACCAGTTCCCCCGGCACAACCAGTGGTGCTGCACCACGGACCGTGCCCGTTCGGCCGGAGGAAGGTCGGTCCACGGCACGAGGAAGGGCATGCGGTCCGGCTGGTGGACGCCCTCTGCGGCCAGGTCGGCCAACTGGGCCAGCTCGCGGTCGGTGGGGAGCCGGAGCTCCAGGCGGGGAGTGTCCAGGCGCAGCCCCAGCAGCGGCCAGTGATCGATCAACATGCGCCATTGTCGAGGACGGCGGCGGCTGCGGTCACCTGGTTTCCGGGGCCCGGAGCGGCGGTGAGGGCTCAGCGGCCCTGCCTGCGGGAACAGGCAGGGCCCGCCTCGTGCCGCTGTGGGTGGCGGTGCGGGGCGGGCCCGTGGTGCGTGGGGTGTGCGGGGTTTAGCTGAGGGCGGTGAGGGCGGCCTCGTAGTCGGGCTCGTCGGCGATCTCGGCGACGAGTTCGGTGTGCAGGACGGTGTCGTTCTCGTCGAGGACGACGACGGCGCGGGCGGTGAGGCCGGCGAGGGGGCCGTTGTTGATGGCGACGCCGTAGGTGTCGTGGAAGTCGCGTCCGCGCAGGGTGGAGAGGGTCTTGACGTTGTCGAGGCCTTCGGCGCCGCAGAAGCGGGCCTGGGCGAAGGGGAGGTCGGCGGAGATGCAGAGCACGACGGTGTTGTCGAGCGAGCCGGCCTTGGCGTTGAAGGTGCGCACGGAGGTGGCGCAGGTGGGGGTGTCGATGCTGGGGAAGATGTTGAGGACCTTGCGGCGGCCGGCGAAGTCCTGGAGCGAGGTGTCCGCGAGGCCCTCGCCGACCAGCGTGAACGCGGGGGCCTGGCTGCCGGCGGCGGGCAGTGCGCCGCCGATCTCGACCGGGTTCCCCTTGAGCGTGACCTGAGCCATGAAAAGCCTCCTACCAGCGGTGTACGACAGACAACGCCGTCGATCCTACTGCCCGCACCCCGCGCCCGACGCGGGGTGACCGAGGAGCGGACACCCTCCCGCCCGGCGCTGGGGGAGTCGGCCCGATTCTGGACCTGAGGCCGGTGGGCGGGGCTGTGCGATGCTGACGGGACGGCAGACGGCAGACGGCCGGTGGGACAGGGGGAGGGGCGGATGGCCGAGGGCGGCGGGAGCGGGTTCGACGTGGTACGGCGCGGCTACGCGTGCGCGGAGGTGGACGCCTACCTGGCCCTGCCGCCCTCCCGGCGCCCGGACGCCCCGGGTTTCACCATCGCCCGGCGCGGCTACGACCGGGCGCAGGTCGACCGCGCGCTGGCCGCCGCACCTGCTGGTGCGGTGCCCGTGGACGCGGTCGCCCGGCGCGGGTTCGACCTGGTGAGCTGGGGCTACGAGCGGTCCGAGGTGGATGCCTACCTGGAGTCGGCGTCGGGGCC
Source organism: Kitasatospora sp. NPDC056076 (assembly GCF_042266305.1). Taxonomy (NCBI): domain Bacteria; kingdom Bacillati; phylum Actinomycetota; class Actinomycetes; order Kitasatosporales; family Streptomycetaceae; genus Kitasatospora; species Kitasatospora sp. NPDC056076. Next base: position 14,462 of record NZ_JBHJWG010000047.1, read on the forward strand.
GGGGCGGCGTGCGGGCGGGCCGCGGTTCCGCGTCGTGCGGCGCGGCTACCACCCCGCGCAGGTCGACCTGGTGGCGGCGGGCGCGGTGCCGGTGTTCGCCACGGCGTGGCGCGGCTACGACCCGGCACAGGTGGACGCCCACCTGGCGCAGGCCGCGCATCGGCGCCCGGCGGCCGCGGTGTTCGCGGTGGTGCCCCGGGGCTACCGGCGTGCGCAGGTGGAGGGCTACCTGGGGGCGTACGGTCCGGGCGGCGCGGTCGCGCCGTCCTGAGGACCGCCGGGCCGCCCGCCGGGCCACCGGCGGTTGTGCGAATTCGGTGACGCATCGTCAGTTCCGCGTGGTCTACTGCGTGCCGGATCGTTCGCGCACAAGTCGCCGCGAGGAGTGGACCGTTCGATGAACGCCGTATGCCCGGGGTGCGCCGCCGGGGAGCACGCCCTGCCCGTGCCCGAGGCCCTGGAGGACGCGGCTGCGGCCGCTGTGGACCCGGCGGAGGCCACCCCGCGAGCCCAATTCCCGTGAGGCCCGCGCGGACCGTCCAGGATGCGGCGGGCCTGGCGAGGGGTCAGCGGGCGGAGGACGAGGCGTTCGGTGACCAGGTCGTCCATGCCCGCTTCCTGCCACCCGCCGTCCGCACCCGCAGCCGCATTATTCGTGTGCGCGCCGCGGGGAAGGCCTGTTAGCTTGCCCGCCTTGGCAGGCCCGCCGATGGGTGGCGGGCGCTCGGGGAGTGGGGGACGGCGGGTGTCGACGGTGGACTGGTGGCCGGTCCGGGGGAAGGTGAGCTCCCTGGCTTGGGAGGGCGGCGAGTTGATCGATCCGGTCGGCGGTGGTCGGCGGTGGAGCGCGGACGGGACGGAGCGTCCCGGCCGAGCTGTCGCCGCCGCTTTCGGCCCCGGGTTCGACCGGGCAGTGGTCTCGCCCTCGGGGCGCTACGCCGTCGTCCACGAGGAGCGGGGTACCAGGGGTGTGGTCGTCGGCCTCGACGGACGGGGCGTGCTGCGCGAGCTCGCCCGGGCCGACCACTGCGCCGACGCCTACGACTACCCGGTCGCGCTCGGCGCGCTGCCCGACGGCCGCGAGGTGCTCGTCCACTGCCCCGAGGAGTACAACGTGCTCCAGGTCGAGGAGTTGGAGTCCGGACGGCGCCTCACCGGAGGTGCCCGGGAGCCCGTGGACATCTTCCACTCGCGGCCGGCGGTGAGCCCGGACGGCCGGTACCTGCTGGTGACGGGGTGGGTGTGGCACCCCTACGGTGTCGCGGAGGTGTACGACCTCGCGGCGGCGCTCGCCGATCCGGCGGTGCTGGACGGCGACGGGGTTCTCCCGGCGTCCCCCGAGGCCGACGCCGAAGTGGTCTCCGGCTGCTGGCTGGACGCCGACCGGTTGGCGATCGCCACGACGGGCGAGCTCGACTACCTGGCCGACGACGGAGCCGACGACGGGGCCGACGACGGGGCCGACGCCTCCGGCCGCGCGGCGGCCCCGGCCCCTGGAGCGAACCACCTCGGAGTGTGGTCGATGTCGGCCCGGCGCTGGCTGCACCACAGCCCCTTGGGCCACCGCGCCGGCACCCTGCTCGGCCGGTGCGGCTCCGCCCAGGTGGTCTCGCTCCACGGGCACCCCCGCCTGCTCGACGCCGCGACCGGTGCCCTGGTCGCCCAGTGGCCCGAGGTGACGCTCACGCGGCGGAACGGCAGCTACGGCGCCGAGCACATCCCGACCCCCGTCGCCGCGCTCAGCCCGGACGGCCGCCGCCTCGCCGTCGCCCAGGACAAGGGCATCGCCCTGATCGACCTGCCGGACTGACCTGGCTGACCTGGCTGACCTGGCTGACCGGACTGACCGGATTGACCGGGCCGACCGCACGGAGGTGTCGGAGGGCGTGGCTAGCATCCCCGGCATGGGCTACACCACTGACTTCACCGGCCGGGTCGCCGTCACCCCACCGCTCAACCCGGCCGAGATCGCGTACCTGCGGAAGTTCGCCGGCACCCGCCGCATGGACCGTGCCGGCGGCCCCTACTACGTCGACGGGAGCGGCTACGCGGGGCAGGGCCGCGACGCCGACATCCGCGACTTCGACAAGCCCCCGGCGGGTCAGCCCGGCCTCTGGTGCCGCTGGGTGACGACGGCGGACGGTGCGGCGATCGAGTGGAGCCAGGTGGAGAAGTTCTACGACGCGCCCGAGTGGATGACCTATCTGATCGACCACTTCTTGAAGCCCCGCGCCCATGCCCAAGGCACGCCCGGTTTCGAGGAGTTCACGTTCGACCACGTGGCCGACGGCACGATCGACGCACAGGGGGAGGAGCCCTGGGACACCTGGCAGCTCCTGGTGCGCGGCAACGAGGTCTCCGTCTCCGCGGCCGAACTCCCGGACCCGGCCTGGCTGTGCGAGGGGTGCCGGGAGCCAGTCGCCGACGAGGACGCCGTGTGCTGCCCGGGCGCGGAGCCGATGCCGGTGTTTCCGGAGCCGTGAGGTCCGGGGCGCCCGGGCCTCCCTCGTACCCCACCGACGCGCCCGCCCGCGCGCCCGTCTCCGCCCGGGTGGCAGCCCTCAGCTGTACGGGCTCCAGCGCCCGAAGCGGGCCAGCAGGTGGCGGGCGCCGTCCTCGTCCAGGCCGAGTGCGGCGGCCGTCGCCGCGAGGCCCAGGTCGCGCCGGGCGTCGTGGGCGGGCCAGTACGCGGTCCGCTCCGCGGTCACCTCCAGCAACCGGGCGGCCCGCAGCGCCGCCAACGGGGAGTTCTGCGCCAGCTTCTCGATGGCCTCGCCCAGGCCGTGCAGCACCTCGGCGAGGTCCTCGGGCAGGGCCACGGCCGACTTCTCGACCTCGACGGTGTGCTGGTCCCACTCCTGCTCGCAGGTGTCCGCCGGCTCCGCGGCCGCTTCGCCGAGCCGCTGTTCCCCGATCTGCCCCCAGTCGAGCGGGTGCTCGGGGCCGGACCAGCCGCAGGAGCACACGGCGCGCAGGGCGTGCGCGCGCGGGGCGAGGCGTGAGTGCCCGTCGTACACGGTCCACTGCGCGGTGGTCAGTCCGGCCCCGTGCTCCGTCATCATGATGTACGCGGGTTTCGGCACGGTCCCGCCGGCGAGGAGCACGCCGACCGACCCGGTGTGCGAGGCCCCGAACTCGTCCGTCGTCCATGTCTCTTGCTTGACCACGACGAGCCTGCCTCTCCAGTGGTCCGCCTACGCGGAACGCCCGCCCCCGGGCGCGGCACCGACGATCCCGCAGCAGGGGCTCGCGGACCACCGAAACCGCGAAACGCCGCCCATCCGTGTCACCTTCGGGGACACTCCCCGCGGGAACGGTCGGCCGGCTGCCTACGGCGCGCGTTCGGAGCAGAAGGTCGACAGCGAAGGCGTCCGGCACAAGAATGCCAAAGTTGCGGAGAGCTCGAAGACCACAGTGAGGTTCGATGAAGCCGATACGGATCTACCCGAAGTACCAGCGGATGATCATCGTGGCGGGCGGGCTGGTGTTCCTTTCGTACGCGGTCGCCGGTGTGATCATCACCCCGATCGGTTCCAAGGTGTTCTATTCGTTCGTGCTGGTGTTCTCGGTGATCTGGTGTCACCAGGGTGCCCGGCTGGGACTGGTCATCGGGCCCCAGGGCATCGTCGAGCGCTCGATGGGACGTCCGAACCGCATCTCCTGGCAGGACATCGAGGACGTCAGGGTCGAGGGCGGGACGAACGCCGGGGTGGCCGCAGTCGTGATGATCGCGCTGACCGTCCGCGGTGGTGACGTCCTGCTGCTGCGGGGAACGGCGCGGTACGACCGGAAGGGCGTCGAGCAGACCCGCCGTCGGATTCTTGCCATGCGGGCCGCCGCCTTGGGAACTCCGGTGGAATCGTAGGGCTTTCAGAGTCCGGGAAACGGCCACAGGCCGTCCGGGAAGCGATCTCCCACCCGCGTCGCATGCTGCGCCCACCCCTCTCCTGAACCCCGGGCTTGTTGCTGACCTCGGGCGGGTTCGGTGACTGCGGATCGGGCGGCGGGACCTCCAAGACCCCCGACCGGGTAAAGCTGAGGCGGGGCGGTGCACCGTGCCGGTACGATCCTGCTCGCCGCGCACCCAGGTGCGGGGGCGGGGGGATCGGGGCGAGGTGTGTCCGCGCCGCCTTCGTGCCTTCACGCCTTCGTGCCTTTGTGCCTTCGTCGGTGCCCGGTGCCGGGTGCCCGGTGCCCGCTCACGGGCCGCTCGGTGCGGGTGGGCGGCGCCTCTCCCCGTCCCGCTAGGAAAGCAGTTCATGGTCTTCTCGCTTGTGGTGCTCGTCGTGCTCGTGGTGCTCGTCGCCGTCGTGGGCAAAGTGATCGTCTCGCAGCGCGCCCGGGAACGGCGGAGCCTCCTGGAGACCGAGCTGTGGCGCAGGCTGGCCCCGCGCGAGCAGCTCGTGGTCAAGGGGGACGAGCCGTCCGCGGAGTTGGCGGCCGTGCTCGATGGGGCCGGGGGCGGTGACTGGCGGGCGGTGGCGAAGTACCTGGCCGAAGCCGGAGCCGACAGCGGTGCTGACAGCCGCGCCAACCGGCGCTGGATGCGGATGGAGCCGCTCAGCACGGCGGCCTCCAAGGAGGACCACTGGCTGCGGCGGTGGCGCGAGGAGGAGCCGCGCGACGCGGCGGCCGCCCTGCTGCAGACCGACGCACTGGTGCAGCTCGCCTGGGAGATCCGCACCGGCAGGTACGCCTCCGAGGTGACCAGGGAGCAGGCCCGCGGGTTCCACCGCGTACTGGGGGAGGCGGAGCAGGCCGCGCGGGAGGCCGTCGAGCTGGCTCCGGCCGAGGACCCCAATCCCTGGGTGGCGCAGATCGCGATCGCCATGGGACTGGGCAGGTCGAACGAGGACTTCCGTCAGCTGTGGGCCGAGGTGACGGCCCGTGACCCGCACCACCTGCGGGCGCACGAGGGCGCGCTGCAGTACTGGTGCGCCAAGTGGCACGGCAGCCACGAGCTGATGCACGCCTTCGTCGACGCCGCGCTCGCCGACGCACCGGCCGGCAGTCTGCTGACCACCCTGCGGGTGCGGGCGCTCTTCGAGCAGTACACCCGCGACAGCGCCGGGGCGGCCGCCTACCGGACGCCGGAGTTCACCGCGGCCGTGGACGCCCTGCTGGCCGACCTGGAGCAGGCCGATCCGGCGCACCCGCAGCTCCAGGCCGCCCGGGGCTGGGCCGCCTGGTCACTGGTCATGAACGCCCGGGTGGCGCACGCCTTCGAGATGTTCGAGGTGATGGGCCGTGAGGTGGCCGGCCCCTGGAGCGCCTACGAGGACCCGCAGACGGCCTTCCACCGGATGCGCACGATCGCCGTGGACGCGATCGCCCGGGCGACGGTCTGACCTGCACCGGTCGGGCACCGGTCGGGCGCCGGTCGGGCGCCGGTCGGGCGCCGGTCAGTGTCCTGCCGACACCGACCGTCCGATCGGCCAGCGCGGTCCGTCCGGGCCGCCCTGCCACGCCCACTGGGAGTCGGGGGTGACGGTGATGCCGTAGTCGTACCGGTCCGGGCGGCCGAGCTCCTCCCACGCGGACCGGGCGGCCGTCACCTCGTCGCCGATGCGGCGCGGCCCGCCCTGGTACAGCATCACGGAGCCGTCGCCGCGCGCGGTGAACGCGGCCCACGACCGGTCGCCGTCGTGGACCCAGGCGTTGACGCCGTCCTCGTCCCGGCCGGTGAGCAGTGCCGCGTCCGGTACGGCCACGCGCAGGGCGAAGCGCAGGTCCCAGTCGTTCTCCAACGGGCCCAGGTCGTACGCCGGGAGCAGGCGCTCCGCGTCCGGTTCGGCCGTGCCGCCGCGCACCGCGGTGTAGGCGGCGTGGCCGGCGGGTGCCGGGGTGGGGGCGGTGCGGTCGGCCATGAACTGGGCGAGGCCCTGGACCCAGCCGGTCGCGCTCCTGCCGTCGTCGGCGACGACGAGGGCGACGTGCCCCAACAGGCCCCAGGGGTAGACGATCCGGCCGCCCGGCCGTACCGCCTCCACCCAGGCCCACGGGACGGCCTCCACCGCGTAGGTGGCGTGGATCCGGTCGACGGGCACCCCGCCGGGCACCCCGCCGCCGGTCGCGTTGCCGGTCACCACCTCGACGGTGAGACCGGCGTCCGCCAGACGGCGGCGGGCGGCGGCGGCCAGGTGCTCGTCCACCTCGCTGGAGACCACCAGCCCGGGACCGGCCCGCCACGCGGCCAGCGCCGCCGTCCACCCCTGCCCGGTGCCGATGTCCCACACCCGGTGGCCGTGTTCCAGGCGGAGGCTGTCCAGCATGTCCGCCACGACGGACGGCGCGGACAGCGACGAGGACGGCAGCGACGGTGCCGACAGGCTGCTGCCGACCTGGGTGACGGCCGCGTCGTGGACGCCGGCGAACAGTTCGTCCGCCCACCCGCGCCGGTCCGTCGTACGGTCGAGCGGCACGTAGGCCCGGCCGTCCCAGCGCCACAGCCGGTCCGGCGCGAACCGGTCGCGCGGCACCGCCGCCATGGCCTCGCGCACCCACGGGGACGTGGTCGGCCACGCCCCGTCGCGCTCCATCACCGCGTCCAGGTGCGCCCGGCGACCCGCCAGGTCCTCGTCGTCCGTCACCGTGCGCTACTTGCGGCGCGTGCCGGTGCCCGGCGGCGGGGGCGGGACCTGCCCGTCGTTGTTCCCGGGCGGCGGGGTGCCCGTTCCGGGGTCCGGCGCCGGCTTCTCGTGCTTGCCCATGCGGGTTCCCTTCGGTCGCGTAGGGGACACGGTCGGCCGCTCATCCTCGCCCACCCCGGTGCCGCACGGTAGTGGGCGCGCGGGAGCGTCCACGGGGCGCGCGCCGCGGCGCCGCGCCCGCCACGGGCCCGGCGTCCGGTTCCGGTTCCGGTCAGAAGGACCGGAAGATGCCGTCCGGGTCGTCCTGTGCGGCCCTGGCGAACTCCTCGAAGCCCATGTTGGCGATGCTCAGGTTCGCGTGGATCTCGTGGACGCCGGTCGGGAGGGTGCGGAAGGAACGGCCGTACCTGGTCGTCAGGGCGTAATCCCCGTCCTCCTCCTGGTCCTCGCCGTCCTCACGCCGGACGGCGGTGACCGCGAGGAGCGTGCGGGGCGCGGACCGCATCGTCGTGCGGTCGGCGAGGAAGACGACGCTCGGGTTCTCGCCGGAGCGGACCTCTGCTGCCACCTCGTCGGCAGTCGCGTCCGCCCAGGCGGGGTCGTCGACGAAGTGGACGAGCGACTCGTAGCGCCGGTCTCCCCAGGGCAAGCCCAGTTCCGTCACCACCGCCAGCCAGCCGGCCTCGTCGTGGTAGTCGGTGCGGATGACCAGGGCGTCGAATCCGCCGTGGTCGGCGACACCGGGCAACGTCCTCATGGGGGGCTCCCTCCCTCGGAGCCGACCGCCGATCCGCGGTCGGGACAGCTCCGTACGGTCCAGTCTCCCGCGGAGCACCGACAGCAAGCCGCCCACGCCCGTGCCCCCGGGTGGCCTGCCGCCGCGCGGGCGTTCACGGCCGGTACTTGTCGTGGTACCTGCGCAGTCGGGGGCCGCGGATCGCGGGCAGCCTGACCAGAGTGTCGCTGAGGGCGTAGTGATGGGGTTCCAGGGGGTGCCAGGGGCGTGGCGGCAGTGGGTAGTCGTCGCGCAGGACGCCCTCCGGGAGTCCTCCGGTGGCGGGTGTCGGGGAGGTCTCCCCGGGGCTGGTGAGGTACGCCCAGACTCCGCTGTCCAGCGGTACCACCGTCGCCTCCCGGTCGGACGGGCGCCACGGTTCGCCCGTGACGGGGTGGCGGGGGACGAGGATGACGTCGGGGCGGGGCCGGGGGTCGGGGATGCCCGGGCCGGCCAGGGCCGCCGAGCGGGGGTCGGGCCCGGGCGGGAGGTAGATGGACACGGCGTGGCCGAGCAGTTCGGCGACGGGACCCGCGGGGAGGGTCACCGGGTGGTTCTCGGTGGCCGCCACGAGGTGGGCCAGCGCGACGCCGATTGCGGCCTCCCAGCGGCGGCTCCACGACCCGTCGGGTTCGACGGGCGGGACGCGGTGTTCGGCATGCTCGACGTCCGCCCAGTCGGGTGGCGGGGCGGCCGGGAGCCCCGACGGTCGGCGGATGACCGAGTCGGGCTCCAGCCACACCGTCTGCCACGAGCCGCAGTCGTCCATCCGGGTCGCCACGGCCCGTCCGCACCCCGTACAGGCCAGGTTGGGCCCGGCCCGACCGTCCACACCCTGGCAGTAGCCCTCGCACTTCTCCGGGATCAGGGTCATCGACCGGGAGTCGCCGGGTGCGAGGACGACCTTGTTGCGCGCGCCGAAGGAGACGGAGTACACCGGCGCGTACACCCCCTGCCGGGCGGCGGCCTCGTCCCCGACGTCCTGCCACAACCGCCAGGGTGGTCCGCTCGGCTGTGGGTCGACGGCGTAGGTCCCCGGCTCCATCAGCGGGGGATGAAGCTCCTCCCAGGCCCCGTGGTGGGTGTGGACCGGGAGCGCCACCCGGGACACCGGTGCCGTCAATTCGGTGCCGCAATCGGCACACACGAACACGTCCAAACAAGCTCCCCCTCGCTGCGGCTCCCCGGGATTGTGCCTCGACCGCGGCGGGAGGATCCATCGGATTTCGGAACGGCTCCAGGGCCTTCGGGAGCACGTCGCCCCCGGACCATCGGCGCGAAGCTTTTCAGCCCTCCTGCGGATTCCGCCCCGCCTCCGATCCAGGGACCACGATCCTGGGCGCAGGAGGGAGACACCTTTCGATGTCGAGCACGACCGCTGGTAGGGAAGTAGTGCGTGGGCTTCCGAGGTCAGAAGAGGGTGGGCTCGACCCCGTCCGCTCCGCCGAGTCCCGGGAGGGCGTCCTGCCGGACGACGGCGTCGGCCAGTGGCACCTGCTTCATGCTGCCTTCGCAGAGGACGAGGGAGCGGCGGTCCCGCTTGTGGTCATGGATCACGCCGTAACCGGCACGGCGGGTCGGCATGAGGGCTACCGGCCGTTCGCAGGCCGGGCACTGAACTCTCGGGGCACGCATACGCACAGGTTGCCCGGTGCCACTGACACCCGTCCACGCCGCAACCCCAAGAGGAGGAATCCGTGTCCCTGCCCAGCCTGCTCGTCGTGATGGCGCACCCCGACGACGAGTCGCTCGCGGCCGGGGGCGTACTCGCCCAGCACGCCGATGCCGGAGCCCGGACCACCGTCGTCACCGCGACCTGGGAGCAAGGGACGCAGCGTGCAAGGGAGTTGGCCGAGGCGGTCCGGATCCTCAGAGCGGGGGAGCCCCGGCTGCTCGGCTGGGCCGACCACCGGGTTCCCGACTCCGCCCCCGGACGGCCGCGGTTGTGCGACGCGCCGTTGGACGCGGTGGTCGGGCAACTCGTCAGGATCCTGCGCGAGGTGCGGCCCGAGATCGTGGTCACGCACGGCGCCCACGGCGGGCTGACCGGACACCCCGATCACGTGCACACCCACCGCGTCACCCTGCTCGCCGTCCAGGCGGCCGCACTCCGGCACGCCTTCCCCGGTGCCGGTGAGCCCTGGCGGCCCCGCGCCCTCTACTGCGCGACCCACCCGGACTCCGCCGTCGGCGATCTGGGCCCGTTGCTGACCCGGGTGGGCAAGTCGGTCCTCAGTGTTCCCGACGAGCACGTCACCGCGACCGTCGACGTCCGCCCCTGGCTGAACCGGAAATGGTCCGCGGTGCTCGCCCACGCGAGCCAGGTCTCCGGGGACCGCCCGCTGCCCGGCCTCCTGTCCCGCCTGAGCCCGGACGCCCGGGAACGGATCATCGCCACCGAGTACTACACCCGCCTCGACATCCGCCCCACGCCTGGACCCCTGCGAGAGCTGACACCCTGACCGACCGGCCCTGACGCTCCATTGGAGAACGCAGGGCTGTTGAGCAGGCCCGGCGGGTCCGGTTGTCGGTGGTGACCACTACGTTCATCACCACAAGCGCTGCCGCCCTGTCGTGGCGCGCTGTCCCCCCAACCCCATTGGAGATGGTGTGCTTCTGCCTGCCTGGGAAGGTTCGAGTACGGTCCGGGTGGTTCCGCCCGCCCGGCCCCGCAAGCTCGCGAAGGTGCCGTTCGTGCAGTTGGCGGACGGTCGGCTGCAGGGTGTGGTGTCCAGCGGTTCGGACATCGGCCGGGTCTACGTGTCGGCCGTCGAGGCCGGTTCCTTCGCGTTCTCGTGCAGCACCAACAACAACCGTCCGTGCGGCGGTGCCCGGGGTGGCTACTGCAAGCACCTGGAGGCGCTGGTCGGCGAGGCGGTGGTGCAGTTCGGCGGTGACCGTGTCGCCCGTTACCTGCGGGTGGACACCGGTACGGAGGAGGCCACCGCCCGGGTCGTCACCGGTGCCATGAGCGCCACCCGCCCGGTGAAGGCCGCCGAGTCCCCCGCGGCGGCGGTGTTCACCCGGTTCCTGAACCACCTGGAGTACCTGGAGTTCGAGCCGGTGACCACTCCGCTGCCGGACCTGCACTGGTTCCCGACCACCCGGGCGGTGGCGTGATGCGCACCGACCTCCTCCACGCGCCGGTCGGCGGCCTCGACGAGGCGCTCGCCGTCGTCGACGCCTTCGACCGGGCGATGTCCGACGGCCTGGTGCGGCCCCGGCCCGCCCAGGCCCAGGCGCTGGCCGAGCTCGCCGGGGCCGTCGCGGACTCGCCGCTGGCCGCCCTCGTCGCCGAGGCCGCCGAGAAGGCGGCCGCCGGCACCGCGGACGAGGGCCACCTGCTGGCCCTGGCGGCCGCCCGTACCGCTCTGCTCGGTGCGGCCCACGACGCGCTCCACGGTGTCGTGGGCGGGGCGACCGGCCGTACCACCGCCCCGTGGACGGTGCCCGCCGAGGGCCCGGGCGGCGCGTCGAACGTGCTCACCGCGGTCCGCGCCTGGCTCGCGGACCTGGCCCGTACCGGCTGGCTCGGCATGGACCACGACCTCGTGTCGGCCTCGGCGCAGCTCGTCTCCGCGATGCTCCCGGACCCGCAGCTGCGTCGCCTCGCCGTCCTGCTGGACGGGTTCGCGGGCGAACTCGCCGCGTCCTGCCCGGGAGCGAGCCTGGAACGCGTCCCGGTCCGCCGCTGGGCCGACCTGTGGTCGCGGGCCCTGCTGCTGACGACTCCCGGTGCGGGCACCGTCCCTGACCCGCAGACGGTCACCGGACGGCTGCTGCCGCTCGGCGTCGACCTGCACGAGCACGCGACGGCCGCGCAGGCCCAGGTCCACGCCGTGTTCGAGCCGGCCGACGGTTCCGCGCCCCGCCTGGTCCGGGCGTCGGTGTCGGTCCCGAAGCCGGACAGCGTCCTGGGCGCCGGGGTCTGGCAGCTGCTGCGCCCCCGGATGTCGCTCCTGGCGGCGGCGGGCGAGGGCCGCGCCGTGACGGTGACGGACATGCCGCTCACCGCCGAGGGCGACCTGCTGTGGAGCGACGACCTCGCCCGCACCGCGGCCGAGGCCGACCCGTTCGCCACCGCCAGGGTCGTGCTGCCCACCGCCGTGGGCGCGCCGGTCGCGCCGCTGGAGCGCCACCCGGTACGCCTGGCCGAGCCGGTCTTCCTGGAGGGCTACACCGCCCTGGAGCAGGACGGGGCGCTGACCTTCGACCTGGCCGGCCACCCGCTCGCCGTCGACACCGACCGCATCCCCGTGGCGGGCCCGCTCACGCCGCAGGCGGTGGCCGCGTCCACCGCGTGCATCGGCCTGCTGCGCTGGGACGCCGGGGCCTTCGTCCTCCAGCCGCTGGCCGTCGAATCCACCGTCAAGCGCCGGACGGTGGGCCTGCACGCCGGTGCGTGGGCGGGCGGCACCACCGACAAGAGCGGCGGCAAGGCCGAGGCGGCAGCGACCGAGACGGTGACCGTGCTGCGCGAGCGCGCCGGCAAGCTGCTGCGGAAGTGAACGGACCCATGACCTCCTCCTCCACCTCCTTCACCACCACCGATGGGAACGGCGGTGCTCTCGCGGACCCCGAGGGGAACCGCCGACAGGTGCTGTACTGGCAGCTGCTGGCGCGTCTGTTCGATCCGGCGGAGCAGCCCGCGCTGGAGACGGCGAGTCTGGCCGTCGTCGAGGACCTGGGCCTGCCCGCGGGCCTGTTGGACCCTCGTACGTCCGTGGACTCGCTCGTCCAGCGCCACCCCGGCCTGGCAGCGGAGTTCGACGGCCTCCTGGTGCCGGGTGCCGACGCCGACATCGAAACCGACGCTGACGCCGCCGCCGCCGCCGACGCCGAAACCGAAACCGATGCCGCCGCCGCAGGCCCGGTCGGGGCCCGCGACCGGGCCGCCGAGGTCCGGCGCGCGGCCCTGTACTCCAAGATCCTCCTCAACGCCCTCGCCACCGGCTCCGGCACGGTGACCGCGGGCCAGCTCTCCCGCTGGCAGTCCGACGCGGGATGGCTGGAGCGCGCCCTCGGCTGCAAGCCCGGGGAACTGCGCGCCGGCCGTCACGCAGGCCTCGGCCGCCACGCCGGCCACGGCCGTCACGCCGGCACCGGCATCGGCACCCCCGGGACCCCCGGCACCCCGGACCTGTCCACGCTGATCCCCGTGATCGGCCCCGAACTCGCCGCCATCGAGGCCGATCTGGTCAAGCGGATGCGCCTGCGCGAAGTCCTCGCGGACAGCAGGCTCGCCGCCCGCCTCACCCCGAGCATGTCGCTGATCGAGCAGCTGCTGCACGACAAGGGCAACCTCGACGGCACCGCGCTCGCCAACGCCAAGGCCCTGATCCGCCGGTTCGTCGACGAGGTCGCCGAGGTGCTGCGCACCCAGGTCGAGAAGGCCACGGCGGGGGAGCTGGACCGCTCGGTGCCGCCGAAGCGGGTGTGGCGCAACCTCGACCTCAAGCGCACGGTCGAGAAGAACCTCGTCAACTGGAGCCCCGACGACGAGCGGCTCTACGTCGACCGGCTCTACTACCGGCACACCACCCGCAAGACGACGCCGCAGCGCCTGATCGTGGTCGTGGACCAGTCCGGCTCGATGGTCGACTCCATGGTCAACTGCACCATCCTCGCCTCGATCTTCGCCGGCCTGCCCAAGGTCGACGTCCACCTGGTGGCGTACGACACGCGGGCCGTCGACCTCACCCCGTGGGTCCACGACCCGTTCGAGACGCTGCTGCGCACCCAGCTCGGCGGCGGCACCGACGGTACGGTCGCCATGGCCCTCGCCCAGCCGAAGATCGCCGAGCCGGTCAACACCGTCGTCGTGTGGATCTCCGACTTCTACGAGTGGCGCGGCGAGGAGCTGTTCGCGCAGATGGCCGCCGTGCACCGCTCCGGCGTGAAGTTCATCCCGGTCGGCTCGGTCACGAGTGCGGGCCGGGGCAGCGTCAACCCGTGGTTCCGCCAGCGGTTCAAGGACCAGGGCACCCCGGTGCTCTCCGGCCACATCAACAAGCTGGTCCACGAGCTCAAGACGTTCCTGACCTGAGCGCCGCACCGCGCCGCACCTGTTCATCCCCCATTCCCACGCCGCAGAAAGGCTCCTGCCCGATGTCCGACATGCTCCGCGCCCCCGCTGAGACCAAGTACGCCGATGAGCTGGACTACCTGGAGTCGGTCGACTCCGGCCCGAAGCCGTCCACGTGGCGGCTGTCTCCGAAGATGATCCGCACCTTCGTCCTCGGCTCCGAGCCCTCCGACGGCTTGGAGCGCGAGGTGGCCCAGAAGTGGTTCGGCGAGCGCAGCGTGGTCGAGCGGGCGATCGTCACGCTCGCCTCCGACCGCGGCCTGCTGCTGCTCGGCGACCCCGGCACCGGCAAGAGCTGGCTCGCCGAGCTGCTGGCCGCCGCCGTGTGCCGCAACTCCACCCAGGTCGTGCAGGGTACCGCCGGCACCACCGAGGACCACATCAAGTACTCGTGGAACGTGTCCATGGTGATCGCCAAGGGCCAGTCGCGCGCGTCCATGATCCCCTCGCCGATCATGACCGCGATGGAGACCGGCACGATCGGACGCTTCGAGGAGCTCACCCGCTCCACCAGCGACGTCCAGGACGCGCTGATCTCCATCCTCTCCGAGAAGTACGTGTCGGTGCCCGAGTTGAAGGGCGAGGACGGCACGGTGTTCGCCAAGCCCGGCTTCGCGGTGATCGCCACCGCCAACAGCCGCGACCGCGGCGTCAACGACCTGTCGTCGGCGCTCAAGCGGCGCTTCAACTTCGTCCAGATCCCGGTGGTGACGGACAAGCGGAGCGAGGCGGAGATCGTCCGCTTCCGCACCGAGGAGCTGCTGCGCCGCCACCAGATCGAACTGGACGTGCCGCCCACCCTGCTGGACGTACTGCTGCGCTCCTTCGAGGACCTGCGCGCCGTCGCGACGGCGGCGGGCAGCGACGACGAGCGGCTGGAGTCGGCCCTGTCCACCGCCGAGCAGATCGGCGTACTGGAGGACGCCATCCTGCACAGCAACTTCTTCGGCGAGCGCGCGCTCACCGCCCACGCCCTCGGCTCCTCCCTGGTCGCCTCGCTCAGCCGTCGCGCGCCCGAGGACACCAGCATCCTCACCAAGTACCTGGCCAACACCGTCCACCAGCGCAGTGAGCAGGAGGGCGGCGAGTGGCCGCAGTTCCTCGCCGCCGGCCTGGACACCCTCAAGGCACTCGCATGAGCCGCGCCACCACCCGGGTGCCCGCCACCGGCGGGCACCCCGGCCCCGACACGTTCAGCGCGCTGCGGAGCCAACTCGACGCGGCTGCCGCCGAGTTCGCCGACGGCCCGGGCGCCCTGGACGTCATCCTCCGCGGCCTCGTGAGCGACGTCGAGCGCGCCCTGCGCGAGCCGCTGGAGATCTTCCCGGTCTGCCACCACTCGCCGGCCTCCGCCACCGCCATGGCCCGCCACCTGCGCGCCCGGCAGCCGAGGACGGTCTTCCTCGAACTGTGCGAGGACATGGCCCCGTTGCTCACCGAGCTGCGCAACTGCCGCCTGCCGGTGGCCGTCCAGGCCTTCGCCACCCGGATCGACGGGTTCCCCGCCGACTGGGCGCCGCTGTCCGTGGTCGCGCCGATCACCGAGGCCTCCGCCGAGTACCAGGCCATCGCGTACGCGCTGGAGACGCCCGGCGTGGACCTGGTCCTCGTCGACCGGTCCTCGGACCACGTCTTCCAGTGGCAGCCCCGCCCGGACGCCCCGGACAGCGGGGACGGCTCGGACGCCGCAGAGGCCGCGGCGGCCGCCGCCGCCCAGGCCGACGTGGGCGCGGCTGCCTCCCAGGAGGCCGCACTGCACGGCGAAGCGGTCGGCGTCGAACTGGGCGACCTGCGGCCCCGCTTCGCCGACCTCGAACGGCACCTGCTGCGCCACGGCAAGGTGCGGCACTGGTCGGAGTGGTGGCACCAGTACGTCGAGGGGCCGCTCGGCGACGCCGACCACGACACCTACCGGCAGGTCATGTTCCTGATCGGCAGCCTCTTCCGCCGCCTGGCGCCCGGAGATCCGGGCCGCGTGCGGGTGGACGAGGACCGCGAGCGGTACATGTGGACCCGCATCCGCGAGCACCTGGCCGCCACCGGCGCCGACCCGGCGCAGAGCGTCTACGTCTGCGGCGCCTTCCACGCCGCCAGCCGGGTCGAGGAGTTCGGCCTCCACGGCACCGACACCTTCGCCGTGCCCCCGCGCACCGCCACCGAGTGGCAGTACGGCCTGATCCCCTCCAGTCACGCCGCCATCGAGAGGCAGTTCGGCCTCGAAGGCGGGTCGGTGTCGATCGCCGCCGCCCAGTGGGAGAAGAACCTCAAGCGCACCCGGGTCCAGCCCTACCGGCTCAAGGGCCAGGCCGGTGCCGGGGCGAAGGCCACCCGCGCCCGCAAGGCGGCCGCCGCCGTCCCCGCCCCCACCCCCGCCGCGGACGGCGACAGCACCGACAAGCTGGCCGGATTCCTGCAACGACCGCCCGCCCTCGACCAGTTGGACCAGGAGGAACTGCTCGGCTGGTCCGTGGAGATCGTGCGAGCGGCCCGCCGCAACGGCTACCTCGCCTCCACCGCCGACGCCATCGCCGTGTACGAGACGTCCATCCTCCTCGCGGGCATGCGCGACCGCGCCCGCCCGACCCCGTACGACTTCCAGGACGCGGCCGTCACCTGCATCGAGAAGGAGACCGTGCCCGGCCGGCGCGACGTCCGGCGCCTGGTCGAGATCATGATGGGCGGCGACCGGATCGGCCAGGTCGGCTACGAGTCGCTGCCCCCGCTGGCCCGCGACGTCCACGACCGCCTCGCCCCGCTCGGCCTCAACCTCCAGGCCCGCGGCGTCAAGCGCGCGCTGCTGGACATCAAGTCCCAGCCCGACCTGCGCCCCTGCTCCGACGTGCTCTGGATGCTGCGCCACCTGATCCCCGACGCCGCCCGCCCGATCATGGGCGAGCGCACCCTCGGCGACGAACCCAAGCAGGAGTCCTGGGACCTCTCGCTCGGCACCCACCAGCGCGCCCTGATCGAGCTCGGCTACGAAGGCGTCACGCTCGAACAGGTCCTCGAACAGCGCCTGCGCCGGGAGGCCAACGCCCCGCAGGCCAATGCCGCCGTCGTCCTGCGGACCGTGGAGGACGCCACCCTGTACCTCGGCAGCCGGCGGCTCGCCGACGAACTCGGCGCCCGCGCCCTCCAGGTGCTGACCACCGAGCGCAGCGTCGACGGCGCCCCCGAGGTGCTGCGCCGGGTCCGGAAGCTGCTGGCGTTCTACCGCACCGGCGAGCCGGTCCTGCCCCGGTGGATCGAGCGGTTCGCCGAGGCCGGGTACGCCCACTACTGCGCCCTGCTGCCCACCGCGTTCACCGACGAGACGGCGACGGTGCGCCAGGTCGCGGCCATGCTGAGCTTCCTGTTCAGCATGGAGGGCCTGGCCCTGTCCCTGGGCGGGGACCGCGCCCAACTCGAACTCGCCGTCGCCCGGTCCGACCCGCAGGACCAGGCCAAGCGCGCCCTGCTGTGGGCCGCGCGGGTCCACCTCGGCCACCTCACCCGCCAGGACCTGCGCGAGCGCTGCGACGAACTGCTCGGCAACCCGCTCCTGCTGCCCGCCTACCCGCGCTACCTCAGCGGGCTGCTCCACGCGCTGGAGCCGGTGCCCAGCCTGGTCGACCTCGTCGTCGAGGCGGTCTCGCACGCCTTCGCCCGCCTGCCCGACCCGGTCCTGCTGCCGTGGCTGCCGACCCTGATCACCACTCTGCGCAGCGGCGGCGCCGAGCTCGCCCCGAAGCTCACCAAGGAAGCCGGACGCATCTTCCCCGGTCGGCTCGCCGAACTGGACACCTGGGTGCCGCCGTGGCTCGCACCGGCGCCCCAGCCGGTCCGGCCCGGCGGCGGCACCGACGGCCGGGGCTCCGCCCTGCTCGCAGCGCACCCCGCCGGTTGCGACGCGCTCGCCGCCCTCCTGGGCTGCGACGGGTCCTGGACGGCGCCGCAGACCCCGGTGGGCTCGGCGCTCCTCGGCCGGCACCCCGAGACGGCCGCCGCCCTGGCGTCCCTGCTCGGCGCCGCCTGAGCGGACGAAGGGCGGACGGAGAGCGGACGAAGGGCGGACGGAGAGCGGACGGACGCCGATGCTGACGGCGCGGGGGCGGTCCCGCCGGTTACGGACCGCCCCCCGCGCCGTCGCCACCGGCCCACGACACCCGTCAGCGCGCCGACGGGACGAGGACGGTGCGCTCGAACGGGCCGCCGTGCGAGGCGGCGTACGCGACGGCGTCGTTGACCGCGTCGAGGCCGAACGACCGGACCCGTTCGGGGGCGAGGTCCAGGGCACCCGAGGCGAGCAGCCGGATGATGCCGACGTTCGCCGTGCGTGGGTACATCCACTGGCCGCGCACGGTGACCGAGTTGCGCATGAGCCACGGGTAGGGGAGTGCGAGGTCGTCGCCGCCGAGCATGCCGACACCGCCCATGAGGACCACGCGCCCGTACTCGCGCACGGTCATGGCCGCCGTGCGCGCCACCGAGCTGGGTGCGCTCGGCGGCAGCAGGTCGAGCACCATGTCGATCGGGCCGTCGCCCGCCGCGGCCATCGCCGCGCGGTCCCCGGCCTCGTCCCCGGTGAGCGGGACGGGGCGCACCCGGGGGCCGAACCGGTCGGCGAGGAGGTCGAGCGCGGCCCGGTTGCGGCCGGGGGCGACCACCCGGCCCGCCCCCATCGCCAGCGCGAGCGCGACCGCGCTGCTGCCGAGGTTGCCGGTCGCCCCGCTGACGAGCAGCGTCTCACCGGCCGCGAGCCCGCCGGCCAGCAGCCCGCCGTACGCGATGACGTGCACGCCGAGCGCGGCCCAGCGGGCCGGGTCGTCCCCGGCCGCCGGGGGCAGCGGGTACACGTTCTCCGTCGGGACCCGCATGAGCTCGGCGAAGGACCCGTCGTGCAGGTACCGGGCGAGCCGCGCGCCGCCCTCGCCGCGCGAGCTCCAGCCCTGGAGGGTGATGTCGGGCGTCAGGGCGTCGTCCCGGGAGCGGACCGTGCAGTCGCACCACACCAGGTCGCCGACCCGCAGCCGGGTGGCGTCCGGGCCCACCTGGACGACGCGTGCCACGCCGCCGATGCCGGGCACGACGGGAGGCGCGAGGGGGTACTTCCGTTCGCCGCCGAACACCTCGGCCGCGTACGGGGCCACGCAGGCGGCGAGCACCCGGACCACCACCTCGCCGCCGCCGGCCTCGGGGTTGGGCACCTCCCGCACCGTGAGCGGGGCACCGAACCGTGTCAGGACTGCTGCTCGCACGTGTGAGCCTCCATGGTCGTCTTCGTCTGCGGACGTTTTCGTGTTCGGTTGTCTCCGTCTTCGGACGTCTCCGTCCGTGCTCGTCGTGATCGACCCTAGGCGCCCGGCGGGCATGCGGGAAGCGACGATCGAGCATGTGTGGTATGCGTATGCGGCATGGACGTCTCCAGTACCGGCCTGCGGGTCCTGCGACAGATCGCGGAGTCCGGCAGCTTCACCGCGGCCGCCGCCCGGCTCGGCTACACCCAGTCGGCGGTGTCACGCCAGGCCGCCTCCCTCGAACGGAGCGCGGGCACCGCCCTGTTCGAACGCCGCCCCGACGGAGTGCGGCTCACTCCCGCGGGCCTGACCCTGCTGCGCCACGCCCGGACGATCCTGGACAGCCTGGCCGCGGCCGAGCGCGACCTCACCGGCACCGCCCCGCAGGCCGAAGTGCTGCGACTCGGACTGTTCCTGAGCGCGGGCGCGGGCCTCCTGCCCCCTGCGCTCGCCCGCCTCGCGGCAACCGACCCGCAGATCACGGTCACGACCACCGAGGGCGCCACGCCCGCCCTGGTCCGGGCCCTGCGCGCGGGCTCGATCGACCTCGCCGTGCTGTCCTCCCGCCCGCCCCACCGCCCTGTGGACGGCGAGTCGCCGCGCCTGCACGTCGAGACCGTCGCGGACACCGAGCTGCTCCTCGCGGCGCCTTCGACCGGAGGGTTCGCTGGCCGCACCGCGGTGCACGTCGACGAACTGCTCGACGCCCGGTGGATCGCCACCCCCGCGTCCGGCTCCGAGCCGCTGCTCGGCGTCTGGCCCGGCCTGCCCGGCCGGCCGCGCATCGTCCACTCCGCGCGCGACTGGCTGACGAAGCTCCACCTGGTCGCCCGCGGCTTCGGGGTGACGACGGTGCCCGCCCGGCTCGCGCCGCTGCTGCCGTCCGGGGTGAGCCTGCTGCGCGTCGAAGGCGCCCCGCCCGAGATCCGCCGGATCCTGGTGGCCCGACTCCCCGGCCGCCCGACCCCGACCGTCAAGGCCGTCACCCGGGCCATCGTCGCCACCGCCTGATCCGGGTGGGCACCCCAGCCCCCCTCGGAGCTCCCCGAGCCCCCCCGACCCCCGTGAATGTGAACGGACGATGGGGCGCGATGCCCCTCTGCTGCGGGGGTGTTTCGTTCTCATGTCCATGTCCCCTGGTCACTGGCGCTACGACACCAGTCGTACACAGACTCGGATCCGCACGACCGTGCCGTCCGACTCCGTCCGACTCCCAGCTCCAGGAAGTTCTGCCGCCATGCGCACCTCCCTCAGACCCGACGTCCCCCAGGCGCTTCCGCCGCACCTGGTGGGGAGGTGCGCTCCGTGCTCCGGTACGTGACCCGCAGAGCGGCGGGCTGGCTCCTGGTGATCGCCGTGGCCACCAACGCCACCTACTTCCTGGCCAGTTGGTTCCTCGACCCGCGCTCGAACTTCAAGGAACTGCGCCCGGTCCGCACCGAGGAGCAGCTGTCCCGGGCCCTGGCCCCGTACAACCTCGACCCGCACGAACCGCTGCTCCACCGCTGGTGGGACTGGCTGACCGGCGTGGTCCTGCACTTCGACTGGGGCCGTTCCCCGGTCGGGGTCGAGGTGAACGGGGAGATCGGCTACCGCTCCCTGGTCAGCGCCGAGTTGGTGATCGGCGCGACGGTCCTGTCGGTCGTCGTCGGTGTCGCGCTCGCGGTCCACACCGCCTCGCGCCAGTACGGCTGGCGGGACCGGGCGGCCCAGGCCGTGTCCATGGCGCTGTTCAACGTCCCGGTGTCCATCGCCGCCCTCGCACTGGTGCTGCTGGCCATCCGGCTGAACGAGCAGGCCGGCTGGCACTTCCTGTACGTCGCGGGGGAGAACTCGCCCGACGTGGAAGGGTTCTGGGCGACGCTCGGTGACCGGCTGCTGCACCTGATCCTGCCGACGCTGACGCTCACCCTGACGGGGTACGTGGGCTACCACCTCACCCAGCGCTCCCTGCTGCTGGACGTCATCGGCTCCGACTTCGTGCGCACCGCCCGGGCCACCGGGCTCACCCGCGCCCAGGCGATCCGCCGGCACGCCCTGCGCACCGCACTGATCCCCACCGCCCAGTCCGTGGCGTTCAGCATCCCGGCGGTCTTCACCGGCGCGGTCCTCACGGAGACGATCTTCGGCTGGAACGGCATGGGCCAGTACTTCATCCAGACCATCAGCAAGAACGACGTGCACGGCACGGTGGCGACCGCCGCCTTCGCCGCCGCCCTGACGGCGGTCGGCGCGATCCTCGCGGACATCGCCACCGTCCTCCTCGACCCGAGAGTGCGGGTGAACTGAGATGGCCGTCCCCGTGAGCCCCGACGCGACCTCCGAGGGCGCGCTCGCCACGGCAGCCGCACCCGCCACCGGCAGGCCCGGCGTGCCCGACGTGCACGACGGGCGCTACCTGGGCCGGCGCCGCCTCTACCTGCGGCGCTTCCTGCGCAACCGGACCGCCGTCGCCGGCGTGGTGATCTTCCTGCTGCTCGTGCTGTTCAGCGCGCTCGGCGACCTCCTCACCCCGTACGGCTACGCCGACGCCGACTTCTCGGCACTGACCCAGGCCCCCAGCACCGAGCACTGGTTCGGCACCAACCAGGGCGGCAACGACGTCTACGCCGCCGTCGTGCACGGCCTCCAGCGCTCGCTGGTGATCGCGGTGAGCGTGTCCGTGCTGACCGTCGCCATCGCCGCGGTCGTGGGCGCGGGCGCGGCCTACCTCGGCGGCCGGGTGGAGAAGGCCACCCTCGCCGTCATCCACTTCCTGCTGATCGTGCCCTCCTTCCTCGTCCTCGCCCTGGTCTCGCACCGGCTGGCGGGCGACTGGCGGGTCCTCATCCTGGTCCTGACGGTGTTCGGCTGGATGTCCACCGCGCGCGTGGTCTGGTCGGTGTCGACGTCCCTGCGCGAGCGCGACTACGTGCGCGCCGCCGAGTACATGGGCGTGCGCCCCCTGCGCATCGTGCTGCGCCACATCATCCCGAACCTGGGCTCCCTGCTCATCGTCAACCTCACCCTGGGCGTGGTCTCCACCGTGCTCAGCGAGACCGCCCTGTCGTTCCTCGGCTTCGGCGTGCAGACCCCGGACGTGTCGCTGGGCACGATGCTCGCCGACGGCGCGGGAACCATCACCAGCGCCCCCTGGCTCTTCGCCTTCCCCGCCGGGCTGACCGTCCTGCTCACCGTCTCGATGACCTTCGTCGGCGACGGCCTGCGCGACGCCCTCGACCCCACGTCCACCACCGGCGCGGCAGGAGCCCGACGATGACCTTCGCACCCGCCCGCCGTACCGGGCCCGCAGCGGCTCACGCGGCCGCCCCGACGGCCGATCCGACACCCGCCCCCGTGGTCGCCTCCGCGCCCGCCCCCGTCCTCTCCGTACGCGACCTGCGCGTCTCCTTCCCCTCCGAGGCCGGCCCGGTGGAGGCCGTGCGCGGGATCGACTTCGACCTGCTGCCCGGGCGCACCCTGGGCATCGTCGGCGAGTCCGGCTCGGGCAAGTCCGCCACCGCCCTCGCCGTCATGGGCCTGCTGCCGCCCACCGCGCGCCTCGGCGGCCGGATCCTGCTGGGCGGCCGCGACCTCGCGGCGATGGACGACAAGGCCCTCTCCCGGGTGCGCGGCAAGGACATCGGCATGGTCTTCCAGGACCCGATGTCCGCGCTCACGCCCATCTACAGCGTCGGCCGGCTGCTCTCCCAGGCCCTGCGCGTGCACCGGGACCTCACGAAGCAGGACGCGTGGGAGCAGGCGGTGGAACTGCTCGACCTGGTCGGCATCCCCGACCCGCGCGAACGCGCCAAGTCCTTCCCGCACGAGTTCTCCGGCGGCATGCGCCAACGCGTCGTCATCGCCCTGGCCATCGCCAACAAGCCCTCGGTCCTCGTCGCCGACGAACCCACCACGGCACTCGACGTCACCGTCCAGGCCCAGATCCTGGACGTGCTGCGCCTGGCCCAGCGCGAGACCGGCGCCGGCCTCGTCCTGATCACCCACGACCTGGGCGTGGTGGCGGGCCACGCCGACGAGGTCGCCGTCATGTACGCGGGGCGGATCGTCGAGCACGCGAGCGTCGACGAGCTCTTCCGCCGCCCCACGATGCCGTACACCGCCCGCCTGCTGGCCAGCGTCCCCACCGTGGACAGCGGCATCGAACGGCCCCTGATCCCGGTCGGCGGGGAGCCGCCGTCCCTGGTCGGCCTGCCCGGCGGCTGCCCCTTCGCGCCCCGCTGCGCGGTCGCCCAGGACGTGTGCCGGACCACCGAACCGGTCCTGACCGCCCCCGGCCTGACCACCCCTGGCCCGACCACCGCCCTGAGCGGGCAGCAGCACAGCCGTGTCGCCTGCCACCGCGCGCAGGAGATCGCCGACGGAACCCTCGACCCGGCCGGGGAGGCCGCCCCCGTACCGCCGGCCGGTGCCGGGGAGCGGACCGTCGGCGAGGTGGTCCTGCGCGTGGAGGACCTGGTCAAGACGTTCCCCGTCACCAAGGGCGCCCTCCTCAAGCGCCGGGTGGGCACCCTGCACGCCGTCAACCAGGTCAGCTTCGAGGTGCGCGCGGGCGAGACCCTGGGCCTGGTGGGGGAGTCCGGCAGCGGCAAGACCACCACCCTGCGCGAGGTGCTGCGGCTGCGCGCCCCCGAGGGCGGCCGCATCGAGGTGGCCGGCACCGACGTCGCCACCCTCCACTCGGCGGCCCAGGTGCGCGAGCTGCGGCGCGACGTCCAGATCGTGCTCCAGGACCCGACGGACGCCCTCGACCCCCGCCTGACCGTCTTCGACCTGCTGGCCGAACCGCTCCAGGCCGCCGGCGCCGACCGGGCGGCCATCCGCTCCCGGGTCACCCGGCTGCTGGACGTGGTGGGCCTGGACCGCGCCATGGGCGACCGCTTCCCCGCCGCCCTGTCCGGCGGCCAGCGCCAGCGCGTCGGCATCGCCCGTGCCCTGGCCCGGGAGCCGAAGCTGCTGGCCCTGGACGAGCCGCTGTCCGCGCTGGACGTCTCCGTGCAGGCCGAGATCATCAACCTGCTCGCCCGGCTCAAGCGCGAACTGGGCCTGGCCTACCTGCTGGTGGCCCACGACCTGGCCGTGGTGCGCTACGTCTCCGACCGCATCGCGGTGATGTACCTCGGGCACATCGTCGAGTCCGGCGCCACCGAGGAGATCTTCGCCCGGCCCCGGCACCCGTACACCAAGGCCCTGCTGTCGGCGATCCCGGTGCCCGACCCGGCACGCGAGCGCCACCGCGAGCGCATCGTCCTCGCGGGCGAGCAGCCCAGTGCCACCCGCCTCCCGGAGGGCTGCGTGTTCGTCGACCGCTGCCCGCTGTACCGGGAGGCCGACGAGGCCGTACGGACCCGCTGCCGCACCGAGCGGCCGGCGACCGCCGCCGCCCCGGACGGCTCCGACCACCAGTACGCCTGCCACGCGGTCTGACCCCGCACCGGCAGCACCCGCCCCTTCCCCTGTTCACCGATCCCACCGATCCCACCGATTCCCACAAGGACATCCCATGCGTCGGAAGCTCGCTCTGCCCCTCGCGCTCGTCGCGGCCGTCACGGTCGCGGCCACCGCGTGCTCCTCCTCGTCCTCCTCCGGCGGTTCCTCCTCCGCCGGAGGCGCCGGGCAGAACGCCAAGAACGCCGCCAAGGTCGCGTCCTCGGTCACCGACTACAACCCGCAGCCGTACGACAACGTCAAGGACGGCGGCACCTACACCACCGCGGGCACCTTCGACGAGCAGGGCAACCCCTTCAATGTCAACGGGACCCTGAACTCCGTGCGGATCTGGTCCTGGTACAACGCCGACGCCATCACCTACTCGCCCACCGGTGAGGTCCAGTACAACCCGGACTACTACAGCGACGTGAAGGTCTCCGTCGAGGGCGGCGACCAGAAGGTCGTCATCACCCTCAACCCCAAGGCCGTGTTCAACGACGGGACCCCCATCGACTGGCGGGCCATCGAGGCCACCTGGAAGGCCAACAACGGCTCGAACAAGGACTACGCGGCCAATTCCACCGACGGCTACGACCGCATCACCTCCGTCACCCGGGGCGCGGACGACAAGCAGGCGGTCATCGCCTTCAAGGGCGTCAACCCCTCCTGGTCGGCGCTGTTCACCACCTTCCTGCACCCCGAGGCCGCCACCGTCGACAACTTCAACAAGGCGTACGTCAAGACGGCCCACCCCGAGTGGGGCACCGGACCGTACACCGTCGGCACCTGGGACGCCCACTCCGGCAACATCACCTTCGTGCGCAACCCCAACTGGTGGGGCAGGAAGGGCAAGCTGGACAAGCGGGTCTACGTCAACCTGGAGAGCGGCGCCTCGATCAACGCCTTCAAGAACGGCGAACTCGACTACACCTCCGCCGTGGACGCGGAGAACCTCAAGCAGGTGAAGGCCGTCAAGGACGCCGAGATCCGCAGCGGCGGCAGCCCCTTCGAGTACTCGCTGTACCTCAACACCAAGTCCCCGCTCCTCGGCGACCTCCAGGTCCGCAAGGCGGTGCAGGAGAGCATCGACCGCCCGCAGATAGCGAAGATCCAGTTCCAGGGCCTGGACTACACCGAGCCGCTGCCCGGCTCCGCCGTGCTCTACAGCTTCCAACAGGGCTACCAGGACAACGTCGCCGCCGTGTTGAAGTACGCCCCGGACGAGGCCCGGAAGACCCTGGACGCGGCCGGCTGGACGCCCGGTCCGGACGGCATCCGCACCAAGGACGGCAAGCAGCTCGCACTCGGCTACACCCTGCTCGGCGACGACCCGATCGAGAAGGCCACCGCCTCCGCGCTCACCGCGATGCTCAAGGGCGTCGGCGTGAAGCTGGACATCAACAAGGTCTCCTCGAACGACTTCTCCAAGGTGCTCAGCGAGCGCCGCTTCGACCTGTTCATCTCCGGCAACCGCTCGACCGACCCCTTCGGCGCCCGCAACCTGTGCGACTTCTACTGCTCGGACCGCGACTCCAACATCACCGGCGCCGGCACCCCCGAGCTGGACCAGGAGATCCGCGCCACCGGCCAGATCGCCGACCTCGGGCAGCAGATCGAGGCCGTCAACAAGGTCGAGCAGAAGGCCCTCCAGCAGTACGCCTTCCTGCCGCTCTACAGCGGCCCCTCCACCTACGGCATCAAGAAGGGCCTCGCCAACGTCGGCGCCACCATCTTCTACAGCCCGCTGCCCGAGACCATCGGCTGGCAGAAGTAGCAACCCCCACCCGCCTGCGCGTCCACCGCTACCGCCACGGCTACTGGTCGGCGGTCCCGAAGTGGTGGACGCGCAGGCCCCGGCGCCGGGGCTCCGACGCGGACCACGACGCGCCGGATCAGGGCCCCTGCCACACGCTCACCTGGAGGGTGACGTAGGTCGGCGAGTTCTCGTTGACGGACGTCACCTGGACGCCCGCGATCAGTCCCGGCCGCTCGAGGATGCAGAAGACGGACCCGGGCGTGCTGGGCGCACCGGTGATGAACTGGGTCCCCGTGGAGCAGGCCTGGTAGGTCGGCGTGCTCCCGTTCGGCAGGGCGAGCATCCTCTCCGACGTGCCGGCTTCGATCTGCTGCCCTCCCTGGTCCGCCTTCCACGAGATGTCCCCGCTGGAGTTGGTGGCGCCGACGATGTCGGGCTGCGTGGGCTTCTGGGGCCCCAGCGGTGCGTAGTAGAGCGCGGGGAGCTGGAAGCTGTACGACCCGCGCAGTGCCCCGGCGGCGCCGGTCGGCCCGGGTGACACGGTAGTGGTGTCGGAGACCGAGGGCACCGGAGGCACCGGGGCCGTCGGGGGAGCGGGAGAGGGCGACCTCCACTCGGTCTGCGTCACCGTCACCGTCGGGCTCGGCGTGGCGGCTTGGGTGCCACCGTAGAAGGCCCCGCCGATCGCCGTCACCAGAGCCGCGGCTGCGGTGATGATCCCCGGCAGTGTGGTGAAGAAGGTGACGAAGCGGGTCGGCCCCCCGGGGCCGGTTGGTGAGTCCTGGTCCGACGTCATTGCGGCCCCCTCGGGCGTTGTGATGCACCGTCAGCAACGCGGAGCATAGCCCTCCGGGCGCGTCCGGAAGCCGGCAGTTGCCGATCCGTGACTACCCGCTGTCGCTGCCGTTGCCGCTCTGCCACCTGGCCCGGAACGCGCAGCTCTCCGGTCGCCGGCCGCCCGGATCCGGTCAACTCGGTACCGCGCTCGGTGGAATTCACCGAGATCGCAGGCGGCCGGGTGCCGGTGGACCCTACGCTCGCACGAACACTGTGGCGCGAAGGGGGATGCCGTGGCCCGTGGACCTGTCCGGCGACGCCGGTCGACCGCTGCGCGCCGGGCCCGTCGGCTGCGGCAGGCGCGGGACAACGCGGTGCTGCTGGGCGTGGCGGCCGTGATCGTCCTCGTGCTGCTCTCGGTGGCGGTGCACTGGCTGGCCCAGCACCTGCTGCTGGTGGCCCTGCTCCTCCTCGCGGGCGCGGGGGCGGGCGTCGCCGTGCTGCGGACGCGCGTCCGGGCGCGGCAGCGCGAGCTGGACACGCGGGCGGCCCAACTGCGGCACATCGGGCCGTTCCTGGCGATGAGCCCGAAGGCGTTCGAGCACGCGCTGGCCGACCTGTGCCGGCGGGACGGCTGCACCAAGGTCTCGGTGGTCGGCGGAGCCGGGGACCTCGCGGCGGACGTGCTGGCCACCACCCCCACCGGACAGCGGATCCTGATCCAGGCCAAGCGCTACGGACCGCGGACGTTCGTCGGCTCCCAGGACGTCCAGCGCGTCAACGGCACCTACCGCGACGTGCACCGCTGCGACCTGGCCGCCGTGGTGACGACCAGCTCGTTCACCAAGGCCGCCGCCGCGTTCTGCGCACAGGTCGGCATCCGCGCCGTCGACCGCCGCTCCCTCGCCCGCTGGGCGGAGGGCACGGGCGTCCCACCCTGGGCCTGACCCGCCCGGTCGACGCCGCCGACGGCCACGGAGGCCGTCCCGGGACTCACCGCCCGTGACCAGCGCGGGCCGTTGTCAGAGGCGCTTGGCAGGATGATCCCCATGCTCGCCATCCACCCTGACCAGCGCCTTGACGACCGGCCCGCGCGGCCCGCTCCCCCCACCGTCCGGGGAGGCTTCGAGGTGCACCTGACCGTCGGGCCCGGCGCGGCCGACGCACTGGCCGCGTGGGCCGACGGTCACGGACTGAAGTTCACCCACATCCTGCTGGAGCGCGGTACGTCGCCCTCGCAGCCGATGCTCACCCTGCGCGCCGACGGCACGCTGGAGGAGGTCGCCGTCCTGACCGCCCGGGTCCGGGGCCGGGCCGAGCGGGCCGGATTCACCGTTCTGCGGGCGAAGATCGAGGCCACGCCGTGGGCGGAGGGTGTCCCGGCCTCGGACGAGGACGCCGCCTCGCACGGGGCCGGGCGCTACTTCGAGCACCACGTCAAGCTGTTGCTGCCGACTGGGATCCCGGCGGCCGACTCCGCCCGGTTCGCCGAGCTCACCGCACTGGCCGTCCGGCACGGCGCGCACCTGTCGCGCAACCCGCGCCGGACGCGCGAGGACGGCCGGCGCGAGTGGTTCGTGACCCAGCGGTGCCGCCTGGTCGGCCTGGACACCGCGGGCCGCCGGTTGGACGCGCTGCTGCGGGACCTCGCCGCCGACGGTCGCGAAGTGGCCTCGGTGGAGCGCGAGTTCGTCGTCGTCGACAGTGACGAGACCCTGGACGCGGGATGGATCACCGAGCCCAGGCACAGCGCCCGGCCGTACGGAGCAGGAGAGTCGATATGACCGAGGACCAGCCCCAGTCCCAGCCCCGACCCGATGCGCCCGTGGCATGGGAGGACCTGCGGTACGGCCCCTGGCGGGGCGTCCTGCTGCCCAAACAGCCGCCGTCGGAGGACGTCCGGGTGGACCGGGAGCTGCCCAGGAGCCTGCGCCCGATCGACGACGAGACGGTGACCCAGCAGCCGGTCTTCGACCCCGCCCTCGCCGGGTACGCCCGCGCCCTCCGGCCCAGCGAACCCGCGTTCGCCGACCCCGGGCTCGCCGAACGCTGGCTCACCGCGCGGCGCGAGGCGCTCGACACCGTGCTGTCCGCCGTCGCCGGCTCGCCGTGGGCCGAACACCTGGTGCTGCGCGGAAGCGTCCTGCTGCGGGCCTGGTACGGCGAACAGGCCCGTGAGCCGGGTGACCTGGACTTCGTGGTCCGCCCGGTGGACTGGCAACTGGAGGACGAGCGCACGGAGCGCATGCTCGGCGAACTCGCCACCGCCGCCGAACGCCTCTCGGGCGAGGTGCGGCTGCACGCGGACCAGGCGCTCAGCGACGAGATCTGGACGTACAGCAGGATCCCCGGGCGCAGGCTCGTGCTGCCGTGGTCGGCGCCGGGCGTCCCGGGCGGGAGCGTCCAACTCGACTTCGTCTTCACCGAGCACCTGCCCGTCGCACCGCAGTCCTACCGGCTCCCGGGCGTCACCGGACCGCTGCTCGGCGCGACGCCGGAGCTCTCCCTCGCGTGGAAGCTCCTGTGGCTGGTGTCCGACAACCACCCCCAGGGCAAGGACCTCTACGACGCGATCCTGCTCTCCCGCACCGCCGAGGTTCCTTACGCGCTGCTGCGGCAGGTCTTCACCCAGTCCGACGAGTCCTGGTCGCGCCGGCCGGTCCTCCCGGAGCAGATCAGCGGACTGGAGGTCGACTGGGAGGAATTCGCCAAGGACCACCCGCAGTTCGCCGAGCCCGTCGAGGAGTACCCGGCCGACCTGCTCGCCGCGCTCCACCCGACCTTCACCGACCGCGGCGAGTACGCCCTGCGCGCCCGGTGGCTGGCCCCGCTTATCGAGGAACTGCGGGACGTGCTGGCGAGCGAGGGCATGGAGGAGGTCCAGCAACGGATGGCCCGCCTCCACATGCTCCCGGACAACACCCTGGTGATCACCTGCGAACTCCTCGGCGGCGACCTCACCGCTGCCGACCGCGCCGTCGCCGACCACGTCGGAGTCCCGCCGCGCCGGATGACCCACCTCCTGGCGGAGGCCGCCTCGCGCTACGCGGTCGAGCTCGCGCGCGACGGCCGGGCGAGCGCCGCCGGCTGAGGCCGTCTGTCGGTGCCGGCGGTCATCATCGTGGTCGTCATGATCACCGGATCAGGAGGTCCCCGTTGTCCGCGTTGAACGACTTCGCCACCTGGGAGCCGCTGCTGCGGCTCCTCCGCTCCGCCCACGCGGAGAAGCTCGCCGCACCGGGCGGGTACGTGGCGGGGGTGATCGGTCGCGGTTCGTCCACCGTGCCGTTGAAGTGGCGGAGTCCGGAGCCCGGGCGTGCCAGTCTGCTGTCGGACTACCAGGCGCAGCATGACGCGATCCGGCGAGTGCGGGCCGTGGTCCCTGACACGGGTTCGGGTGGCGTCGCCTTCACGGTGGAGATCGCACCGGAGGGGAGGGCGGTGCTGCGCCTGTTCGATCTGGGGCCTGCGGCCGGTTCAGGTCCGGGCAACGCCCATCCGAGGGTTCTGGTGCGGGTGGAGGGTGCCGTGCCGGAGCCGTGGCGCCGCCGGCCCGAGCCGGTGCCCGGGGTGCGGTCGGCTCCGTCCGTGGATCCGGAGGCGCTGGAGCGGACGCTGCGCGAGCGGATACCCGGGGCGATCGGTGCGACCGAGGAGGAGATCGCCGCCGCGGAGGCCCGTCTGGGGGTGGCGCTGCCCGAGGAGGTCAAGGTGCTCTACCGGGTGACGCGGGCGCGGTGGGAGGACTGGGGCGGGCATGAGGAGGCGGAGTCCGTCCACGCGGCGGTCGGCTTCGAGCTGAGTTCGCTGGATCACCTGGCGGTCTTCGATGCGTCGTCCCGCTACTTCAGTTGGGAGCACGGGGCGATGGAGGTTTCCGTCACCCTGCCCGACGCGGCTGTGCAGGACCTGGTCGGCTCACCCGGCTGGATCGTCATCGGCGGCACCGGCTTCGGCGACCAGGTCGCCGTCGACCTGACGCCCGGCCCGCGCGGCCACCTCGGTCAGGTCATCGTGGTCGACCACGAGCAGAGCATCGGCGCGTGCCTGTTGGCCGAGTCCCTCACCGACCTGGTGGCGAACCCGGGCCGGGACTGGTCCGCCCGCCGGAGCTGGGACCGGTTGC
The DNA here is from genome assembly GCF_042266305.1 of Kitasatospora sp. NPDC056076. NCBI lineage: Bacteria > Bacillati > Actinomycetota > Actinomycetes > Kitasatosporales > Streptomycetaceae > Kitasatospora > Kitasatospora sp. NPDC056076. The sequence goes on from NZ_JBHJWG010000047.1 coordinate 45,277, forward strand.
CCTTCGTGGCAAGGGTCCATCACCGCGGTGTCCCGAGCGTCGAGGCCGCCGCCCACCCCGACCTGGAGGTCCTGAACCTCGGCGTGTGGGACGGTGAACCGTTCAGTCTCGCCCCCGTCCTCGCCCTGCCTCGTCTGCGCACCCTCAGCGCTTCCCGGGGGACCCTCGCCGACCCCCGGGAGGTCGGCCGGTTGAGCGGGCTGGAGTTCGTGGCACTCACCCCGGAGGACTGGCGCGTGCTCCTCGACGCGGGGGCCGTCCCGCACAGCCTGTCGGCGGCTGCCATCACGGTGAACGGGGACCGCGATCCGCGCCGGACCATCGCCCTGGCGAACGAGATCCTGGCCCTCTGGGACCGCCCCCTGATCACGGAGACCGTCGTCCACGGAGACCTCGGACCCCTGCCGACCAGCGGCCCGGAGTCGACGGCGGGCCGGGGAGGTGAGCCGCAGCCGCCCCGACCGGCGGGGGAGAGGCAGGGGCTGGGGCGTGTCCTGCCCGGTCTCCCGGGCACCCCTGAGCCCGGGCCCGGGCCCGGGGCGGACGGGTAGGCGGGCAACGCCCGGAGACTGATCCACGTCGGCCGACCGGTCCGGACGGCCGATCGGCCCGGGGGCGGTGTCAGGCCAGGAAGGCGCGGAGGAGGGAGGCCGTTGCGGCGAGGTGTTCCTCGGTGGCGCGGCGGGCGGCGGCGCCGTCGCCGGTGAGGATGGCGTGGACCATGGCCCGGTGCTGTTCGGCGGCGTGCTCGATGTTGCGGTCCAGCATGGGGATCGCGTTGAGCAGGTCGTTGAGGCGCATCCTGGCCTCGGCGATGGCCGCGGCGAGGGCGGGGGAGCCGGTGAGCTCGCCGATGGCGAGGTGGAAGCGGGAGTCCAGCTGGCGGTACTGCTCGGCGGGGGCTGCGTCCAGTTCGGTGAGCCGGTCCTCCAGGTGGGCGCGCTGTTCGGGGGAGAGGGGGCGCCGGGCGGCGGCCTCGGCGGCGCCGACCTCCAGGACCTGCCGGTAGGTCAGGGCGTCCTCCAGGGCGCCGCCGAGGTCGCGGGCGGCGCGGCGCAGGTCGGCGACGTCCGGTTCGGGCATCCGGTAGGTGACGAAGGTGCCGCCGTAGCGGCCGCGGCGGGGTTCGACGCAGTCGGCCTGCTGGAGCGTGCGGAGTGCCTCGCGCAGGGTCTCGCGGCTGACGCCGAGCCGGGCGGCGAGGTCGCGTTCGGCGGGCAGCCGGTCGCCGGGGCGGAAGACGCCGAGCTTGATCGCCTGGAGCAGCCGTTCGACGGTCTCCTCGAAGGCGTTGCCGGTCCGGATCGGGCGGAAGATCGCCCCGGCCTCCCAGTCGAGCCGTGCCTGCTCACGTGTTACGTCCACGTCCACGCCGGAATCGTACCTGCGATCGGATCTCCCGCACTCGTTCCCGTCCCGCCCTTGACGTGGCCACCGTCCAGCCGGAACGATGCTGCTCACCCACCCAATGGTCTGACTTTAGACCATTGAAGAGCCGTCCGACCGTCGAACCCGCCGGGGCGGGTGCGCCACGCCGCCGTGGCCGCGCGCACCCCGGCACACCCTCAACCCCCAGGGGTGCCCATGACCGACGCACGCTCACCCGACCACCCTGGCCCCGCCGTGTTTCCGGTGGATTCCTCCCCCGTTTCCGCTGACGGATCCCTCGCTCCCGCCGAGGAATCCCCCGCTCCCGCTGAGGGATCCCCGGTCTCCGCCGACGAACAACGCCTCCGCGAACTGGGCTACACCCAGGAGCTGGCCCGCTCGATGTCGGGCTTCTCCAACTTCGCCGTCTCCTTCTCCATCGTCTCGGTGCTGTCCGGCTGCCTGACCCTCTACGGGACGGGCATGAAGACCGGCGGCCCGGCCCTGATCATCTGGGGCTGGCCGGTGGTCGGCCTGCTGACGCTCTGCGTCGGCCTCGCGATGGCCGAGATCTGCTCCAGCTACCCGACGGCCGGCGGGCTCTACTACTGGTCCGCGAAGCTGACCCGCAGCCGTGGCAGCGGCCCGGCCTGGAGCTGGTTCACCGGCTGGTTCAACTTCCTCGGCCAGGTCGCGGTGACCGCCAGCGTCGACTACGGCGCCGCCTTCTTCACCAACGCGTTCCTCGAACTGCGCTTCGGCGTCGCGGCCACCCCCGCGCACACCATGGAGATCTTCGCGGTCATCCTGCTGGCGCACGGCCTGCTCAACACCTTCGGGGTGCGCCTGGTCGCCGTCCTCAACAGCGTCTCCGTGTGGTGGCACCTGGTCGGCGTCGCGATCATCGTCGGGGCGCTCGCGCTGCTCCCCGAGCGGCACGCCTCCGCCTCCTTCGTGCTCACCGAGTTCGTCAACCGGACCGGCTTCCACAGCCAGTTCTACGTCGCGATGCTCGGCCTGCTGATGGCCCAGTACACCCTCACCGGCTACGACGCCTCCGCGCACATGACCGAGGAGACCCAGGACGCGGCCCGCTCCGGCCCGCGCGGCATCGTCAACGCGATCACCGTCTCCCTGGTGGCGGGCTGGATCCTGCTGCTCGGCATCACCTTCGCGATCCGCGACTACGACGGCGCGCTCAACAGCGACACCCAGGTCCCGCCCGCGCAGATCTTCATCGACGCGATCGGCTCCGGCGGCGCCCAGTTCCTGCTGCTCATCGTCATCGGCGCCCAGTTCTTCTGCGGCATGGCCTCCGTCACCGCCAACTCCCGCATGATCTACGCCTTCTCCCGCGACGGCGCGCTGCCCGGCTCCCGGCTCTGGCACCGCATCTCCCCGCGCACCCAGACCCCGACCAACGCGGTCTGGCTGGCCACCGGCGGCGCCCTGCTGCTCGGACTGCCCGCGCTCTGGAACAACACCGCCTACACGGCCGTGACCTCGATCTCCGTGATCGGCCTCTACATCTCCTACGTCATCCCGGTGTACCTGCGGCTGCGCCAGGGCGAGGACTTCCCGCGCGGCCCCTGGCACCTGGGCCGCTGGAGCCGGCCGATCGGCATCGTCGCCGTCGTCTGGACGGCGGTGATCACCGTCCTGTTCATGCTGCCCACCGCCAGCCCGATCACCGTCGACAGCTTCAACTACACCCCGGTCGCCGTGGCCGTCGTGGTCGGCTTCGCGGGCGTCTGGTGGCTCGCCTCCGCCCGGAACTGGTTCACCGGGCCGCACGTCGGCGCTGCGCCGTCCGCGATGTCCCCGCTGTCGGGCCTCGACACACCGCACGTCCTCGACACACCGCACGTCCACGGCACCCCGTCCGCCCCCGGCACCCGGGACACCGAACAGGAGACCCGATGACCACCCCCCGGCTCACCCTCGACGAGCTGCGCACCCTCGTCGCCGACGGGTCCGTCGACACCGTCGTGCTCGCCATGACCGACATGCAGGGCCGCCTCCAGGGCAAGCGCGTCGCCGCCCAGTACTTCCTCGACGACGTCGTGACCGGCGCCGCGGAGGGCTGCGGCTACCTGCTGGCCGTCGACGTCGACATGAACACCGTCGACGGCTACGAGGTCTCCTCCTGGGAGAACGGCTACGGCGACCTGACGCTGCGCCCCGACCTCGCCACCCTGCGGTCCGTCCCCTGGCACCCGGCCACCGTCATGGTCCAGTGCGACGTCGTCCAGCACGACGGCACCCCGGTCGCCGTCTCCCCGCGCCAGGTCCTCCAGCGCCAGCTCGACCGCCTGGCCGGCTACGGCTGGCAGGCCCAGGCCGCCACCGAGCTGGAGTTCATCGTCTTCCGGGACAGCTACGAACAGGCCTGGGACAAGGACTACACCCGGCTCACCCCGGCCAACCAGTACAACGTCGACTACTCCATCCTCGGCACCGGGCGCATCGAGCCGCTCCTGCGCCGCCTGCGCAACGGCATGGCCGGCGCCGGCCTCACCGTCGAGTCCGCCAAGGGCGAGTGCAACCTCGGCCAGCACGAGATCGCCTTCAAGTACGCCGACGCCCTCACCACCTGCGACAACCACGCCGTCTACAAGACCGGCGCCAAGGAGATCGCCGCCCAGGAGGGCTGCAGCCTCACGTTCATGGCGAAGTACGACGAACGCGAGGGCAACTCCTGCCACATCCACCTGAGCCTGCGCGACGAGCAGGGCGCCCCGGTGTTCGCCGGCGACCGCCCGTACGGCTTCTCCCGCACCATGGAGCACTTCCTCGCCGGCCAGCTCGCCTGTCTCGCCGACTTCGCCCTGCTGTTCGCCCCCACCGTCAACTCCTACAAGCGCTACGTCCCCGGCAGCTTCGCGCCCACCGCCATTGCCTGGGGACGCGACAACCGCACCTGCGCCCTGCGCGTCGTCGGGCACGGGCAGTCGCTGCGCTTCGAGAACCGCGTCCCCGGCGGGGACGTCAACCCCTACCTCGCGGTCGCCGCCCTGATCGCCGCCGGACTGCACGGCGTCGAGCAACAGCTCGAACTCCAGCCGGAGTTCACCGGCAACGCCTACGCCTCCGACGCACCCCGGGTGCCCGCCACCCTGCGCGACGCGGTCGACGCCTTCGAGCGCAGCGCCGTCGCCACCGAGGCCTTCGGCAAGGACGTCGTCCGGCACTACACCCACGCGGGGCGCACCGAACTCGCGTCCTACCAAAGGGCGGTGACCGACTGGGAGCGGCGCCGCGGATTCGAGCGGCTGTGACCCACGAGGACCGCCGACCGCCCCTCATCGGCATCAGCAGCTACCAGGACGCCGCCGCCTGGTCGGTCTGGAACCAGCGCGCCTCGCTCGTGCCCCAGACGTACGTCGACAGCGTCGTCCGCGCGGGCGGCATCCCGGTGCTGCTGCCGCCCCAGCCCGGCGGGGCCGGCCACCTGCTCGACGTCCTCGACGGACTCGTCCTCGCCGGCGGACCGGACGTCGACCCGGCCCGCTACGCGGCGGCCCCCGATCCGCGCACCGGCGCGCCCCACCACGCCCGCGACGACTGGGAGAGCCGGCTGCTGCGGGCCGCCCTCGCCCGGGACCTGCCGGTGCTCGGGGTCTGCCGCGGCATGCAGCTGCTCAACGTCGAACTCGGCGGCACCCTCGTCCAGCACCTGCCCGACGGCAGCCACCAGCGCGTCCCCGCCCGCTTCGTCCGCCACCGGGTGGACGTCGTCGACGGCAGTCGGCTCGCCGCCGTGCTGGGGCCCGCCACCGAGGTCTCCTGCTACCACCACCAGGCCGTCGACCGGATCGGCACCGGGCTCCAGGTCACCGCGCACAGTGCCGATGGAACGGTCGAGGCGCTCGAACTGACCGGTCACCGCTTCGTCCTGGGCGTCCAGTGGCACCCGGAGACCGACCCCGACGACCTGCGCCTGTTCCACACCTTCATCAACGCCGCCCGGACAGCCGGGCGGACCACCGGCCGGACCGGCGGCCCGCCCGCCGGCCGAGGCACCAGCCAGAGGGAGAGCCCCCGATGACCGAACCGGACCTCTTCGAGGTCGTCAACCCCGCCACCGAGGAGGTGATCACCACCGTCGAACTGGCCGGCCTCGCCGAGACCGACGCCGCCGTCGCCCGCGCCCGCGCCGCCTTCGACACCTGGCGCCGGGTGGCCCCCGCCGACCGCGCCCGGCTGCTGCGCGCCTTCGCCGCCGCCGTCGACGCCGACCGCGAGCACCTCGCCGCCCTGGAGGTCGCCAACGCCGGCCACACCATCGGCAACGCCCGCTGGGAGGCGGGCAACGCGCGGGACGTCATCGAGTACTACGCCGCCGCCCCCGAGCGGCTGTTCGGCCGGCAGATCCCCGTCGCCGGCGGCATCGACGTCACCTTCCAGGAACCGATCGGCGTCGTCGGGGTCATCGTGCCCTGGAACTTCCCGATGCCGATCGCCGCCTGGGCCCTCGCCCCGGCGCTCGCCGCCGGCAACACCGTCATCGTCAAACCGGCCGAGCTCACCCCGCTCACCGCGCTGCGCCTGGCCGAACTCGCCCTGGCGGCCGGGATCCCCGAGGGCGTGCTCCAGGTCCTGCCCGGCCGCGGACCGGTCGTCGGCGGGCGCTTCGTCACCCACCCCGACGTGCGCAAGGTCGTCTTCACCGGCTCGACCGGGGTCGGCAAGGGGATCATGGCGGGCTGCGCCGCCCAGGTGAAGCCCGTCACCCTCGAACTCGGCGGCAAGAGCGCCAACATCGTCTTCGCCGACGCCGACCTCGCCAAGGCCGCCGCGACCGCGCCCTACGCCGTCTTCGACAACGCCGGCCAGGACTGCTGCGCCCGCTCCCGGATCCTGGTCGAGGCCTCCGCCTTCGACGACTTCATGGCACTCCTGGAGCCGGCCGTGCGCGGTGTGCGGGTCGGCGACCCGGCCGACGAGAAGACCGAGATGGGTCCGCTGATCTCGGCCGCCCACCGCGAGCGGGTCGCCTCGTACGTCCCGGACGCCTCGGCCGTCGCCATCCGCGGCAACGCCCCCGACGGGCCCGGCTTCTGGTACCCGCCGACCGTCCTCGCGCCCGTGCGGCACGACGACCGCGCCTTCACCGAGGAGATCTTCGGCCCGGTCGTCGCCGTCGTCCCGTTCCGCGACGAGGAGGACGCGCTGCGGATCGCCAACGCCACCGAGTACGGCCTGTCCGGCTCCATCTGGACCAGGGACCTCGGCCGCGCGCTGCGCGTCTCGCGCGGCGTCGAGGCCGGCAACCTCTCCGTCAACTCGCACTCCTCGGTGCGCTACACCACGCCGTTCGGCGGCTTCAAGCAGTCCGGCCTCGGCCGCGAGCTCGGCCCGGACGCCCTCGACGCCTTCACCCAGACCAAGAACGTCTTCATCTCCACGGAGGAATGATCACCATGACCCAGCGACTCGACGGCCGCGTGGCCGTGATCACCGGCGCCGGCAGCGGCATCGGCCTGGCGACCGCCCGCCGCTTCGCCGCCGAGGGCGCGAAGGTGGTCTGCGTCGACCTCGACGCCGAGACCGGCGCCAAGGCCGCGAACGAGGTCGGCGGCCTGTTCATCCAGGCCGACGTCACCGACGAGGCCGCAGTCCGCGACCTCTTCCAGCGGACCGTCGACGAGTACGGCCGCCTCGACATCACCTTCAACAACGCAGGCATCTCCCCGCCGGACGACGACTCCATCCTCACCACCGGCCTGGAGGCCTGGAAGCGCGTCCAGGAGGTCAACCTCACCAGCGTCTACCTGTGCTGCAAGTACGCGATCCCGCACATGCAGCGCCAGGGCAAGGGCTCGATCATCAACACGGCGTCGTTCGTCGCCGTGATGGGCGCGGCCACCTCGCAGATCTCCTACAGCGCCTCCAAGGGCGGCGTGCTGGCCATGTCGCGCGAGCTGGGCGTGCAGTTCGCCCGCGAGGGCATCCGGGTCAACGCCCTGTGCCCGGGCCCGGTGAACACCCCGCTGCTCCAGGAGCTCTTCGCCAAGGACCCGGAGCGCGCGGCCCGCCGCCTGGTGCACATCCCGCTGGGCCGCTTCGCCGAGCCCGAGGAGATCGCCGCCGCGGTGGCCTTCCTCGCCTCCGACGACTCCTCGTTCATGACCGCCAACACCTTCCTCGTCGACGGCGGCATCTCCGGCGCGTACGTGACCCCGCAGTAGCCGGGCGCCGCCCTCGGGACTCCGGACCCCGGACCCCGGACCCTGGGATCCGGGCACCCGACTCCGGATTCCGCTGCGCCCGTGCCGCGAATCGTGAAGACTGGGTGAAGTTCCCGTGCGCCGAACGGTGTGGCGTACGGGAACTCTCCATGCGAAACATGACACAGCATCAGCACAGTGCCATTCCGCGGAAGTCCACGAGACGAGGAACGCACGTCATGAGCATCGGCATCCGAGCCCTGCGGTCCGCAGCCGCCACCACCGTCGCCCTGGCCACCGTCGGCGCCCTCGCGCTGGGTACGGCCGGCAGCGCGACGGCCGACACCGATCCGGCGGCCGGCGTGGCCGTCGACCTGCCCCTGCCGCCCGGCGCCGTCGGGAGCGATCCCGCCGCGGTCAACGACGACGGGGTGATCGTCGGCTACGTCACCGATCCGCAGAACCAGGACCGTCCGGTCCGCTGGAACGCGGACCTCAGCGCCACGACACTCCCCCTGCTGCCCGGGGACCCGAGCGGCCGCGCCGTGGCCGTCGCCGCCGACGGTGCCGCCGTCGGCTACTCGGGGAACCACGCGGTGCGCTGGGCCCCCGACGGCACGGTCTCCGCACTGCCGCTGCTGCCCGCGGACACCGGCGGCTGGGGCTACATCTACGCGATGAGCCGCACCGGTACGGCGGTCGGGCACTCTGCGGCCGGGACGGCCTCCCACGCGGTGAAGTGGGGCCCGGACGGCCGGGCCGTCCCGCTCGCCCCGCTGAGCGGGGACGTCAACAGCACCGCCGTCTCGGTCAACGCCTCGGGCGCGGTGGCCGGCCTGTCCTACTCGGCCTCCGGCGTCGCCCACCCCGTGAAGTGGAGCCCGGACGGCACCCCCACCGCGCTCGACCCGGCCTCGGCCTACCGCGGCGTCTGGGTCGTCCAGATCAACGACGCCGGCACCGTGCTCGGGAAGGGCACGCCGACCGGCGCCGCGAACGACCAGTGGCGCTCCATGACCTGGAACGCCGACGGCACCGTCACGGACCTGGGCCGGCACTCCACGGCGATGGCCCTCAACGCCGGCGGCACGGTCGTCGGCAAGCAGGGCGGGGCGGACGGCATCGACTACACCGCCACGAGCTGGAGCCCGGCCGGCGCCGCCACGACGATCGGCGCCGACTACGAGTACACGACGGCCGTCGCCGTCAACGACGCCGGCGTCTCCGTCGGGTACACCGGGACGAAGGTGCCGCAGGCGCAGGAGCGCCACGCCCTCCGCTGGGGCGCCGACGGGGCCCTGACGGAACTGAACGTGGCGCCGGAGGGCTACTCCTACCCCGTGGCCGTCAACAACGCCGGCCTGGCGGTCGGGGTCCGGATCGGGTCCTCGGCGTCGACCGGTTCGACACGGGTGGCGGTGATCTGGCGGCCGTAGCCGCCGCGGGGGCGGGGGCGAGGGTCAGGGCCTGGGGCCGGGGGCGTACAGCCTCCGGCCCCGACCCTTGTAAAGAGTTCTTTCTAAAGATAGCTTTACATGCATGCCCGAGGAGAACTCACCGCGTTCCATCCGCCTCACCGACCCCCGCGCCCTGCGCGCCTACGCCCACCCGACCCGGCTGGTGCTGGTCGGCCTGCTGCGCCGGGACGGCCCGATGACGGCCACCCAGGCCGCCGAAGCCACCGGCGAGAGCGTCGCCAGCTGCTCCTTCCACCTGCGCCAGCTGGCGAAGTACGGCCTGGTGGAGGAGGCCGGGGGCGGGCGGGGGCGGGAGAAGCCGTGGCAGGCCACCGCCATGTTCACCAGCTGGGACTCCGGCGCCATCGCGGACCCGGCGGCGGCCGCGGCCACGGAGGCGCTCCAACTGGCCATCGCCGAGCGCTACTTCGAGCTCACCACGCGCTGGGTCCAGGGGCAGGCCCAGGAGTCGGCCGAGTGGCGGCAGGCCGCGCAGTTCGGCGACACCCTCCTGCACCTGACGGCAGCCGAGCTGGAGGAGCTGGGCGGGCGGATCCAGGACCTGATGCGGCCCTACCTGGAACGGCTCGACGACGCGGGCAAGCGCCCCGAGGGCTCCCGCCCGGTCACCGTGCTGCAGCTGGCCTTCCCCACCCGCGCCGACGGCCGGAGCGACCAGGAGCCGACCCCGTGACCGCGCCCGCCCCCGACCGGCCCGCCCCGGGCCGGTCGGCGCCGGACCGGGTACCGGCGGTACCGGACGGGGCACCGGCGGCACCCGACCGGACTCCCGCCGGGACGCGGATGCGCTGGTTGCCGGTCCTGCTCCGGGAACGGGCCTTCCGCCGCTACTGGACCGGTCAGACGATATCCGGCCTCGGCGACCAGATCTCCTCCCTCGCGATACCGCTCGTCGCGGTCCTCGCCGTGCACGCCGACGCCCTCCAGATGGGCTACCTCGCCGCCGCGACCTGGCTGCCGAACCTGCTCTTCGCGCTCCACGCGGGCGTCTGGGCCGACCGCCGCAGCCACCGGCGCCGGGTCATGATCGCCGCCGACCTCGGCCGGTTCGCCCTCGTCGCCACCATCCCGCTGGCCTACGCCTTCGACGCGCTCACCCTCGCCCAGCTGTACGCGGTGGCCCTGACGGCCGGGACCCTCTCGGTCCTCTTCGACGTCTGCGACGCACCGCTGTTCAACGCCCTCGTCCCGCCCGACCGGTACGTCGAGGGGCACTCGCTGGTCAGCGGCAGCCGCGCCATGGCCCAGGTGGCCGGACCGAGCATCGGTGGAGTGCTGGTGCAGGTCCTCTCCGCCCCGCTCGCCCTGCTGGCCGACGCGCTCTCCTACGCGGCCTCCGCCTTCGCCCTGTCCCGCATCGCCCCCGTCGAACCCCCGGCGGAACGCAAGGCCCGGGGCCAACTCGCCGAAGGCGCACGGTTCATGCTCGGGTCGCCGATGATGCGCGCCTCGCTCGCCGCCACCGCCACTGCCAACTTCTTCACCTTCATGCTGACCGCCCTGCTCGTGCTGTACGCCACCACCGTGCTGCGCCTCGACCCCGGCCTGCTCGGCGCGGTGCTGGGCGCCGGGGCCGTCGGCGGACTCCTGGGGGCGCTCTGCGCCACCGCCGTCACCAGGCGCATAGGCGTCGGGCCGACCTTCATCCTCGGCACCGCCCTCTACCCCGCCTCCCTGCTGCTGATCCCCGCCGCGCACGGGACCACCCCCGTCGTCCTCGCGCTTCTCTTCGCGGCCGAGTTCGGCGCCGGACTCGGAGTGATGTGGCTGGACGTCGCCGGGGCCTCCATCTTCGCCGCGATCATCCCGGACAACCTGCGCTCCCGCGTCTTCGGCGCCTACCGCTGCGTCAACTTCGGCACCCGGCCCCTCGGTTCGCTCGTCGGCGGTGCCCTCGCCGCCACCATCGGCCTGCGCCCCACCCTGTGGGTGGCCGCCATCGGCGCTCTCACCTCCGTCCTCTGGCTCCTGCCCTCCCCGATCCGCCGACTCCGCGACCTGCCCACCCCGGCCGGCCAGGGTGAGGGTGTGTCAGACTCGCCCTGAGGGCGGCCGCCGAGCCCGCGGCGGCGACGGGGGCGTCGAGCCGTCAGGCGGGCCCGACGGTGACCGTGCAGAGGCGCTTGGTGGCCCGGGTCAGGGCCACGTACAGGTCCCGCTCCCCGCCGGGGCGGGCCGTGACGATCTCCTCGGGGTGCAGCACGACGACCCCGTCGAACTCCAGGCCGCGTGCCTCGGACGCCGGCACGATCCGCGCGTGGTCGGCGACGCCCCGGGCCGTCAGCTCGCCCACCCTGGCGTCCGCGCAGACCACTCCCAGGAGCTCGCCCGGGTGCGCGGCGCCCTGGGCGCGGAGCTCCTGGACGACGGCGGTGGCCAGCTCGTCCGGTGGCGCGGTCACGGTGCGGGGGAGCTCACCGCTGCGCAGTGAGCGGGTGGGCCGCTGGTCCGGGGCGATCCGGGCCAGCAGGTCCCGGACGCTCTCCAGGATCTCCTGGGTGGTGCGGTAACTGACGGTCAGGTCGTGCAGCTTGAACCGCGGTCCGACGTGGGGGCTCAGCGCCTCCTTCCAGTCGCGTGCCGTCGCGACCGGGCCCGCCTGGGCGAAGTCGCCCACCAGTGTCATCGCCCGCGCCGGGCAGCGGCGGACGATCATCCGCCACTGCATGGCGGTCAGTTCCTGCGCCTCGTCGACGACGACGTGCCCGTACGTCCGCTCGGGCGGGCCGTCGACCAGGCTCGCGGCCTCGTCCAGCAACGGCCCATCGGTCTCGGTCCACGGGCCGTCCGGGTCGCGGAGCAGCAGGGACCGCTCCGGCGCGGTGAGGTGGGGCAGGTGTGCGGCGAGCGCGTCGGCGTCCGTCAGGAGCGCGTTCACGAGGTCACCGGGGACCAGCCGCGGCCACAGCAGCTCGACCGCCCGGTCCACACCGGCGTCGTCGAGGAGATCGGCCCGGACGGCGTCCAGGTCCAGTTCGTGGGCCGGACCGGGGTCGGCCGCGCCTTCGGCACGGTTGCGGCCCGCCCCCGTGAACTTGTCGAGGTCCAGGCCCGTCATCGCGGCGGCATCGGCGTCGATCTGCTCCAGGAGGTCGCCCATGTCCCGTTGCATCGCGTCGGTGACGGCGTCGACCAGGAGCTCCGTGAACACCCGGCGCGCGGGGTTGTGCCCCGGTACGGCCGCGACGGCGGCGTCGCGAGCCGTGGCGACCTCCTCGGCGGACAGGTGGACCACCTCCCGTCCGACCCGCACCGTGAAGTCACCGGAGGGGGCCTGGTGGGCGCGCAGCAGGCCGGCCAGGGCGTCGGCGAGGTCGGTGCCGCCCTTGAGGCGCGCGGTGTCGAACCGGTCCACCGCGTCCGTGGGCACCCCGGCCAGCTCCCGGCAGGTCGCCAGGACGACGTCGTTCTCGCCGAGGGAGGGAAGGACCTGGGAGATGTAGTCGAGGAACCGGGCGTTCGGGCCCAGCACCAGGACACCCTCCTCCGCGGCCCGCGGGAACGCGTACAGGACGTAGGCCGCCCGGTGCAGGGCGACCACCGTCTTGCCGGTGCCGGGCCCGCCCTGCACCACGGTCACCCCGCGGTGGGCGGAACGGACGATCTCGTCCTGCTCGGCCTGCAGCGTCGCGACGGCCGCGTGCATCCGGCCCGTACGCCGTGCCGACAGGGCCTCCGTCAACGGGCCGTCGCCGACGACGTCCTCGTCGGTCGGGGCGCTCCCGTCCAGCAGTTCGTCGTTCACCGAGACGACCGTGCGCTCCTCCAGACGCAGGTGCCGGCGCCGCCGCAGGCCCATCGGGTGGACCGGCGTCGCCTCGTAGAAGGGCCGCGCCGCGTTCGCGCGCCAGTCCACGAGCAGGGGCAGCTCGTCCTCCTCCGTGTGCAGCCCGATCCGCCCGATGCGCAGGGCCGTGCCGTCCGCCCAGTCGATCCGCCCGAAGACCAGCCCCCGTTCGGCACCCTCCAGCCGGCCGATCTCCTTGGCCAGCCGCTCGGCGGCGATTTCCCGCTCGTACGCCTCACCGGCGCCGTCCGCCGGGGCATTCAGCACACGCGTCCGCTGCGCCCGCGCCTCGGAAAGGCGCCCGGCGAGGAACTCGTACAGGGAGGACACATAATCCCGCTCCGCGTCAACTGCGAGCGTGGAAGGGTCATTCATCGTCTTCGACAACTTCGGCAACTTCGGCAACAGGGAGCTCCTTCGATTCGAGCCATACCATACGGTCGGATTTCCTCGAAGGTAAGTCTTGACTTGTACGGTGCAGACATGTCCCTGTGACTGAATTCCATCACTTTGTCAATCGCCAATTACGTATCCGGAAAAGGGGAATTCGGGAGCATTCTCGCGACCCTGGTCGACCTCCTGGGCAAACCGATCGCCGAGGCGGACGCCCTCTGCATCCCCACCGCCGGACACGGGGGCCCGTACGGGGATCCGCACGGGCCATGGCGTTTCATCAGTGGGCAGTCCCCCAATCCCATGACCGAGTTGGGGTGGAAGTCGGTGGGCGTACTGGAGCTCACCGCCCTGCCCGGCATTGACACGGAACGCTGGGTTTCCTGGGTCCGCGAGGCGGACGCCCTTCTCGTCAACGGCGGCGACGCGCCCGGCCCCTGACCCCCGGCTCGGAGACGCTGGGGCCGGAGGCCAGGGGATTTCAGGGAATGTCGTGGGCTTCGGTGTCGGCGGCCGCGATGACTGCGGTCAGGAGGCCGGGGAAGCGTTGTTCGAGTTCCTCGGTGCGGAGGGTGTTCATCTTCGTGGTGCCGACGTAGTACTGCCGTACCACTCCGGCCGCGCGCAGGACGGAGAAGTGGTGGCTGGAGGTGGACCGTCCGACGGGTAGGTCGAAGGAGCCGCAGCTCAGGTCAGCGCCCGAGTGGGCGAGGGTGTGCACCACTTTGCGCCTCGCCGGGTCGGCGAGGGCCTCCAACACCTGCTGGACGTTGACGTCCTCCACACCGGGGTGCACGATCACTCGCGCCGTCACGCGTGCCCGTCCCACACCCACCACCCCTTCCCACGCCTGGCCCCCGTTCCGAGTCGAACCCCCGTCAACCGCCGCGCACGGTGCGCGACTTCATGGCAGACGCTACTACGGGACGGGCCCCGCCATGCCCGCTGCAACACCTCTGCACCACAGGTCGAGCACCGGATGTGCACGTTCCGCCCGGGTGCGCCCGGGGCCGGCCGGGCGGGGCCGGGCTAGGAGTAGTACTTGTGGAGGTCGTCCGAGGCCATGCCGGTGCCGTGGTGGACGGCGCGGCTGGAGTAGGTGCTGCGCAGGTGGGTGGCCTGGCGGGTGCGTTCCAACTCGACCAGCAGCCCCGCGTCTTCGGAGTGTGTGCCGCGGGCCCTCTCCCGGCGGATCAGGACGACGGTGGTGCCGATGATGGTGGCGACCAGTGCGGCGAGGAGCAGGACGACGGTGCCCATGTTCTCGTTCCCCCTTGTTCCGGTCCCGGGTCGGGCCCGGCGGGTGGCGGCGGGCCCCTTCCGGGGACTGTGAAGATCCTTGCACGGAACGTCCGGGATGGTCCGGTATCTGAGCGAATCCTGAGCAAGGAACGGGCGGGTGCCGGCAGGGGCGGGCCGGCCCGGCGCCCGGAGCCGCGGTGCCGATGCGCGAACGCCTGGCCGGGGTGGGCGGGTTGGAAGTGGCCGGATCTGGGCGAAAGCCGGATGTGGACGGCGACCGGTCGGTAGCATGATCATTGAAATTCGCTGTCCGCGGTACTGCTGAACGCACTGTTCCTGGACGCGACCACCGTGAGGGGTGCGCAGCAGCGCGCACCCCTTCGTCCCGAAGGGAGATCGGCATGGCCACGGGTACTGTGAAGTGGTTCAACGGGGAGAAGGGCTACGGGTTCATCGCGCAGGACGACGGCGGCCCGGACGTTTTCGTCCACTTCTCCGCGATTCAGGGCAGCGGCTACCGCAACCTGGAGGAGAACCAGCCGGTCGAGTTCGAGGTCACGCAGGGCCAGAAGGGCCCGCAGGCCGAGCAGGTCCGCGCGATCTGACCAGGCGGGCCCACGTAGGCCCCGCACACAGGCCCCGTACCGGCGAGCAAGCGCCGGTGCGGGGCCTTTTGCTGCGCGCCGTCCGCCGTCCGCCGTCCGCACCTCACCGCGCCCCTGTGTCCGCCTCCGTCCGCCCCGGTCCGCCCTCTCGACAGATACCTCTTACTGAGAGCTAAAATCGGAGTATGGAGACAGGACCCACCCACCCGCCCGACGGCGCCCTCGCCGACGAGTTCTCCACCCTCCTCACCGGCATCCAGCGGATGCTGCGCCGCCGCCTGCGCCAGGGCCTGGACCAGCCCCGCCTGCGCGGGGCCCAGGTCGAACTGCTGCACCTGGTGATGGACACCCCGGGCCTGCGGGTCTCCGCCGCTGCCGAGGAACTGTGCCTGGCCGGCAACTCGGTCTCCACCCTCGTCAACCAGCTCGTCGCCCAGGACATGCTGCGCCGCGAGGTGGACCCCGCCGACCGCCGGGCCGCCCTGCTGTACGCCACCGAGGCCGCCCACCAGCGCATCGAGGCCTGGCGCGAGCGGCGCCGGGCACTGACCGGCGAGCTGGTCGCGGGCCTGCCCGGCCCCGAACGGGCCGCGCTGGCCGCCGCCCTGCCCGCGCTGCGCTCCCTCACCCAGGGGCTGCGCGACCTGCCCGAGGAGGACCCGCGATGACCGAACCGGAACCAGCAGGAACACCGGAAACGCCAGGAACACCGGAAACGCCAGGAATACCGGGAACGCCGGGAACACCAGGCGCGGCGGAGGCCGTGGTGTGCCGGGGCCTGGAGTACAGCTTCACCCACGGCCGTGGCAGGACCACCCGCGCGGTGGACGGCATCGACCTGACCGTACGGACCGGTGAGGTCTTCGGCCTCCTCGGCCCCAACGGTGCGGGCAAGACCACCACCATCCGCGCGATCACCACCCTGCTGCCCGCCGGCCCCGGCATGGTGCGCGTCTTCGGCCACGACGCGGCCCGCCGCCCCATGGAGGTACGGCGCCTGCTCGGCTACGTGCCGCAGCAGTTGTCCGCCGACGCCGGGCTGACCGGTCGGGAGAACGTCGCCCTGTTCGCCCGGGTCTTCGACGTCCCAAGGAGGGAGCGGTCCCGCCGCGTCGCCCAGGCGCTGGCCGCCGTCGACCTCACCGACGCCGCCGACCGGATGGCCGGCACCTACTCCGGTGGCATGGTGCGCCGCCTCGAACTCGCCCAGGCCCTGGTCAGCGCCCCGCGCCTGCTCGTCCTGGACGAGCCCACCATCGGCCTGGACCCCATCGCCCGCACCGGCGTGTGGGAGCGCGTGGACGCCGTGCGACGGGCCACCGGCATGACCGTCCTGGTCACCACCCACTACATGGACGAGGCCGAGCGCCACTGCGACCGCATCGCCCTGATGGACCGCGGCCGCATCCGGGCCCTGGGCACCCCCGCCGAGCTCAAGGAGGGCATCCGCGACGCCCTCCCCGGCGGCGACGAACCCACCCTCGACGACGTGTTCCGCCACTTCGCCGGCCGTGACCTGGCCGACGCCACGGAAGGAGACTTCGGCGATGTCCGCCGCACCCGCCGCACCGCCAGCCGCGTCGGCTGAGCCCCCCACCCCCGGCACCACCCCCGCCGGTGTCCCGGACCTGAGCCTGCTGCTGGTGCCCCCGCGCGCCCGCACCGGCTGGCGCCTGGTGCCCGCCCGGGTCGGCGCGATGTGCGCGGTGGAACTCCAGAAGCTGCGCCACGACCGTACTGAGCTCTACACCCGCGCCGTCCAGCCGGCCCTCTGGCTGTTGATCTTCGGCGAGACCTTCACCCGCCTCAAGGCCATCCCCACCGGCGGCATCCCCTACCTCGACTACCTGGCCCCGGGCATCATCGCCCAGTCCGCGATGTTCATCGCGATCTTCTACGGCATCATGATCATCTGGGAGCGGGACTCCGGCGTCCTCACCAAACTCCTGGTCACCCCCACCCCGCGCGCCGCCCTGGTCACCGGCAAGGCCTTCGCCGCCGGCGTCAAAGCCGTCCTGCAAGCCGTCGTCGTGGTCCTGATCGCCGCCGCCCTCGGCGTCGCCATGACCTGGAACCCGCTGCGCCTGCTCGGTGTGGTCGTCGCGGTGCTGCTCGGCTCGGCGTTCTTCTCCTGCCTCTCGATGGCCATCGCCGGGATCGTCCTCACCCGCGACCGCCTGATGGGCATCGGCCAGGCCATCACCATGCCGCTGTTCTTCGGCTCCAACGCCCTCTACCCGGTCGACCTGATGCCCGGCTGGCTGCAGGCCGTCAGCAAGGCCAACCCGCTCAGCTACCAGGTCGACGCCCTCCGCGGCCTCCTCATCGGCACCCCCTCCCACCTCCCCCTGGACTTCGCCGTCCTGGCCGCCGCCACCGCGGCCGGCATCGCCGCCGCCTCCGCCCTCCTGGCCCGCCTGGCCCGCTGAGGCGCCCGCCCCCGCGCACGAGTTCCTCCCCTTCTCTTCTCCGAGGAGCATGTTGAGCGAGCATTCTGAGAGCTACCACGTCACCGGGAATCCAATGCTCGACGCCGACGGCGTCACCATCTGGCAGCGGTACGGCGGACGGGCCCCGGAGGGGTACTTCTACGACGGGTGGCACAAGTTCGAGCCCGGTCACCCCCGCTACGACGAGCTTCTTCCGCAGGCGCGGCAGAATCCGCGGGACGTCGATGAGGGTGAGAGCAAGGCCCCGATTCACCCCGAGACCATGGCCATCCTGGACGAGATGCAGCGAAAGACTCGGGAGCGGAACGCGGGGCAGTAGCGGCGACGGCGGCGTACTGTCCGGAGACGGCAGGGGGAAAGGCGACAGGAGGTGTCGGGTTTCGCCGCGAGAGTGGGGGGACCGGTCGGCGCGGTGACGGCGTCGGCCGGGGCCACGTACCACGGACAAGGGATCCCATGCTCGAGACGCCCGACGACCTCGCCCGCCTCCAGGCCCTCCTGGACGCCTCGCTCGCCCGCTCCACCGCCCATCTGCGCTCGATCATCAGCAGCGAGCGCACCCTCACCGCCGTCCAGTTGACCCGGGTGCTCACCGGGATGTGCACGCTCGCGCTGTCCACCGTCACCGCCAAGGGCGAGCCGCGGATCAGTGGGGTGGACGGTCACTTCCTGAACGGCAGGTGGTACTTCGGCACCGCGCGCACCGCCGCCAAGGCCCGTCACCTGGCGGCCCGGCCCGCCGTCAGCGCGGCCCATCTGCGGGGGGAGGACCTGGGCGTGTTCACCCACGGCACCGTGGAGACCCTCAACCCCCGGGATGGCGAGCCGGCCGCCGACTGGCCCGAACTCCTGTCCTACTTCCAGGACTTCTACGGCCGTGACGTCTTCGACTGGGAGCACGACGTCGTCTACTACCGGCTGCGTCCGCACTGGATGGCCGCCTTCGCCTCCGATCCGGCCGAGCTCCTCGCGACGGTGGAGCGGGCCGAGCGGGCCGAGCGGGCCTGACCATGACCGTGGCCGTGCCCGGCGTCGGCCCGTACGTCGGGATGCGTCGGGTGCGGCGCGGGCGGTGACAATGGGGTGGCGGACAGCAGGGGCGGACGGACGAGGAGGGCCGGGGTGCGGGCGAGCCGGGCGATCGCGCTGCTGCTGCTCCTGCAGCACCGGCGCAGCATGACCGCCGCCGACCTCGCGGCCGAGCTGGAGGTCTCCGAACGCACCGTGCAGCGCGACGTCGCCGCCCTGGCCGAGGCCGGGGTGCCGGTGTACGCCGAGCGGGGGCGGGGCGGCGGCTATCGGCTGGTCGACGGCTACCGCACCCGCCTGACCGGTCTGGAGCGTACCGAAGCCGCCGTCCTGCACCTGGCCGGCCTGCCCGGCCCGCTGCGCGACATGGGCCTGGCCGGGCAGGCCCTGGCGGCCCGGCTCAAGGTCGCCGCCGCCCTGGGCGACGCCCCCGCGGCCGCCGCCCAGCGCTTCCACCTGGACGCCCCGGCCTGGTTCCGCGAGGCCGGGACCCCGCCGCTGCTGGCCGAGGTCTCCCGCGCGGTCTGGGAGGACCGGGTGCTGCACGCCCGCTACACCGCGCGCGGCGGCACCCGGCAGCGTCGGCTGGAACCGTACGGCCTGGTCCTCAAGGCCGGGCAGTGGTACGTAGCGGCCCGCAGCCCCTCGGGGCGCATCGGCTCCTACCGGGTCGACCGCTTCGAGACCGCCGAGGCAGGCGAGGAACGCTTCGACCGCGACCCGGACTTCGACCTCGCCGCCTACTGGGACGAGGCCGCCCGCGCGTTCACCCGGACCATGCTGCGCGAACGGGCGCTGGTGCGGCTCAGCCCGTGGGCCGTGGCCAACCTGGCCGCCCTGCTGGAGGCCACCGCCGCTGCCGACGCCCTCGCCACCGCCGGCCCGCCGGACGCCGAGGGCTGGGTCACCGTGACCCTGCCCGTGGAGGACCAGGAGATCGGCTACCTCGAACTCCTTCGCCTGGGACCGGAGGCCGAGGCCCTCGGCCCGCCCGAACTGCGCGCCCGCCTGGCCGAGGCCACCCGCCGCGCGGCCGCTCTCTACACCTGAGCCGGGGCGGGCCCGGTCAGGTGCTGCTGTCCGGTCGTGGCGTCCGTCCTTCCTGGTCGAGGCGCGTGAGTGCGCCGCGCGCGAACTGCTCGTACCTGGTCTGGTGCCAGGGTGCGTCGGTGGGGATGTGTGCGGCGGCGTCGACCGCTTCGTGGAGGAGTGCGCGTCGTGCGTGGGGCTGGTCGGCCAGGCGGGGGTGGTCGCTGAGGCCGAGCAGGACTCTGGTGAGGTGGTAGGCGTGGGCGCGGGGGTTGACGGCGAAGAGGGTGCGGTAGACCCACAGGCCTTCCTCGCCGTCGAGGGCCCAGTGGTCGCTGATCAGGAGCTGGATCCGGGCCCGCAGGACCAGGTCCGGGTGCGGTACCGGGTTCGGGCGCGGTGTCGGGTTCTCGTCGGTGCCGTTCATCGGGCGCCTGCCTGCCCGAGCCGGCGCTCGAACTCCTGGAGCTGCGGCACGGTGTGCTCCCACATGCGGCGCTGGTGGGCGGGGGCGTCGGTGGGGATGTGCGCGCTCGCGGCGTGGGCTTCCTCCAGCAGCGCCTCCCGGGCGCCGGGCCGGGCTGCCGCGCGGGGGCTGGTCTCGGCGAGCGTGCGCAGGACGTAGGCGAGCTTGTAGGCGTACACGTGGGGGTTGACGGCGAACAGGGGCCGGTAGACCCGCAGGCCCTCCTCGCCCTCCAGGATCCGCTCGTTGTGGCTCAGCAGGGTGATCCGGGCCTTCAGGACCAGGTCCGCGTGGACGTTCATGTGGCGTGTCCCCCTTCGTCGTTGCTCTCGTTCGCACCCCGCCCCCCTCGGGCCGCCGCGGCCGTGTCCAGCCCGTTTCCGGCGGTGTCCGGCCGTGTCCGGGCACGGCGGCGTGCGCGCCGGCCGCCCGGGAGAGTGCGGGCGGCGGCGCGAAGGCCGTCGGGGGAGTGGGGTGTTGCACGAGTGTGCGGGGTGCGCGGGGGCGGCGGCAAGGCACAAGAAGGGTGTGCTGAGTCCTACCGATCCCTGGCCTGAGCTGGCAGGATTGGGGTCGGCACCCTCCCGGGGCCGGGCCCGGAAAACCTGTTGCGCCCCAAGAGCGCATGCGGCACGCTGATCGCGGAACACACCGACGCAGCGCAGGGAAAGGGGAACGGGCCATGGCCAGCAGTGCCGCTCGATATCGCCCCCGCCCGCGCGCGTTCGGCTATCGCCCGGCGCGCTGAGCGTCCCCTCCCCACGGGCGTTCCCTTCTTACGAGCGTCCCCCGCTGCCCGCGCCCTCCTGGCATTGCGGGCCGGGTGCGGACGCGACCCCGGGCGAGCTGGGCACTGGAGAGCCCAAGGGCCTGTAAAGCCCCCGCTTCGGCTGTGGCGGTTCGAATCCGCCCTCGCCCACCCCATTCCCGCGCACCATCCCCGAATCCCCAGGTGGCCCAGTGGGTCGATGCCTGATTGGCCCTGTGTGGCCGGTCAATTCGGTACTACGGTAGGCAGCATGACAACCGGAACCGCCGCGACCGACCAGCCCGTATCCCTCACCCTTGCCGAGGCGCCGCTGCGTCAGGCCCGCAACTCGGCTGCCTTCTGGGCCGCGACGGGCGACTCCCGCGGCCACGAGGTGATCCGGCGCCGCGGCTTCCTCGCCGTCGACGGCGACGAGCGCGCCGGCCTGCGGATCCTCGTTCAGGAGAACGACCTCGACCAGGGCGAACTGGCCGAGCTGGCCGAACTGGTGCGCCGGGCCCCCGGACCGGTCAACGCCGAGGACCCGTTCAGCGCCACCGACCTGAGCCACCTGGGCCTGCGCAACTGGCAGATGCCCGTCATGCTGCGCCTGCCCGCCCCTGCCCCGGCGGGCGGATCAGGGCTGGACGTGGTGCGGGTGAGCGGTGGCGAGGACCTCCGGGCGGCCGAGCGGGTCGTGATCGAGGGGTTCGAGCTGGCCGCCTTCGAGCCCTACCGCCCCGGCGAGCTGTTCCCGGAGGCGCTGATCGGCCGCCCGGGCGTGGACGTCTTCCTCGCCTCGCACCAGGGGGTCGCCGCGGGCGCCTGCGTCAGGGTCGTGGACGAGGGCCTCGCCAGCCACTACTGGGTCGGCACCGCGCCCGCCTTCCGCTCGCGCGGTGTGGGCCGGGCCGTCATGACCGCCTCGCTCGCCGACCTCGCCCAGGTGCCGGCCACCCTCACCGCCTCCAAGCTGGGCCGCCCGCTGTACGAGTCGCTGGGCTACACCGTCGCCGCGCCCTCGACCTGGTGGGCCGCCCGCTGAACCGCGGTGCTCCGGTGCCCCGGTGCCCCGGTTCTCCGCCCTGCCGCCCCGCCGGTCGGCCCGCGCCGCTAGCCTGACGGCATGTTCGTACTGGAGCTGACGTACACCACCGCCGAGCTGGAGCGGATCGACGAAGCCCTGCCCGCGCACGTGGCGTGGCTGAACGGCCACTACGCGGCCGGCACCTTCCTGACCTCGGGCCGCAAGGTGCCGCGCGACGGCGGGGTGATCCTCGCGGCGGGCGAGGACCGGGCCGCGATCGAGGCGCTGGTGGCCACCGACCCGTTCGTCCGGCTGGGCCTGACCGAGTACCGGGTGACGGAGTTCCTGGCCACCGTCACCGCCCCGGCGCTGGAGGCGTACCGCCAGCAACTGCCCGCCTCCTGAACCCTCCCGAACCCCTCCCGGACTGTTCCCGGACTCCCTCCGCGTTCCTCCGGACTCCTCCGCGCTCCTCCGTAGCCCACCCGCGCCCTGCGCGGAATCCCGCTCCCGTGCCCCGGACCCGCCCGTACGGTTCGGGGCACGGTCGTCTTGTGGCTACGATCGGTGAGCGCGGGGCGAGGACGTAACGCGAGTGTTCGTGGAATCGGCGGGAGTGGACGGATGGGACACGCACGGGCCGGGCAGCCGGCGCAGCCCGGGGACCTGGTGGATGTGGCGCGGTTGGTGACGGCGTACTACGCGCTGCGCCCCGATCCGCAGGAGGTGGCGCAGCGGGTCGCGTTCGGGACGTCGGGGCACCGCGGCTCCTCGTTGGACGTGGCGTTCAACGAGGACCACATCGCCGCGACCACGCAGGCGATCTGCGAGTACCGGGCCGAACAGGGCGTCGCGGGCCCGCTGTTCCTCGGCGCGGACACCCACGCGCTGTCCGAGCCGGCCAAGGCGACGGCGTTGGAGGTCTTGGCGGCCAACGGTGTGCGGGTGCTCATCGACGACGCCGACGGGTACACGCCCACGCCGGCGGTCTCGCACGCGATCCTGGCGCACAACCGGCGCAGTCCGCGGGCGTTGGCGGACGGGATCGTGGTGACGCCGTCGCACAATCCGCCGCGTGACGGCGGCTTCAAGTACAACCCGCCCAGTGGGGGGCCGGCGGGGTCGCAGGCCACCGGGTGGATCCAGGACCGCGCGAACGAGCTGATCCGCGAGGGTCTGCGGGGGGTGAAGCGGGTCCCGTACGCGCGGGCGCTGGCCGCGGCCACCACGGAGCGGTACGACTTCCTGGGCTCCTACGTGGAGGACCTGCCGTCGGTGCTGGACCTGGACGCGGTGCGGGCGTCGGGGCTGCGGATCGGCGCGGACCCGCTGGGCGGGGCGTCGGTGGCCTACTGGGGGCGCATCGCGGAGGTGCACCGTCTGGACCTGACCGTGGTCAACCCGGTGACGGATCCGACCTGGCGCTTCATGACGCTGGACTGGGACGGGAAGATCCGCATGGACTGCTCCTCGCCGGCGGCGATGGCGTCCCTGATCGGCCGCAAGGACGAGTACGCGATCGCCACCGGCAACGACGCCGACGCCGACCGGCACGGGATCGTCACGCCCGACGGGGGGCTGATGAACCCCAACCACTACCTGGCGGTGGCGGTCGACTACCTGTACCGCCACCGGGCCGACTGGCCCCGGGACGCGGCGGTCGGCAAGACCCTGGTGTCCTCCTCGATGCTGGACCGGGTCGCCGCCGATCTGGGACGTGCGCTGACGGAGGTCCCGGTCGGCTTCAAGTGGTTCGTCGACGGCCTGCTGGAGGGTTCGATCGCCTTCGGCGGCGAGGAGAGCGCGGGCGCCTCGTTCCTGCGCCGTGACGGCGGGGTGTGGACCACCGACAAGGACGGCATCCTGCTGGCCCTGCTCGCCGCCGAGATCACCGCGGTCACCGGCGCCACCCCCAGCGCGTACTACCGCGAACTGACGGAGCGTCACGGTGCTCCGGCCTACGCCCGTGTCGACGCCCCGGCGGATCGCGAGCAGAAGGCGCGTCTGGCGCGTCTGGCGCCGGAGCAGGTCACGGCGGGCGAGCTGGCGGGGGAGAAGATCACCGCGGTGCTCTCCCACGCGCCGGGCAACGGGGCGGCCATCGGCGGTCTCAAGGTGTGCACGGACAACGCCTGGTTCGCGGCCCGCCCGTCGGGCACGGAGGACGTGTACAAGATCTACGCCGAGTCGTTCCTGGGCACCGAGCACCTGGGCCGGGTGCAGGAGGAGGCCCGCGCCCTGGTCGGCGAGGTCCTCGGCGGCTGAGCCGCCCGGCTTCGGGCGTCGGCCCCGGCGGCGGCCCCGGACGCGGTCCCGGCGCTCAGGCCGGGGCCGCGTCCGGCGGCCGCCTCCGTACGCGGGCGGCCGCCGGACGGCCGCCCGTCCGATCTGTGGAATGCTCCCGCACATGACGACGAAGAAGATCGAACTGCATGTGCACCTGGAGGGGTCGATCCAGCCGCGGACGCTGCTGGAGATCGCCCGGCGCAACCACGAGCCACTTCCCGTCGACACGGTCGAAGGCCTGGCCGAGCTCTACCGGTTCACCGATTTCCGTCACTTCATCGAGGTGTGGGTGATGACGACCAACTGCCTGCGCACCGCCGACGACTTCCGCCAGGTGGTCGTCGACTACGCACGGCAGGCGGCCGGCCAGGGCGCGGTCTACCTGGAGGGCATCTTCTCCCCCGCGGAGCGCGTGGAGGCGGACGGGATCGGCTGGGACGAGATCTTCACGGGCTACTGCGAAGGCGCCGTCGAGGCCGAGGAGCACTTCGGCGTGACGGTGCGGCTGACCCCGGACCTCTACCGCGGGTGCCCCGTGGACCTGGCCGAGGAGTGCGCACGGGTCGCGGTCCGCTACCGGGACCGCGGCGTGGTCGGCCTGGGCATCGGCGGCGACGAGCGGCGCGGTCCGCTCGCGCCCTACGGCAAGGCCGTACGGATCGCCCAGGACGGCGGACTCGCGTTCGTGCCGCACGCGGGGGAGACCGCCGGCCCGGAGTCGATCCGGGAGGCCCTCGACCTCGGCGCGGTCAGACTGCGCCACGGCATCCGGGCCGTGGAGGACCCGCAGCTGCTGGCCGAGATCGTCGACCGGAGCGTGGTGCTCGACGTGTGCCCGACCTCCAACGTACGGACCGGTGTCGTCCGCGACCTCTCCGAGCACCCGCTGCCGCGGCTGCGCGAAGCCGGCGCGCTGTGCTCGATCAACACCGACGACCCGGCCATGTTCGGCACCGACCTCAACCGTGAGCACGACGTGGCGGCCGGCCTCGGGCTCGACGCCTCCGCCGCCTACGCCGCCGGTCTGGCCGGCGCGCTCTGCGACGACGCCGTCCGCGCCCGCCTGCTTCCCTGACGGCGCGCCCGGCCGTCCGCTCGCCCGGTCGTCCGCTCGCCCGGCCGTCCGCCCGTCCGGGCCCCGCAGGTGGTGCTCGGGGGCCAGTGCGGTGGTTCAGGTGCGGGCGGGGGTGGGCGGCGTGGCGGTGGCCTCGGCGGGGGTGCGCTGGTCGCGGGTGGTGGCCGCGGCGGTGGCGCAGGCCACGAGGGCGAGTACGGCCGCGGCCAGCGGGAACCAGCGGGTGCCCAGGACCGTGATGGCGGCTGATCCGGCGAGGCCTCCGGCGGCCGTGCCGAGGTAGAGGGCGCTGCTGTTGAGGGAGATCAGCAGGGGTGCGTTCGCGGGGTCGATCGAGGCCAGCCGGTGGGGCAGGGCGATGGAGACGGCCCATCCGGCCAGGGGGACGACGGCCGCGTACGCCAGCGCTCCGGGCATGCTGCGCCCCAGCCAGGGCAGGGCGGTGAAGGCGCAGGCGGCGACGGCGGAGCCGGTCAGCAGGACGGCCCGCACCCCGGCGCGGTCGACCAGGCGTCCGCCCAGCCAACTGCCGGCGACGGAGAGCACGCCGGCGGTGAGCAGGATGAGGCTCAGTTTGTCGGCGTCGCCGCCGGTGGCGCCGTGCACGGCGGTGGCGAGGTAGATGTAGACGCTCTGGAAGGCGAGGAAGAAGGTGAGGGTGGTGGCGGCGGCGCCGAGGACGCGGCGTGAGGCGAGGGGGGCCAGCCGGGCGGTGAGGGTGGGGGCGGCGGTGGGGGCGGGCAGGTCGCGCAGCAGGAGCGCGAGTCCGGCGAGTGCGGCCAGGCCGAGGACGGTGACCAGCCACATGGTCAGGCGCCAGTCGGTGCGTCCCACCCAGGTGCCCAGTGGCACGCCCAGCGCGGTGGCCACCGTCATGCCGCCCAGCACGGTGGCCAGGGCCCGGCCGCGCCGCTCGGGGGCGACCAGGGTGGTGGCCACGGCGTTGGCGGTGGGGGTGTAGAGGGCGGCGCCGGCGGCGGCGAGCACCCGGGTGGCCAGCAGCAGGGGGTAGGTGGGGGCGAGGGCGCTGAGGGCGTTGGCGGCGCTGAACAGGGCGAGCGCGGTCAGCAGCAGGCGCCGGCGCGGCCAGCGGGCGGTGGCGGCGGCCAGTGGCGGGGCCAGCACGGCGTAGCCGAGTGCGAAGACGGTGACGAGCTGGCCGGCGGCGCCCACCGACACGTGCAGGTCGGCGGCGATGGGTCCGAGGATGCCGGCGACCACCATCGAGTCGGTGCCCATGGCAAAGGTGCCGAGGGCGAGCAGGAGCAGGCGTACGGGCACGGAGAGCCCCCCGGGTCAATTGTTGGACGAACATGCAACGGTTTGACGCTCGCCAAACAATCGGGGATTGGTGGATAATTGTCAAACCATTCCTGCTGTCGCCCGCGCCCCGTGCGGGACCCCGAGGACCGGAGCCCCACCCATGACCGACGACGAGCGGCTGCCCCAGCCCCCCACCGCCGACATCGACCTCGTCACGGTCCTGCACGCCCTCGGCGACCCCGTGCGCATGCGCCTGCTGCTCAGCTACGCCGACGGCGCCGAACACTCCTGCGGCCCCCGCGACCTGGGCCTGGACCACCTCCACAAGTCGACCGTCTCCCACCACATGCGCGTCCTGCGCGAAGCTGGCGTCACCACCACCCGCGTCGCCGGCCGCAACCGCTTCGTCAGCCTGCGCCGCACCGACCTCGACGCCCGCTTCCCCGGGCTGCTCGACGCCCTCCTCGCCTCCGCCCCGCGGCCGGCGGCGGTGGCGGCCGCCGACGCCTGAGGGCGCCCCGTCCCCGCGGTTGCCGGGCCACCCGGGAACAGACCGGTGCCGCCGTCGTGACAGCCTGGTCCGGTGGAGGACCTCATCGCTACCCAGACACCGCACCGCCGCCTGCTCGACCCTGACGAGGCGATCGCGGAACTCGAACGCGCCGTACCCGGCTTCGACGCACTGCGCCTCGCGGTGCCCGCGACCTTCGACTGGCCGGCCCTCGAGGCCGCGCTGGGCTCCCCGGTACCCGCCGACTACCAGCGCCTCTGCGAGCTCTACCCCCCGTTCGTACTCGGCGACTTCCTCTCCGTCCACCACCCGACGGCCGGCCGCGAGCGGGAGTGGCCGCAGTGGCTCCAGGACGATCTGGAGACCGTGGCGGAGTGGTGCGAGGACAGCGACCCCGTCATCCCGCTGCGCCCGTACCCGAGCCCGGGCGGCTTCCTCCCGTGGGGCGGTTCGAACCAGGGCGACGTGTTCCTGTGGAGCACCAGCCCGGCGGGCCCGCAGGAGTGGACGGTCACGGTCGCCTCGCGCAGCGGAGCCTGGTGGCACTACAGCGGCGGCCTGGTGCAGTTCCTGGCCGACCTGACCAGCGAAGCCATCCACCCCTGGGGCCTGCCCAGGGTCCGGCCCCAATCCCGTCCGTGGTGACGACGGCGATCGGACGCCGCGACGTAGCCGCCCCGCGGGAGTGGAGCCGACCACGCCCGCACCGCACCGGCCCGACAGCACCCTCGGCGCCTCCACGCCCCCACCAGCCGCGTAAGGTGCAGGACGCACCGCGGACACACGGAAATGGGGGACGGTCCATGCCGATCGGGGGCGTGCTCTTCGACATCGACGACACCTTGTTCGACTACACCCACTCGGAAGAGGCGGGCATCCTCGCCCACCTGCGAGACGTCGGCCTGCTGGAACGGTTCCCCAACCCCCGGGCCGCCCTGGACCTGTGGCGCGCCGTCATGGAGCACAGCTACGCCCGCTACCTCGCCAGGGAACTCACCCTGCGCGGCCAGCAGTGCGAACGCACCCGCCGCTTCCTCGCCCACCTCGGCCAGGACGCCGCCGAACACCTCACCGACGACCAGGCCGCCGCCTGGTTCGCCGGCTACGCCGCCCACCGCGACGCCGCCTGGCGCGCCTTCCCCGACGCCGAACCCACCCTGCGCCGCCTCGCCCCCCACTACCGCCTGGGCATCGTTTCCAACTCCGACACCGACCACCAGCGCCGCAAACTGCGCGCCATCGGCCTGCTGGAGCACGTCGGCGACGTCATCGTCTGCTCCGACCAGCACGGCGAGGCCAAACCCGCCCCCAGCATCTTCCACGCCGCCTGCACCGCGCTGGGCCTGCCCCCGCACGAAGTCGCCTACGTCGGCGACAACTACACCGTCGACGCCCAAGGTGCCCACGCCGCCGGCCTCCACGCCTTCTGGCTCGACCGCGCCGCCACCACCACCCCGGTCGCCGAAGGCATCCACGTGCTCCACGCCCTCCACCCCCTCGCCCCCGCCCTCACCGCCCTCCCCGCCCCCTGACCTCCGGGACCCCTCGGCCCGCACGGGCCCGGGGTTCAGGACGCCGGGTCGGACCGGTGCGTGCGCCAGAGCGACCTGAGGGCTTCGAGCTCGGCGCGGGGGAAGTGTTCGCCCCACTTGCCGCGATATCCGCTCTCGCCGTACCTCGTGGCGACTTCGTCGAAGCAACGGATCACTGCTCGCGCCACGGCGTCGACGCTCTGCTGGGTCGACCAGATCTCGGTCCCGGCGTTGTCGTGCTTGGCGCCGTCCGGTAGTTGGAGGAGGCGGATCCACACGTCGTCGCCTGCGCGGTAGAAGATCCACCGGAAAGCGGTGGGCTCTGCCTCGAACTGGGCACGTGTCTCGGCTTCACCGCCGACCAGTCGGGCGACCGCTTCCAGGAGGTCCTCGGGGGCGTTGGTGATGTACGACGCCGTGACTTCGGCATCGGCTTGACCGTCAGCGATACTGCAGTCCGCCCACCCGGGGCCGTTGAGAGCCCAGACGAGCCGCAGGTCAGCCACGGCCGCCGTCCTGCCGGATGAGGAAGCGTCGGACACCGACCGCGAGGGCAGACATCCGCTCGCCGGCGTCGAGCCAAGTCGTGACGGACGCCTCCCAACCACCGGCCGCACTTCGCCATGGGCGGAGAGTCCAGGTCAGCCCGATGTGACCGCCGGAGCGGAAGACCGCGCTGATGCTGAGATCGCGGTCGCTGGTCTGCCAGACCCGCTGCCCGTCCCAGCCGTGGAAGTCGGCCGCCAGCCCCTCCAGGAAGGGCGCCAGGTCGGCGCCCCGGTTCCAGGCGACCACCCCGTCAACGCGCATGGTCAGCCCCGGCGCGGACGCCTCGACGGCGTACTGCACGCGGTCCTCGTCGGGCCGGGAGGAGTCGCAGAGCCGCACACTGACGAAGCGGTTGTTCTGGCAGCGGACGGCTACGGAGGCTGGCGTGTCGAGGCCGGTGTCGTGGGAGCTCACCGGTTGAACGATAGGTCACGGAGGCCCCTCGCCGGCGACGCGAACTGCTGAACGAGGACAACACCGCCGACCGTCGATGAGTCACAGCGCCCACCAGCAGTTGAGCCGTTGGTCGGAAGCCTGAGCACGCTGGGCCAGACCGGCCAGGGCATCCAGGACACCGGCCGCGACCTCGACGCTGACCCCGATCTGCCGGAGCTCGTCGGTCTCCGACCACAGCTCGGCACAGCGGATGAGGTCGTCCTGCGATGCCGAGGCGAGGGCAGCGGCCAAGGTATCCGTCAGGCTGGCTTGGGGCGGGTGTTCCCCCGTGGGGCCGGAGCGCGGGGGAAGTCGGCCGGGCCGACTTCTGGTGCGCGGGGCTTGCCGGTCCCGGGGGATGGCGGGTAGGGGGTCAGGAGGGTGGGGTGTCGGCGCCGAAGAGGGTGCGGCAGGTGGGGGTGAGGCCGGTGACGGTGACGGGGACGGGCGGGCCCTGCCAGTGGTCGCGGGACAGGCGCAGGCGCTGGGACTCCACCACCCGGCCGTCGAGGACGTCGAGGGTGATGCCGTCGTCGCGGTAGCCGAGCTTGCGGGAGACCGCGAGGGAGGAGTGGTTGTCGGTGAAGGACACCGACGTCGCCGAGCGGGCGCCCAGCTCGGCGAACGCCAGGTGGAGCATCGCCGCGCGCATCTCGGTGCCCAGCCCACGGCCCTGGTGCTCCAGGCCCACCCATGAACCGGAGGCGATCTCGCGCCGCACCGCGAACTCCTGGGCCCGCATGTCCTGCACGCCCACCGGCCGCCCCTCGTGGAAGGCCACCAGGTCCAGCGCCCAGTGCTGCGCCGTCCAGCGCCCCATCCGCCGCCAGTGCATCTGCAGGACGTGCCGGGCCCGTTCGGCGGGCGCCAGCTCGCCCCACGGGGTGAGGAAGGGGCGCTGGCCGGGCGCGTGGACCCCGCGCGCGGCGAGGTCGGCGACCTCGGACAGCTCGTCCTCGCGGGGAAGGCGCAGCTCCAGGCGCGGCGTGGTGACGCGCAGGCCCTTCAACGGCCAGTGGTCGGTGATCATCGGCCCAGTGTGCCGGGACCCGGCGCCGCCCGCACCCCGGTTTTCGCGCCCGCGCCGGGGCACGGCAGTGCCGGGGCTAGGGTGGGGACCATGGTTGCCCCTTCCGCAGCACAAGCGGCCGACAGCGCCCGGGAGTTCGTCAGCGCCCCCGCCCTGATCCTGCGCTCCCTCGCCTCGCATCCCGAACGGCTCGCCATCACCTCCGCCGACGGCGACGGGATCACCGCCGGCGACTTCGCCGCCACCGCCTACCGCCTCGCCCACGAGCTCCTGGCCCGCGGTGCCGGTCGCGGCAGCACCGTCACCCTGCTCACCGGCAACACCCCCGAGGCCCTCGCGGCCCGCTACGCGGCCGGTCTGGCCGGGGCCCGGGTGGTCAACCTGTACGACGGGATGAGCGCCCCCGTGCTGGCCGAGATCGTGGCCAGCGTGGACACCACCGTGCTCCTCGTCGACGCCGAACGGTACGCGGGCGCCGCCGAGTTGCTGCCGCTGATCGACGTCCCGACGGTCCTCACCCTCGGCCCCGGCCCCGACACCATCGGGGGCATCGGGGGCATCGGGAGCATCGGGGAGGACGCCATCGCCGCCAGCGCCGTCCACCCCGCCACCGACCCGGCCGTGGCCCTCGGCCCCGGCGACGACCTCGGCATCCGCCACACCGGCGGCACCACCGGCATCCCCAAGGGCATCCTCAGCCTCCACGGCCCCTACCGCAGTGCCTTCGACTTCCCCGCCTTCTCCGACGCCCGCCCCGCCGACGAGAAGCCCCGGCTGCTCGCCGCCACCCCCCTCGCCCATCTCGCCGGCGTCCTCGCCGACCTGACCCTGCACCACGGCGGCTCCGTCGTCCTGCAGCGCGGCTTCGAACCCGGCGAGGTCCTCGCCGCGATCGAGCGCGAACGCATCACCGACCTGTTCGTCCTGCCCCCGCTGCTGTACCGGCTGCTCGACCACCCGGCCCTGGTCCGCACCGACCTGTCCGGCCTGCGCCGCCTCTCCTACGGCGGCTGCGCGGCCTCCCCGGCCCGCGTCCGCGAGGCCCTCAAGGCGTTCGGGCCCGTCCTGGTCAGCGGCTACGGCATGTCCGAGGCGCAGAACATCGCCGTCCTGGGCCCGCACGAGCACGACCGCACCGGCCTCGGCGGCCAGCTGTCGGTGGGCCGCCCCCTGCCGGGCGTCCAGGTGCAGATCCGTGCCGCCGACGGCACCGTGCTGCCCGCCGGCGAGCAGGGCGAGATCCACGTCCGCTCCGCCACCCTGATGGCCGGCTACTGGAAGCAGCCCGAACT
>NZ_JBHJWG010000048.1:0-16090 GCF_042266305.1 Kitasatospora sp. NPDC056076
GGCGTTGACTTTTGGCACGCTGTTGAGTTCTCAAGGAACGGACACTTCCTTCGGACCGCCTTCCAGCGGGCCCTCCGGGCGCTTCGTTCTTTCGTATTTCCAGCTTACCAGATGTTTTCCGCTCCGTTTTCCGGAGTTTCATTCATCCGATTTTCCGAACTGGTCGGGCCGCTTTTCGCGACGACCACCACTTTAGCGCATTTCAAGAGTGACTCGAAATTCACGATCACACCCGGTCGACAAATACGCCGACGAACCCAACTGAATGGGCTTCGAAGTGTGAGAGTGGGTCTTGCTGAGTGGGGTGGCCGCTCCAGCGACTCGTTCAACACTAGGCCACCTGGAGGACATCGTCAAACGTCGAGGGCGGGATCCGGCTGGATCCCGCCCTCGATCGTCGAAGCCGCAGTTCAGCGGCGTCGGTTTTCAGTCACTCGGTCCTTCGGCGGCTCGGTCACTCAACCGAGTCGGCCGGCTCAGCCGCCACCGCCGACGACGCCGGCACCAGCTCCGCCGCCGCCAGGTTCCGCTTGCCGCGCCGCAGCACGAGCCAGCGCCCGTGCAGCAGGTCGGCCTCGGTCGGCACCGCCTCCTCGTCCGTCACCTTGACGTTGTTGAGGTAGGCGCCGCCCTCCTTGACCGTCCGACGGGCGGCCGAACGGCTCGGCGCCAGGCCGACGGCGACCAGCAGGTCGACGATCGGCTGGAGCTCGGCGGTTTCGGCCTTCGGGACCTCGGCGAGGGCCGCGGCCAGGGTCGGCGCCTCCAGGTCGGCCAGGTCGCCCTGCCCGAACAGTGCCTTGGACGCGGCGACCGCGCGCTCGTACTGCTCGGCGCCGTGCACCAGCGTGGTGAGCTCTTCGGCCAGGGCGCGCTGGGCGAGGCGGGCGGCGGGGCGCTCGGCGGTCTCGCGCTCCAGCTCCTCGACCTCCTCCTTCGAGCGGAAGCTGAAGATCCGCAGGAAGTTGGAGACGTCCCGGTCGTCCGCGTTCAGCCAGAACTGGTAGAAGGCGTACGGGGTGGTCAGCTCGGGGTCGAGCCAGACCGTGCCGGACTCGGTCTTGCCGAACTTGGTGCCGTCGGCCTTGACGATCAGCGGCGTGGCCAGCGCGTGCACGGACTTGGCGTCGGCCTTGCGGATCAGGTCGGTGCCGGCCGTGAGGTTGCCCCACTGGTCGCTGCCGCCGGTCTGCAGGGTGCAGCCGTAGCGGCGGTTCAGCTCCAGGTAGTCCATGCCCTGGAGGATCTGGTAGCTGAACTCGGTGTAGCTGATGCCCGCGTCTGAGTTGAGGCGTCGGGCGACGGCCTCCTTGGCGATCATGTTGTTGACGCGGAAGTACTTGCCGACGTCGCGCAGCAG
The DNA here is from genome assembly GCF_042266305.1 of Kitasatospora sp. NPDC056076. Lineage (NCBI taxonomy): Bacteria > Bacillati > Actinomycetota > Actinomycetes > Kitasatosporales > Streptomycetaceae > Kitasatospora > Kitasatospora sp. NPDC056076. The sequence continues at coordinate 1,361 of NZ_JBHJWG010000048.1, forward strand.
GCTGATCGCCGACATCCCGGAGGTCCAGTCCAGGTTGTTGACCATGCGCGCCGCGTACGGGCCCTCGAAGTCGAGGAAGCGCGAGATCTGGCCGCGCAGGCGCTCGACCCAGGCGGCCACCGTCTCGGGGTCGTTGAGCACGCGCTCGGCGGTGGGCTTCGGGTCGCCGATCAGGCCGGTGGCGCCACCGACCAGGCCGAGCGGGAGGTTCCCCGCCTGCTGGATGCGGCGCATGGTGAGGATCTGCACCAGGTTGCCGAGGTGCAGGCTGGGGGCCGTCGGGTCGAAGCCGCAATAGAACGTGACCGGGCCGTCCGCGAACGCCTTGCGCAGTGCGTCCTCGTCGGTGGACAGGGCGATCAGCCCACGCCACTGCAGCTCGTCGACGATGTCCGTCACGGTCACGCTTCTCCTTCGATCGGGCGTCCGCCCGTTGTCGGCCCGGTTCGGTTCGGTCGGGCCCCGGGTCGGTACGACTCCAGCCTGATAGAGCCTACGCGGTTCCGGCCAGCGAGTTTTCCCCGAGGCACCGGGTCCGTCGGACGGTGTCCCTCCCCCGGGTTCCTCCCCGATACCGGAAATTCCGTTGTTAGTCGGCTGTGGGCCCATTCAGAGTGGTTTCACCGCCGCGCGGCGGCAGTGACGTGTGTGGAGACGGTCGTGCCGCCGTGGCACGCCCGTGGGAAGGGTGTGCCGAGTGCGCAACACGCTGGTTCTGAACGCGAGCTACGAGCCCCTGACGACGGTGTCGCTCCAGCGCGCCGTCGTCCTGGTGCTCCAGGACAAGGCGGTGGTGGAGCAGGCGCATCCGTTGCGCTCGATCCGGGGTACCGGCGTAGCCGTTCCGGTGCCCCGGGTGATCAGACTGCAGAGGTACGTGAGGGTGCCGTTCCGACAACAGGCCCCGTGGTCGCGGCGGGGTGTCCTGGCCAGGGACCAACACCTGTGCGCGTACTGCGGGCACCGGGCCACCACGGTGGACCACCTGCACCCCAAGTCACGCGGCGGCGAGGACAGTTGGCTGAACACCGTGGCCGCGTGCGCCGAGGACAACCAGCGCAAGGCCGACCGGACACCCGAGCAGGCCGGGATGAAACTGCTCCGGCGCCCGTTCGTCCCGACGCCCCAGGCCACTCTGATGCTGGCGCTCGGTCTGCGCGGGTCGGAGGCCCGGGAGCTCGCCGACTGGCTGCCGGCCGTACCGGGGCAGCCCGTCACGGCGGCCTAGCCACGGCCCGGGAAGAGCCCTGGGAAAGCCCTGGGAAAGCCTAGGGATGTCCCGGCGACGGCCCGGCCACCCACGCGGCCGGGCCCCGCGGGCTCAGCCCTTCGCCTGGAAGCCCGCGGCCGTGCCGTAGTTGGCCGCGTGCTCGGGCACCACGACCACCTGCCCGCCACCGATCAGCACCCGCCCGGAGAGCAGCAGCGAGCCGGTGCCGGACGGGAAGTTGCCGCCGACCGCCTCCTGGCCGCCCGCCAGCGGGAAGCGGCCGAGGCGGGCGGGCTGGTCGCGGCGCTCGTCGGCGGCCAGCACCAGCGAGCCGCCGTCGATGCCGACGGCCCGGGCGGTGCCCTTGGCGGCGGTCGGCGCCTTCCAGCGCTGCTTGCCGGTGTCCAGGTCGTAGCCGACCGCGGACACCGGCCCGCCCGGGTTCGCCGGGGTCATCGCGGCCACCATCGTGCGGCCCTCGAAGAAGACCTCGGGGGTGGCCGAAAACGTTCCGTGGGTGAGGACCAGCCGGCCGCCGTCGGTGACCACCGGGATCTCGGCGGCCGGATCGCCCGCCGACCCCCAGGCGAACACCCGGTCGTCCTCGGGCTTCGCTCCGGTGGTGAGCACCACGGCGGGTTCGGCGGAGAGCACGGTGACGGTCTTCGGCTGGTTGTTCAGGCCCCGCCACCAACCGACCTTGCCGTCCGCCGCGTTCAGCGAGACGGCCTGGTCGGCGGGTGTGGAGTCGGCGCAGGTCGAGGCGACCAGCACGGTCTTCCCGGTGACGCCGCCGGAGAGGGTGCAGAACTTGCCCTGGCCGGTGTACTGCCAGACGTCCTTCCCGTCGGCCGACGCCCAGGCCACCGCCCGGTCGTCGCCGACCGCGATCACCATGTCCTCGGTGACGCCGATCCGCGCCGAGTAGGCGCCCTTGGCGTCCGAGACGGTCTTGGTCCAGGCGGTCTTGCCGGTCTTGGTGTCCACGGCGGCGACCAGCGTGCAGGGGCTCTTCGGGTCGGCCTGCGGCCGGAACAGGGCGACGCCCAGCCCGGCCTGGTTCACGCCTGCCGACAGTCCGCACGGGACGGCCCCGGCCGCCGGGGGCTCGACCGACCAGGTCGGCTTACCCGCCGTCCGGTCGTAGGCGTGCACGCCGGAGCCGTCGGCGCGGACCACCGCGTCGGCCAGCAGCCAGCTGCCGACCAGCGTGTCGTCACCCGCGGGCTGCGCGGCGGCGACGGGCTGCGCGGACCAGGCCTTGGTGTGCGCCACCGCGAACCCGGGCTCGCCTCCGCTGCTCGCCGCCGCACTCCCGCCGCCCTCGGCACCGACCGTCAGCGCGGCGGTTATCAGCACGCCGAGCGCCGCCACCCCGGCACCGGTCCGCACCAGCAGGGCCCGTCGACTGGGCACGTGCTCCCCGGTCAGGACGGCCGACCGGACCTTGTCCACCAGCGAGGAAGCACCGGCGGAAGCGGGGGACGAAGACGACGCGGAAGCGCTGCCACCGCGCCGGGCCGCCCGCGAGCGCCCGGCCGATGCGGCGGGCTCAGCGGGCTCAGCCGGCTCGGCAGGCACGGCACCGTGGTCACCGGCCTCCCCCACGGAGGTCGCCGGCTCCGCCGGGGACTCCTCCAGCCGCACGTACCCGTCGGCCGAGTACTCCGCCCCCGCCGGGACGTACAGTCCGTCCGCCACCGGGCGCTCCTGCGGCTCGACGGCGTACGGCTGCTGCCCGTGGTGCGGGAACTCCGGGTACTCCGAGTACTCCGGGTACCCGGAGTGCGGCTGCTGGTACGGCTGGTGCGGCTGCTCGTGGGCGTACCCGCCCTCGACGTAGCCGGTCTGCCCGTAGCCGCCCTGCTGGTCGTAGGCCGGCTGCCAGTGACCGCCCGGCTGCTCGTGGTGCGGCGCCTGCGACCACTGCCCGTGCGATTCCGACGGCGACTGCGACGACTGCTGCTGCCACTGCGCCTGCTGTTGCTGGTCGTGGTACCCCGGCCAGCCCTGCTGCGGGCCCTGGGGGTACCACGGCTGCTGCTGGGCGTGGGGGTCTCCGAAGGGCTCCTGCGCCACCGTTCCGTCCCTCCCTGCCCCCACTGCCTGCCGATTGCGGCAGTCAGCATCTCACGCCCGCCCCGGCCGACCGCCCGGCCCCTGGGCGCGGGGCCACAGCGGGCCACAGCGGGCCGGAACGGGCATGCGCGGGCCGGACCAGGGCAGAGCGATCCTCAGGCCGCGGACTCCGCGCGCAGGGCCTCGTCGATCCGGGCGGCGAGGGTGAAGTCCAGACCGGTGAGACCGCCGGCGCTGTGCGTGGACAGCACGAAGCGCAGGGTGCGCCAGCGGATGTCGACGTCGGGGTGGTGGTCGAGCGCCTCGGCCTGTTCGGCGACGGCGACGACCACCCGGATCGCGGCCGGGAAGTCGGGGGCGTCGGCGCTGCGGACGATGCTGTCGCCGTCCCGGCGCCACAGCGGCACCGCCGCCAGGGCCGCCACGGTCTCGTCCTCGCTCAGTCGGGCCCTGCTGCTCATCGGTGCGCTCCGGGGGTCGTCGGTCGGACCGGCGGGGTGCCGGTCGGGCGGGGTGCCGGTCAGGCGGCCTTCCGACGCGGACGGACCACCAGTTCGCCCCCGCAGTTGGGGCAGTTGGCGGCCATGGCCTCGGTGCAGTCGGCGCAGAAGGTGCACTCGAAGGAACATATCGAGGCGGGGCCGTCGGCGGTCAGCGACACCTCACAGCGCTCGCAGATCTCGCGCATCTCCAGGGCCATGGCACACTCTCCGGTTCACGGACGACGGTTCGGTCGGTCGTACGATCCCACAGCCGTCCGAAGCCCGGTCAACTCAGCTCAGCAGCAGCTTGGTGACGGCCGCGAGCCCGACCACCACGATGACCCCGCGCAGCGCGGCCGGCGGGAGGCGGCGGCCGACCTTGGCGCCGATCAGGCCGCCGACCAGCGAGCCCGCCGCGATCAGCCCGGCGGCCGTCCAGTTCACCGTCGAGGTGAACAGGAAGAACAGGGCGGCGACCCCGTTGACGATCAGCGCCAGCGCGTTCTTCACCGCGTTGATCCGCTGCAGCTCCTCCTGGAGCAGCATGCCCATCAGCGCCATCAGCAGGACGCCCTGGGCGGCGCCGAAGTAGCCGCCGTAGATGCCGGTGAGGAACACCCCGGCCAGCAGCACCGGGCCGCCGTCCGGATCGCCGTCGGCGCGCCGCCGGGCCGCGACGGCCTTGGCCACCCGGGGCTGGACCACCACCAGGACGAGGGCGAGCAGGATCAGCACCGGGACGATCGCGTCGAAGGCGCCGCTGGGCAGTCTGGTCAGCAGCAGCGCGCCGAGCAGCCCGCCGAGCAGCGAGGCGGTGCCCATCCGGCGCAGCCGGCGGCCCTGGCCGGCCAGTTCGCGGCGGTAGCCGAACACGCCGCTGAGCGAACCGGGCACCAGGCCGAAGGAGTTGGAGATGTTGGCGGTCACCGGCGGGATGCCGACCGCGAGCAGGACCGGGAAGGTGATCAGGGTGCCGGAGCCGACGATCACGTTGATCATCCCGGCACCGACGCCGGCCACCAGGACGGCGATCGCCTCCCAGAGCGTCATGGGTCACCCCTCCTCGTGGTCCTGTCCGAGGGGATCATGCCGGACGGCGCACCGGCCCGACCAGGCCCGACCACCATTCGGGACGTACGCCACACCGCCGGGGCAGCACGCGGGACGCGGCACGGGCGCCACGCGGGACGCCGCCCGGGCGCCGACCGGAGAAACAGCGGGGCCCGCCACCAGCAGGCAGCGGGCCCTGACCGGAGGACCGGTCCGACCACTCCGGGTCGGTCACTCCGATCCGATCACTCCAGGTCGGTCACTCCGGTTCGATCACTCCGGGTCGATCTTGCGGTACTCCCGCGCCGGGTCCACCCGGGGGCGGGCGGCGCCCTTCTCGACGTCCACCGGCCGCGGCCCGGCCGCCGGGTCCAGCGGCACCTGGGTCGCCGCCGGGGGCGCCTGGGGGACGCTCGGCGCGGCCACCGCGCCGCCGTTCATCCCGCCGCCGTTGCCGGTCAGGCCGCCGAAGGCCCCGCCGAGGCCCTTGAGCGCGTCGCCGACCTCGCTGGGGATGATCCAGAGCTTGTTGGAGTCGCCCTTGGCCAGTTCGGGCAGGGTCTGCAGGTACTGGTAGGCGAGCAGCTTCTGGTCGGCGTCGCCGTCGTGGATGGCCTCGAAGACCGTCCGGATCGCGGCCGCCTCACCGTCGGCGCGCAGCACCGCGGCCTGCGCCTCACCCTCGGCCCGGAGCACGTCCGCCTGCTTCTCACCCTCGGCCTTGAGGATCTGCGCCTGGCGCTGGCCCTCGGCGGTGAGGATCGCGGCGCGCTTGTCACGGTCGGCGCGCATCTGCTTCTCCATCGAGTCCTGGATGGAGGTCGGCGGCTCGATCGCCTTGAGCTCGACGCGGTTGACCCGGATGCCCCACTTGCCGGTGGCCTCGTCCAGCACCCCGCGCAGACCGGCGTTGATGACCTCGCGCGAGGTCAGGGTGGACTCCAGGTCCATCGAGCCGATGATGTTGCGCAGCGTGGTGACGGTCAGCTGCTCGATGGCCTGGATGTAGCTGGCGACCTCGTAGGTGGCGGCCCGGGGGTCGGTGACCTGGTAGTAGATGACGGTGTCGATGTTGACGACCAGGTTGTCCTGGGTGATCACCGGCTGGGGCGGGAACGGGACGACCTGCTCGCGCAGGTCGATCCGGTTGCGGACCCGGTCGATGAACGGCACGACGATGTTCAGCCCCGCGTTGAGCGTCCGGGTGTAGCGGCCGAAGCGCTCCACGATCGCGGCGCTGGCCTGCGGGATGACCTGGATCGTCTTGATCAGCGCGATGAAGGCCACCACGACCAGGACGACCAAAACGATAAGGACGGGTTCCACGGACTCTCCCCTAGACGACCAGGGCGGTCGCGCCCTGGATTTCGACGACGTCGACCTGCTGCCCGGGCTGGTAGACCTGGTCCGGGTGGAGCGCGCGGGCCGACCAGATCTCACCGTTGAGCTTGATCCGACCGCCCTCCCCGTCGACGGTTTCCGCGACGACCGCGGTGGCGCCGTGCAGCGCCTCGATGCCCATCTTGACCTGCGGGCCCTTCTGGAGCTGCCGGTAGGCGATCGGCCGGACGAAGGCCACCAGTGCGACCGAGACCACCAGGAAGGTCACGGCCTGGAGGACCACCCCCGCGCCCAGTCCGGCCGCGCCGGAGGCCACGAGCGCGCCGATCGCGAACATGGCGAACTCCGGCATCGCGGTGAGCACCAGCGGTATGCCGAGCGCTGCGGCGGCCAGGAGCCACCAGGTCCAACTGTCCACACGACCATCCTAGGGAGCGAAGGGCCTTCGAGGCGGACAGTTCCCGCAGGTCGAGGGGCGGAAACCGGTCGCACGTGCGACCGGTTCCGACAGGCCCGAAGCGGACGGACCCGGGGTCAGCCCAGCGGCAGTCCCTGCGCCGACCAGCGGTCGCCGTGGCGCTCCAGGGTGAGCGGCAGGCCGAAGCACTTGGAGAGGTTGCGGGCGGTCAGCTCGGTGTCGATCGGGCCGGCCGTGAGCACCCTGCCCTGGCGGATCATCAGCACGTGGGTGAAGCCGGGGGCGATCTCCTCGACGTGGTGGGTGACCATCGCCATGGCCGGCGCGAACTCGTCCTGGGCCAGCGCGCCGAGCCGGCGGACCAGGTCCTCCCGGCCGCCGAGGTCCAGGCCGGCCGCCGGCTCGTCGAGCAGCAGCAGCTCGGGGTCGGTCATCAGGGCGCGGGCGATCAGGGTGCGCTTGCGCTCGCCCTCGGAGAGGGTGCCGAACTTGCGGCCGGTCAGGCCGGCCATGCCCATCCGGTCGAGCAGGGCGAGGGCGCGGCCCTCGTCGGACTGCTCGTAGGACTCCTGCCAGCTGACCGTCATGCCGTACGCCGCGGTGAGCACGGTCTGCAGCACGGTCTGCTCGGCCGGCAGCTTGTCGAACATCGAGGCGCCGGCCAGGCCGATCCGGGAGCGCAGCTCGAAGACGTCGATCTCGCCCAGCTTCTCGCCCAGCACCGAGACCTTGCCCGAGGTCGGGAAGAGGTACGAGGAGGCGATCTGCAGCAGGGTGGTCTTGCCGGCGCCGTTCGGGCCCAGGATGACCCAGCGCTCACCCTCGGAGATGGACCACGAGACCTGGTCGACCAGCGCGCGCCCCTCCCGGACCACGGATACGTCCACCAGCTCCAGCACGTCGCTCATGCCCACGCCTTCCCCAAATACCAAAAATGTCGGCCGTCGGTGCGGGCGGCGGACCGACCCCGGCAGCCGGTGGGCACGGGATGGGTGCGCCGCACGCGCATGGGCAAACCTACGCCACGCGGATGACCGCCGATTCCGTAGGCTGGCCGGATGCTCGTGACTCCTGCCGACAATCCGTACGAAGAGCCCCGTTCGGGGCGGCTGACCGCCTGGGGCAACGCTCTGCTGAGCGGCCTGGTGGCGCCGGACGACGCCGCCGAGGCCGTGCTCGGCGCCGACGAGGGCCACCGGGTGACCGGGCTGCCCGGGGACGCCCCGGGCGAGCAGCACGCGCTGACCTGGGCGTTGGGGCGGCTGCGGGTGCTGGGTGTGAAGGGCCTGCGGCTGGCGCTGCCCTCGGCCGGGCACCCGCTGGGCCTGACCGGCCCGGCGGCGTTCAACGAGCGCGCCATGGCGGCCGGCGAGGCCGTGCTCGCGGTCGGCGCACCGCTGGGACTGGTGCCGGAGATCACGGTGTTCGGTCCGGCGGGCGACCGCTCGGCCACCGTGCTGTGGCGCTGCGCCGAGGTCGGCGACGCCCCGCCAGCGGACGTGCCCTCGCTGCACGAGGCCGAGCGCGAGCTGGCGGAGGGGCTGCGCGAGGCGACCGTCCTGCTGGCCGGGCTGGACGTGGCGGGCGCGGGCCCGGAGGCGCTGCGCGCCCTGGAGGCGTACCGCCGGCGCGGCCACGCCGAGCTGCTGGCCCCCGGCTACCCGCCGCGCGCCGTCCGGGTGCTGGAGTCGGCCCGCCAGGTGTCCGCCCTGCTGGCGATCGCCGCGGGCGGCCACGGCGCGGCCGTGAGCGCCTCCGAGATGGCCGCCCGGCAGTCGGTGCTGGCCCCGCTGCGGCGCACCGCCCGGCGGGCCCAGGTCGCCGCCTACAACGCCCTGGTGGACGAGCGCGAGGACCACTGACGGTCGCGGGAACGGCGGGGAGGGAACCGCCGGGAGGGAAACCCCGGGAGGGAACTGCGGGCGAGGGGCCTCAGGCCCGGGCCTCGCCGGTGCGGACGGCCCACAGCGCGGCCTGGGTGCGGTCGGCGAGGTCCAGCTTCATCAGGATGTTGGAGACGTGGGTCTTCACCGTCTTCTCCGACAGGTGCAGGCTGCGGGCGATCTCCCGGTTGGAGCGGCCGTCGGCGATGTGGCCGAGCACCTCGCGCTCGCGCTCGGTGAGGGTGCCGCCGCGGCCCTGCGGGGCGCGCGGGCCGTCGTCGGCGAGCAGCGCCTCGGCCAGTTCGGGCTGGAGCAGCACGTGCCCGGCGTGCACCGAGCGGATCGCCCCGGCCAGCGCCTCCGGGTCCACGTCCTTGTAGACGTACCCGGCGGCGCCGGCCCGCAGCGCGGGGACCATGGTGCGGTGCTCGGTGAAGCTGGTGACGATCAGGATCCGGGCCCGGCTGCCGCCGTCCTTGAGGGTGCGCAGCGCCTCGATGCCGTCGACGCCGGGCATCTTGAGGTCCATCAGGACGACGTCCGGGTCCAGTTCGCGGGCGCGCTCGACGCCCTCGGCCCCGTCGGCGGCCTCCCCGACCACCTCGATGTCGTCCTGGACCTCCAGGAAGGTGCGCAGCCCGCGGCGGACCACCTGGTGGTCGTCGACCAGCAGGACGCGGATCGACGGCGTGCTCTCAGGCACCGGGGACCTCCATCTCGACGAGCGTCCCCTTGCCGGGGGCGGACTCCAGGGTGAGCGTGCCGCCGACGGCGGCCGCGCGGTCGCGCATCGAGGCCAGGCCGAGGTGGCGGCCGGCCCGGCGGACGGACTCGGGGTCGAAGCCCCGGCCGTCGTCGCGCACCCGCAGCACGGCGCCGCGGGCGGGGGTGCCGGCCAGGGTGACGGTGACCCGGCCGGCGCCGGAGTGGCGCAGCGCGTTGTGCAGCGCCTCCTGGGCGACCCGCAGCAGCGCGGCCTCCTGGGCGGGCGGCAGGGCGCGGACGCCGTCGGCGGCGAAGGCGAGGTCGGCGGTGTGGGCGCGGTCGAGGACCTGCACCTGGGAGGCGAGGGTGGCGCTCAGCCCGTCCTCCTCCAGGGCGGCGGGGCGCAGTTCGACCACCACGGCGCGCAGTTCGTCGGCGGCCTCGGCGGCGAGCCGGGCGACCTCCTCCAGCTCGGCGCGGGCCCGGGCCGGGTCGCGGTCGACGAGCTTGGCGGCGGCCTTGGCGGTCAGCCGCAGCGAGAACAGCTTCTGCGAGACGGCGTCGTGCAGGTCGTGGGCGATCCGGGCGCGCTCGCCGGCCAGGGTGAGTTCGCGGCTGCGTTCGTACAGCCGGGCGTTGGTGAGGGCGAGGGCGGCGTGGGCGGCGAGGATCCGCAGCAGTTCCTCGTCGTGGTCGGTGAACAGGCCGCCGCCGCGCTTGTTGGCGAGGAAGATGACGCCGGTCACCCGGGGTTCGTCCTCGCCGGCCTCGGTGTCGAGGATCGGCATGCCGAGGAAGGCGTCCATCTCGGGGTGGGCGGCGGGCCAGCCCTCGAAGGCCGGGGCCTTGCGGACGTCGGTGAGGCGGGTGGGGCCGGTCTCGTGCAGCAGTTCGGCGAGCACGCCGTGCTGGCGGGGCAGCGGGCCGATGGCCCGCCACTGCTCGTCGGTGATGCCGTCGACCACGAACTGGGCGAAGCCGCCGTGGTCGTCGGGCACACCGAGGGCCGCGTACTCGGCGCCGAGCAGGTCGCGGGCGGAGGCGGTGATGCGGCGCAGCACCTCGCGGACCTCCAGGTGCCGGCTCATCGCGAGCAGGGCCTGGCTGACGGCCTCGATGCCGGCCAGCGGGTCGCAGGCGGAGCGCGGGTCGAGGGGGGTCCGGTGGTCACCGGTCGGGCTGGGCATACCGCCAAACTACCGCCGGCGCGGGGGCGTCCGCGTCCGTCCCCGGCCGCTCCGGGCGCGGGTCCGGGGACCTAGGCCGATGGGCCCACCCGGCGGGCGGGAGGGGCCGGGAACGCCGAAGGGCGCTCCCCCGGAACCGGGTGGAGCGCCCTTCGGCGGCTGCGGACGTCAGCCCTTCTGCATGACCTCGGGCTCGTGCCGGCGCTGCAGCCGGGTCACGATCACGCCGATCACGACCGAGATGACGATCAGCACGCCCGCGTCGATCGACCACTGGGCGACGCTGTGGGACCACAGCGGGTCGTAGTTGGGGTTCTGGAAGTCCTTGTTCCAGGGGCCCATGAGGTGCGACAGGTCGAGCGTGGTGGACACCATGCCGGTGCCCCAGCGGGCCGGCATCAGCCAGGCGACCTGCTCCAGGCCGGGCTTGCCGAAGATCTGGAAGAGGCAGCCGGTGAACACGACCTGGACGATGGCGAACATGACCAGCAGCGGCATGGTCTTCTCGGCGGTCTTCACCAGCGCGGAGATCATCAGGCCGAACATCATCGCGGCGAAGCTGAGCAGGATCATGCCGATGGTCATCTCGATCATCGGGATGTTCTTGACGATCAGGCCGTGCTCGGGGAGCTTGCGCGGCAGGAAGCCGACGGCGGAGATGATCGCGCCCTGGATGACCGAGAAGACGCCCAGCACGATGATCTTGGACATCATGTACGCCGACCGGGACAGGCCGGTGGCCCGTTCCCGTTCGTAGATCGCCCGTTCCTTGATCAGCTCGCGGACCGAGTTGGCCGCCCCGGAGAAGCAGGCGCCGATCGCCAGGATCAGCAGGATCGTCGCGGCCCCGTTGTTGAGGTGCAACTGGGTCTTCGGGTTGGGGGCGAGCCCCGGTTCGTTGGGGATCAGCACGCTGACCGCGCCGATCACCGCGGGCAGCAGCACCGACAGCGCCAGGAAGCCGCGGTCCGAGGCGAGCACCGACATGTAGCGGCGCATCAGCGTCCACAGCTGCGAGCCCCAGCTCTGCGGCTTGGGCGGGCGGACGGCCTCCTGGGCGACCTGGACGTGCTGCACCTCGCCCGCCTCGACGGTCGGGGCGGAGTACTGCTGGTAGTGCACCGAACCGCGGTAGCGGCCGGCCCAGTCGTGGTCGGGGTAGTTCTCGAAGGCCTGGAAGACGTCCGCCCAGGTCTCGTACCCGAAGAAGTGCAGCGCCTCGTCCGGCGGGCCGAAGTAGGCCACCGCGCCGCCCGGCGCCATCACCAGCAGCCGGTCGCAGAGCGCGAGTTCGGCCACCGAGTGGGTGACGACCAGGATGGTGCGGCCGTCGTCGGCCAGGCCGCGCAGCATCTGCATGACCTCGCGGTCCATACCCGGGTCGAGGCCCGAGGTGGGCTCGTCCAGGAAGATCAGCGAGGGCTTGGTGAGCAGTTCGAGGGCGACCGAGACGCGCTTCTGCTGGCCACCGGAGAGTGCGGTGATCTTGTTGTCGGCACGCTTGTCCAGGCGCAGCTCGTACAGCACCTCGTCGATCCGGGCGTTGCGCTCGCTCGCCTCGGTGTCGCCGGGGAAGCGCAGCTGGGCCGCGTACTTGAGGCCCTTCCGGACGGTCAGCTCGCGGTGCAGGATCTCCGACTGCGGCACCAGGCCGATCCGGGAGCGGAGTTCGGCGAACTGCTTGTAGAGGTTGCGGCCGTCGTACAGCACCTCGCCGCGGTCGGCCGGGCGGTAGCCGGTGAGGGCGCGCAGCAGGGTCGACTTGCCGGAGCCGGACGGGCCGATGACGGCCACCAGGGACTTCTCCGGGACGCCGAAGCTGACGTCGTCGAGCAGGACCTTCTTGCCGCCCTTGTGGTCGACCTCGACGGTCAGGTGGCGGGCGGAGAAGGAGACCGCGCCGGTGTCGACGAACTCCTGCAGCTGGTCGCCGACCAGCTGGAAGCCGGAGTGGCCGACGGTCAGCCGGTCCTGCGGGCCCATCAGCTGGCGCTGCACCCGCTGGCCGTTGAGGAAGATGCCGTTGTGGCTGCCGAGGTCGACGATCTCGTAGCGGCCGTCCGGCAGTTGGCGCAGCTCGGCGTGGTGCCGGGAGACCTGGAGGTCGGACACCACGACGTCGTTGTCCAGCGCGCGGCCGATCCGGACGGTGCGCATCCCGGCCGTCAGGTTGCGGATCACCGTCGGCTGCGGGCCGCCGCCGCCGTGCTCCGGCGGGGCCGGGAAGCCCTGCTGCCCGGGGAAGCCGCCGTGCTGCGCCGCCCGCTGGTCCTGCGGCGGGTACGGCTGGGCGGCCTGCTGCTGCGGCACGTACTGCTGCGCGGGCTGCTGCTGCGGCCAGGCCTGCTGCGCCTGCGGCTGCTGCTGGTACGGGTCCTGACCCGCCCAGGCCTGCTGCGGGGCGGGCTGCTGGGGCGTCGGGGCGGGGCTGCGGCTGGTGACGGCCTCGTGCACCGGGGTGGGCTGCGGGGCGGCGGCGTGGGCGGGTGCGGAGAAGGCGAGTCGGGGGCCGTTCTCCGGGTTGCCCAGGTTCACCACGGCACCGGGGAACAGCTGGGCCTGCATGGTGCGGGCGCCGGCCACGTAGGTGCCGTTGGTGCTGCCGTGGTCGTCCAGCTGCCAACCGCTGCCGTTGAAGCCGATGGTCCCGTGCTGCCAGGAGACCCTGGCGTCGTCGAACGTGAAGTCCGACTGCGGGTTGCGCCCGATGGTGTAGGACCGCCCGGGCTCAAGAGTCCGCTGCTGTCCGTTGATATCAATGACGAGTTGCGGCACTGCTTGCCTGCCCCGCTCTCTCGGTTCCCCCGATTTGGCCCCCGGCCGGGGGTGCACTGTTCCTCTGACTGACGGGGGGAATCATTCCAGCCCGCCGTCCGCGGGTGAAAGTCACCCCGGGTGACTGTGACCAGGCTGCTACCCGGGGCTGCCGGTCGGGCCGCGGGCACGGGTGTCCCGCGAGGTGGGACAGGTGCCCCCGGCGGGGCGGCCGACCGGTAGCGTGGGAGCCACCATGAACGCATCGCCCCTGGCCGCTGAGCCCCTCCCCGCCGCCCAGCCCCGGACCGCGGACGAGCGCACCCTGCTCGTCAAGGTGTTCGGCAAGGACCGCCCCGGCATCACCGCCGGCCTCTTCGCCACCCTGGCCGGCTTCGGCGTCGACGTCATCGACATCGAGCAGGTCGTCACCCGTGGTCGCATCACGCTGTGCGCCCTGGTCACCCCGCCCCGCTCGCCCGACGCGGAGGGCGGCCTGCGGGCCACCGTGCACCGCTGGGCGGAGGAGCAGAAGCTCCAGGCCGAGATCCTCTCCGGCATCGGCGACAACCGCCCGCGCCGTGAGGGCCGTTCGCACGTGACGGTGCTCGGCCACCCGCTGACCGCGGCCGCCGTCTCCGCGCTGACCTCCCGGATCACCGTGGCGGGCGGCAACATCGACCGCGTCTTCCGCCTCGCCAAGTACCCGGTGACGGCGGTCGAACTGGCCGTCTCCGGTGTGGCCACCGAGGAGCTGCGGGCCGAACTGGCCCAGGAGGCGGCCGCCCAGCGGGTGGACGTCGCGGTGGTGGCCGCCGGGCTGGAGCGCCGGGCCAAGCGCCTGGTGGTGATGGACGTGGACTCCACGCTCATCCAGGACGAGGTGATCGAGCTGTTCGCCGCCCACGCGGGCTGCGAGGAGGAGGTCGCCGAGGTGACGGCGGCGGCGATGCGCGGCGAGCTGGACTTCGCCGAGTCGCTGCGGGCCCGGGTCGCCCTGCTGGCCGGACTGGACGCCTCGGTGACCGAGAAGGTGCGCGCGGAGGTCCGGTTCACGCCGGGGGCGCGCACCCTGATCCGTACGCTCCAGCGGCTGGGCTTCCAGGTCGCGGTGGTGTCCGGCGGGTTCACCCAGGTCACCGACCACCTGGTGGAGCAGTTGGGGCTGGACTTCGCGGCGGCCAACACCCTGGAGGTGGTGGACGGCAGGTTCACCGGCCGGGTGGTCGGCGAGATCGTGGACCGCGCGGGCAAGGCCCGCTGGCTGGCCCGGTTCGCCGAGCAGGCGAAGGTGCCGCTGTCGCAGACGGTGGCGATCGGCGACGGCGCCAACGACCTGGACATGCTGAACGCGGCCGGGCTCGGGGTGGCCTTCAACGCCAAGCCCGTGGTGCGCGAGGCCGCCGACACCGCGGTGAACGTGCCCTTCCTGGACACCGTGCTGTACCTGCTCGGGATCACCCGCGAGGAGGTCGAGGCGGCCGACGGCGGGCTCTCGGTCGACTGAGGCGTGCCGACGGCCGAGGGGGGGGGGGGGGGGGGCGCGCGCCCCCGCGGGGTGCGCCGGCCGGGCCGGGCGGCGGGGGGGTAGAGGCGCGGGTTGTATGGCTACACCCGGGGC
>NZ_JBHJWG010000048.1:16100-72334 GCF_042266305.1 Kitasatospora sp. NPDC056076
CCCGGTGCTTTACCTCCTCGGTACCCCCCGGGTGGTGGTCGCGGGGGCCGCGGGGGGGCTCTGGGTCTCCGGGGGCGTGCCCCGGGCGGGGGGGCGCGCGGATCGACCCGCGCGCCCCTCGGTGTTCCGCGGCCCGGCCGGGCCCGGAGGTCAGTCCTGCGGCGTGTAGTACGAGACCAGCTCGGCCACGCCCGGCTCGACGCCCTTCCACGAGCCGCCGAAGCTGAGCACCGCGACCGCCGCCGTCGGGAAGCCGCCCAGGCGCAGCCGCTCCAGCGCGTCCGGGTCGCCCGCGTCCCCGGCGAGCACCTGGGTCAGGCCCAGCACCCCGGGGTTGTGGCCGACCAGCACCACGTCCGCGTACTCCTCCGGGGTCTCCTGGAGGACGGCGATGATCTCGCCCGGGCTGGCCTCGTAGATCCGGTCCTCGTACACCGTCCGGCGGGCCCGCTTGGGCAGCTCGTGCGCCGCCAGCTTCCAGGTCTCGCGGGTGCGCAGGGCGGTGGAGCAGAGCACGAAGTCGGGGTTGATGCCGGAGTCGACCAGCCAGCGGCCGGCGTCCGGGGCCTGGTGACGGCCCCGGTCGGCCAGCGGCCGCTCGTGGTCGTCCACGCCGTTCGGCCAGTCGGCCTTGGCGTGGCGGAGAACGATGATCCTGCGGGGCGTGTCGGCGCTCATACCCAGCAAGCTTGGCAGAAAAGCGGGCCGGGGGCGCGATGCTCCCGGTTGCCGCCACTCCCCGGGGTGGCGGGTGCCATCATGCCCCGTCGGCCGGGTGTCACCGGGAGTGCGGCGGCGCTACGGGCGGCGGTCAACCGATCTGGGCGGCGACGGTGGCGATGATCGCCACCAGCACCACGATGCCGCCGAAGAGGAGGGCGATGCGGCCGAGCTGCTTGCGGCCGTCGGTGGGGTTCGGGTCGAGAACGGGCATGTCGGGATTCTCCCACCCCGAACACGCCCGTCCACGGCGGGCCCCACCGCCTTGGCCAGGCCTTGACCTTCGCGGTCAGGCCTTGACCCGCTCGGCGGGCAGGACGGCCTCGTCCTCGATGTGCCGGGCCTGGGCGGCGCGCAGGCCGAACAGCATCTGCGGCACCAGCAGCAGGGCCAGGAAGCCCAGCGGCCAGTACCACTCACCGGTGACGTCGTAGATCCGGCCGATCAGGATCGGGCCCGGGACGGAGATCAGGTAGCCGAGCCCCTGGGCGAAGACGGACAGCTGGGCCACCCCGCCGGCCGTCCGGGCACGCAGCCCGATCATGGTCAGCACCAGCGGGAAGGCGCAGTTGGACAGGCCCACCAGCACGGCCCACACCCACGGCGCCCCGGCCGGGGCGAGCGCCAGCCCGGAGTACCCGGCGATGCCGCAGCAGGCCAGCAGCACCACGAAGATCCGCTGGTCACCGCGCCGGGCGGCCAGGTTGGGCAGCACGAAGGAGACCGGCACGCCGATCACCATGGTGACCGCGAGCAGCACCCCGGAGGTGCCCTTGTCGATGCCGGAGTCCTGGAAGATCTTCGGCAGCCAGCCCATCACCACGTAGGCGCCGGTGGCCTGGAGGCCGAAGAAGCAGGCCATCGCCCAGGCCGTGCGGCTGCGGGTGATCGGCAGCCTGGCGGGGGCGGCGGCGCCGCCGGCCCGCTCGCCGCGCTCGCGCTTGGCGATCAGCAGCGGCAGCCAGAGCAGCAGGGCGAGCGCCCCCAGGGCGGCCCAGCTGCCCAGGCCGTAACGCCAGTCGCCGCCGAGCGAGCTGGTCAGCGGCACGCTGACCAGGGCGGCCAGCGCGGTGCCCGCGGACAGCGCCATGGAGTACAGGCCGATCATCGGACCGACCTTCTCCGGGAAGTACCGCTTGATGACCACCGGCAGCAGCACGTTGGAGACCGCCACCCCGGCCAGGGCGAGCGCGGTGAACAGCAGGAACACCGCCGTACCGCCGGCGAAGGAGCGGGCCAGCACACCCGCCGTGATGGCGGCCATGCCGGCCGTGATCACGGCGATCGGGCCGATCCGGCGGGCCGCGCTCGGAGCGGCGAGGCCGAACAGCGCGAAGCACAGCGAGGGGACGGCGGTCAGCAGCCCGGCGAGCGTCGGGTTCATCCCGAGGTCGTCGCGGACCTGGTCGAGCAGCGGCCCGAGGCTGGTGACCACGGGGCGCAGGTTGAAGGCGGCGGCGGCGATCGCGACGGCGAACAGCACGCCGAGGTACTTGCCGGGGACGGACGGCCGCTCGGTCTGCGGCCGCTCTCCGCTCCGTGGGGAGGAGGTGGTGGTGGTGTCTGCTGCGGGAGGCATGGGCGCCATCATAGAATGATGGGATGAATTGATGCACCTCGGAATTGGCATGATGTCCCGACCCGTTCGTCCATCAGCCACTTTCCCCCCACGGCCCACCCAACCCCGTAGTCGCTAGGAGTCCCCGTGGCGCTGTCCTCGCCGAGGCGCACCCCGTTGTCCGACCAGGTGATCGCGCAGCTGCGCGCCCAGATCACCTCCGGGGAGTGGCCCGTCGGCTCGCGCATCCCCACCGAGGCCGCCCTGGTCGAGCAGCTGGGGGTGGCCCGCAACACCGTCCGGGAGGCCGTCCGGGCCCTCGCCCACAACGGGCTGCTCGACATCCGCCAGGGCTCCGGCACGTACGTCCTGGCCACCAGCGAGCTGGCCGGGGTGATGCACCGCCGCTTCGCCGACGCCGACCAGGGGCAGGTCGCCGAGCTGCGGGCGGCGCTGGAGACCTCCGCCGCCGGCCTGGCCGCCGCCCGCCGCACCGAGCGCGACCTCGGCCTGCTGGACGCCGCGCTCGAACGGCGCGAGGCCGCCTGGCACTCCGGCGACGCCGAGGACTTTGTCCAGGCCGACGCCGCCTTCCACCACGCCGTGGTGGCCGCCGCCCACAACGACGTGCTGCTGGCCGTCTACTCCGACCTCGGCGAGGTCACCCGCGAGCACCTGCGCAACGACGTCGGCCCCGAGCTGATCGCCGAGCGCTACATCGGCCACCACACCATCCGGGACGCCATCCGGGACGGCGACCCCCAGCGCGCCTCGGTCGAGGCCGGCCGCGCCATCGGCGCCTGCGCCACCGCCGACGCGTAGGCGCGCCCCAGCCCCGGACGGAACCGGAAACGCCACTGCCCGGCGCCCCCGTCGCGGGGGTGCCGGGCAGTGGCGGACAGCAGTCGGTCAGGCGCCGATCGCGTGCAGACCGCCGTCGACGTGGATGATCTCGCCGGTGGTCTTCGGGAACCAGTCCGACAGCAGGGCGACGACGCCGCGGCCGGCCGGCTCCGGGTCGCTCAGGTCCCACTTGAGCGGGGAGCGGTGGTTCCAGGTGTCGGCCAGGTCGCCGAAGCCCGGGATGGACTTGGCGGCCATCGAGCCGATCGGGCCCGCCGAGATCAGGTTGCAGCGGATGTCCCGCTCGCCCAGGTAGCGGGCCAGGTAGCGGTTGGTCGACTCCAGGGCGGCCTTGGCCGGGCCCATCCAGTCGTACTGCGGCCACGCGTACTGGGCGTCGAAGGTCAGGCCGACGACCGAGCCGCCGTCCTGCATCAGCGGCAGCAGCGCCGTGGTGAGCGACTTGAGCGAGTACGCCGAGACGTGCATCGCGGTCGCCACGGACTCCCACGGGGTGTCCAGGAAGTTGCCGCCCAGGGCGTCCTGCGGGGCGAAACCGATCGAGTGGACGATGCCGTCCAGGGTCGGCAGGGTCTCGCGGACCTGCTCGGCGATGCCGGCCAGGTCCTCCGGGCTGGAGACGTCCAGCGACAGCACCTTGACCGGCTTCGGCAGCTTCCTGGCGATGCGCTCGGTCAGGCTCGGGCGGGGGAAGGCGGTGAGGATGATCTCGGCGCCCTGCTCCTGGGCCAGCCGAGCGGTGTGGAAGGCGATGGAGGACTCCATCAGCACACCGGTGATCAGGATCCGCTTGCCCTCGAGGATTCCACTCATGATCAGTGACCCATGCCCAATCCGCCGTCGACGGGAATGACGGCTCCGGTGATGTACGCGGCCTCGTCCGAACCGAGGAACCGCACGGTGGACGCGACCTCGGCGGGCGCCGCGTAGCGGCCCAGCGGCACGCCCGAGACGATCTCCGCGCGGCGCTCGTCGCTGAGCACGGCGGTCATGTCGGTGTCGACGAAGCCGGGGGCGACCACGTTGACGGTGATGTTGCGCGGGCCGAGCTCGCGCGCCAGCGAGCGGGCGAAGCCGACCAGGCCGGCCTTGGAGGCGGCGTAGTTGGCCTGGCCCGGCGAGCCGGAGAGGCCCACCACGGAGGAGATCAGCACCACGCGGCCCTTCTTGGCGCGCATCATCAGCTTCGACGCGCGCTTGACCACCCGGAAGGTGCCGGTCAGGTTGGTGTCCACGACGGAGGTGAAGTCCTCCTCGGACATCCGCAGCAGCAGGGTGTCGTTGGTGATGCCCGCGTTGGCGACCAGCACCTGGACCGCGCCGTGCTTCTCCTCGATCTCGGTGAAGGCGGCGTCGACCTGCGCGGCGTCCGTGATGTCACAGCGCACCGCGAGGACGTCGAACTTCGCGAGGGCCTCGGGCACCTCGCCCGAACGGCTGGTGATGGCGACCTTGTCGCCCGCCTCGGCGAAGGCCTGGGCGATCGCGAGGCCGATGCCCCGGTTTCCTCCGGTGACGAGAACCGAGCGGCTCAACGATCCACCTCTCTCCGTGTCTGAGCGGGTACGTCCGAACGCGTACGCAGTGTGACGCTATCGGGCGGTCGGCGGCGGCGGCGAATCGAGCTCCCACAGCGCCGCACCGGAGGAACTGTCGCAATCCGACAATCCGCGCCCCCGGCGCCCCGCGCCCGCCGGCCGTCCGCCGCAGGCCGGGGCACCGCCGCGAAAGAACGGACCGTGCGGGAACGCTGTGCGGGAACAACGGGGGCGGGCGTGCCCGTTGCCCCCGTGGTGCGGGCCGACCCCGGGGCCGGACGTACCCTTCCCCCGAAGAGTCCCGGCGAGGAAACGAAGGCAGGGCGCATGACCAAGGCACGGCCCGGGAGCACCACCGGACGCGGACGACTGCTCGCCCTCACCGCCCTGGCCGCGGGCCTGGGCGCGACCGCCTGGGCGCTGCGCGACCTGCCGGCGGCGTTCGGGCGCCGCCCCGACGGCGGGCGCGAGGAGCGGGTGCGGGACTCCGCCCAGTACCGCGACGGCGTCTTCCACAACGCGCCCTCGACCCTCGCCCGGGCCGGGAGCGCCCCCAGCGTCGACCGCGACACCGTCCGCCGGATGCTGTTCCAGCGCGAGGGCCGCGTCCCGGCCCACCCGGTGCCCACCGTCCGCCCCGCCGCCGCCCCCGGCCCGGCCGCCGAGGGCGTGGAGATCACCTGGTACGGGCACGCCTCCGCGCTGGTCGAGATCGAGGGCTCGCGGGTGCTGCTCGACCCGATCTGGAGCGACCGCTGCTCCCCCTCCGCCCACGTCGGCCCCAAGCGGCTGCACCCCGTCCCGGTCGAGCTGGAGGAGCTGCCGCCGGTCGACGCGGTGCTGATCTCCCACGACCACTACGACCACCTCGACATGGCGACCGTCAAGCGCCTGGTGCGCAGCCAGTCCGCCCCCTTCGCGGTGCCGCTCGGCATCGGCGGCCACCTGCGCCGCTGGGGCGTCCCCGAGCACCGGATCATCGAGCTGGACTGGGACGAGACCTGCACCCTGGGCGAGCTGGTCCTCACCCTCACCTCCGCGCACCACTTCTCCGGCCGCGGCCTGACCCGCAACACCACCCTGTGGGGCTCCTGGGTGATCGCCGGGCCCACCCGCAAGGTCTTCTACACCGGCGACTCCGGCTACTTCGAGGGCTACGCCCGGATCGGCGCGCAGCACGGCCCGTTCGACGCCGCCCTGGTGCAGATCGGCGCCTACGACGCGGCCTGGCCGGACATCCACATGACCCCCGAGGACGCCGTCCTCGCCCACCGGGACCTCACCGCCGGGCTGCTGGTGCCGGTCCACTGGTGCACCTTCAACCTGGGCCTGCACCCCTGGGCCGAGCCGATCGAACGGCTGCTCAAGGAGGCCAAGGCCCAGGCCGTCCCGCTGGCCGTCCCGCGCCCCGGCGAGCGGATCGACGTGGACAACCCGCCGGAGCTGGACGGCTGGTGGGAGTCCGTCTCCTGACGGCCGCGCACGACCCCGGACCCCCCTGGCCGAAACCGCAACGCACCGGACCAGATGCGCTGGCCGGGAACCCGGTGGAAGGGAAATGATGCGGTGCGGACGCCCCTGTGGCGCCGCACCGCCACCCTCCGCGACCTGGGAGCCCGATTGCCTCCGATCCCTCCGGCCGACAGCGCCGGCGCCGCGCACGGACGCGCCGTCGACCCGCTGTTCCTCGCCCTGCCGCTGCACGCCCTCGCCGACGCCGCCCTCACCCGGGCCCGCGAACTCGGCGCCTCCCACGCCGACTTCCGCCTGGAGCGGGTCCGCAGCGCCTCCTGGCGGCTGCGCGACGCCCGTCCGGCCGGCACCTCCGACACCGTCCAGCTGGGCTTCGCCGTCCGGGTGCTGCTGGACGGCGCCTGGGGCTTCGCCGCCGGGGTCGACCTCACCCCGGGGGCCGCGGCGGAGGTCGCCGCCCAGGCCGTCGCGGTGGCCCGGCTCTCCGGCGGGATCAGCCGGGCGGCCGGCTCCACCGAGCGGGTCGAGCTGGCCGACGAACCCGTCCACGCGGACGTCACCTGGGTCTCCTCGTACGAGGTCAACCCCTTCGAGGTGCCGGACGCCGACAAGACCGCGCTGCTCGCCGAGCGCAGCTCCCGGCTGCTCGCCGCCCCGGGCGTCTCGCACGTCCAGGCGGCGCTGCTGACGGTGCAGGAGAACAAGTTCTACGCCGACACCGCGGGCACCGTGACGACCCAGCAGCGGATCCGGCTCCACTCCGACCTGGAGGCCACCTCGGTCGACGAGCGCACCGGCGCCTTCGACTCGATGCAGACCCTGGCCCCGCCGGTCGGCCGCGGCTACGAGTACCTGACCGGCACCGAGTGGGACTGGGACGCCGAGCTCGCCGAACTGCCCGTCCTGCTGGCCGAGAAGATGAAGGCCCCGAGCGTCCGCCCGGGCCGCTACGACCTGGTCATCGACCCGTCCAACCTCTGGCTGACCATCCACGAGTCGATCGGCCACGCCACCGAGCTGGACCGCGCGCTCGGCTACGAGGCCGCCTACGCCGGCACCTCCTTCGCCACCTTCGACCGACTCGGCAGCCTGCGCTACGGCTCCGAGCTGATGAACGTCACCGGCGACCGCACCGCCGAGCACGGCCTGTCCACCATCGGCTACGACGACGAGGGCGTCGCCACCCAGTCCTGGGACCTGATCCGGGACGGCGTCCTGGTCGGCTACCAACTCGACCGCGGCATGGCCAAGTTGAAGGGCTTCGAGCGCTCCAACGGCTGCGCCTTCGCGGACTCCCCCGCGCACGTCCCGGTCCAGCGGATGGCCAACGTCTCGCTCCGGCCGGCGGCCGACGGCCCGGACACCGCGGGCCTGTTCGCCGGCGTGGAGAACGGCCTCTACATCGTCGGCGACCGCTCCTGGTCGATCGACATGCAGCGCTACAACTTCCAGTTCACCGGCCAGCGCGCCTACGCCATCAAGAACGGCGAACTCGCCGGCCAGGTCAAGGACTTCGCCTACCAGGCCACCACCACCGACTTCTGGGGCTCGATGGCGGCCGTCGGCGGCCCGCAGACCTACCTGCTCGGCGGCGCCTTCAACTGCGGCAAGGCGCAGCCCGGCCAGATCGCGGCGGTCAGCCACGGCTGCCCGTCGGCGCTGTTCCGCAACGTCAACGTGCTCAACACCCAGCAGGAGGCGGGTCACTGATGACCGCGATGCAGCCCCACGAACTCGTCGAGCTGGCCCTCGGCCTGTCCCGCGCCGACGGCTGCGTGGTGATCGCCGACGAGGAGTCCACCGCCAACCTGCGCTGGGCCGGCAACGCCCTGACCACCAACGGCGTCACCCGCGGCCGCCGCCTCACCGTGATCGCCACCGTGGCCGGCGCCGAGGGCACCGCCTCCGGCGTGGTCGCCCGCGAGGCCGTCACCGCCGAGGACGTCGAGGGCCTGGTCCGCGCCGCCGAGGCGGCGGCCCGCGCGGCCGGACCGGCCGAGGACGCCCAGCCGCTGGTCGACGGCCGGCCGTCGTCCCCAGACTTCACCGCGCCGCCCGCGGAGACCTCCATCGAGGTGTTCGAGGCCTTCGGCCCGGCCCTCGGCGAGGCCTTCGCCCGCGCCGCCGCCCAGGGCGAGCTGCTGTACGGCTTCGCCCGGCACGAGATCACCACCAGCTACCTGGGCAGCTCCACCGGCCTGCGGCTGCGCCACGACCAGCCCACCGGCCTGGTCGAGATCAACGGCAAGACCGCCGACCTCAGCGGCTCGGCCTGGGTCGGCGCCGGCACCCGGGACTTCACCGACGTCGACGTCCCCGCCCTGCACGCCGAGCTCACCAAGCGGCTCGGCTGGGGCGCCCGCAGGATCGACCTGCCCGCCGGGCGGTACGAGACGCTGCTGCCGCCCGCGGCCGTCGCCGACCTGCTGCTCTGCCTGCACTGGGCCGCCGGCGCCCGGGACGCCGTCGAGGGCCGGTCGGTCTTCTCCCGGCCCGGCGGCGGGACCAGGGTCGGCGACAAGCTCGCCGCGCTGCCGCTGACGCTGCGCGCCGATCCGGACGAGCCCGGCCTGGAGGCCGCCCCGTTCGTGCTGGCGCACCGCACCGGCGGCGACGTCTCGGTCTTCGACAACGGCGCGCCGATCGAGGCCACCGAGTGGATCCGCGAGGGCGTGCTGACCGAGCTGGTCACCAGCCGCCGGACGGCCGGCCTCACCGGCCTGCCGCTGCGCCCGGGTATCGACAACCTGGTGCTGGAGACGGCCGACCAGGAGTCCGCGCCGACCCTGGACGAGATGATCGCCCGCACCGAGCGCGGCCTGCTGCTCACCTGCCTCTGGTACATCCGCGAGGTGGACCCGGCGACGCTGCTGCTCACCGGCCTCACCCGGGACGGCGTCTACCTGGTGGAGAACGGCGAGGTGGTCGGCGCGGTCAACAACTTCCGGTTCAACGAGTCCCCGGTCGACCTGCTCGGCCGGATCACCGAGGCGGGCCGCACCGAGCCCTGCCTGCCCCGCGAGTGGACCGACTACTTCACCCGCACCGCGATGCCACCCGTGCGTGTCGCGGACTTCAACATGAGTTCGGTCAGCCCGGCCTCATAGCCACTGACCAACGGGGGGATGGAAAGAACATGATGGACGAGAAGCGGCTGGTCAGATCGAGCAAGATGCTGTCGCGCATCCTGCGGCACGAGCCGGAGCTGGTGGGGATCACGCTGGACGACTCCGGCTGGGTCCGGATCGACATCCTGCTCGGCGCCCTCGCGGCGAAGGGCAGGCCGCTCACCAGGCCCGAGCTCGACCACGTCGTGGCCACCAACAACAAGCGCCGCTTCGGCTACTCCCCGGACGGCCTCTCGATCCGCGCCAACCAGGGCCACACGGTGGCGGTCGACCTCGGTCTGACCGCCACCGTGCCGCCGCCGGTGCTCTACCACGGCACCGCCGACCGCCACCTGGCGTCGATCTTCCGCGAGGGGCTGCGCCCGATGACCCGCCGGGACGTCCACCTCTCGGCGGAGACCGAGACGGCCACCCGGGTCGGCGCCCGGCACGGCCGCCCGGTCGTGCTGACCGTCAACGCGGCCGCGATGGCGGCGGCCGGCCACGAGTTCCGGCTCAGCGAGAACGGCGTCTGGCTCACCGACGCCGTGCCCCCGCTCTACCTCTCCCGGCGCTCGTAGACGCTCCTGACGCCGTACGGCTCCCCTATCACGCCCGACCGGGTGGGCCCCGCCCACCCGGTCTCGTCGTCCCGGGCGCCCGGGCGTACCGTGAGGAGGCCGTGCGGAACAGCGCGCGGATGCCTGGACGAGGGCGGTTGGACACATGGGCAAGAGCGCCGGCGGCGGACAGATCCACCGGATCACGGGGGCGCGCAGCAGCCTCTCCGAGGACGTCCGGGGGCGCCAGCGCCGCTACGTCATCTCGATGCTGCTGCGCACCGTCTGCGTACTGCTCGCGGTGGTGCTGTGGAACGTCGAGCGCTGGCTGGCCTTCGGGGCGCTGGCGGGCGGGGTGCTGCTGCCGTACTTCGCGGTGCTGATCGCCAACGCCGGCCGGGAGCGGGCACCGGGCCTGCCGAGCTCCTTCGACTTCCCGTCCGACACCCCGCTGATGCTCGGCCCCGGTGGTACGGGTGGGGCTGGTGCGGCTCCTGGTACAGGACAGGCAAAGCCCTCCGGCACCGGAACGTCACCGAGCGCGGACTGACCGCCCGGTTTACGGGGATTGAGCCGGAATCAGGTCGGCGAAAGCTCAGAAGAAGCTCAGATTAATCATGCAAGACCTCCCCATCCGAGGCCTTCGGCGTGACATACTGCGTACGCGCTCCGCATCCCCCGTCGGAGCGACGGACCGACGCCGGGCGGCTCCCCCCGTGGCTGCCCGGCGTCGCCATGCCCGGATCCGGTCGGGCCCGCGCGGCGTGACAGACTGGCGGTGACCACGCACCCGCCGAACCCCGGAGGACGGCCCCCGATGGACACCCCGCAGACCCCGATCTGCTCCGCCAAGGGCTGCCGGGCGGACGCCCACTGGGTGCTGGTGTGGAACAACCCCAAGCTGCACACCCCGGACCGCCGCAAGACCTGGCTCGCCTGCGAGGAGCACCGCGAGCACCTGTCCCAGTTCCTGGGCGTGCGCGGCTTCCTCAAGGAGGTCGTCGCCTTCGCCGACTGGACCCCGGAAGAGGCCTGAGGCCCGTCCGGCCTAACCGCCGATCGCCGACATCGGCCGCTCGGGCTGGTGGAACTCCGGGTCGTCGATCCCGGCCCCGGCCTTCTTGCCCCACATCGCCGCCCGCCACAGCGCGGCCAGCTCCGCGTCGTCCGCCCCCGAGCGCAGCGCGGTGCGCAGGTCCGTCTCCCCGGTCGCGAACAGGCAGTTGCGCACCTGTCCGTCGGCGGTCAGCCTGGTCCGGTCGCAGGCCCGGCAGAACGGCCGGGTGACGGAGGCGATCACGCCGACCCGGCCGGCGCCGCCGTCCACCACCCAGCGCTCGGCGGGCGCCGCGCCCCGGCGCCCGGACGGCTCCGCGGTGAGCGTGAACCGGGCCCGCAGCAGCTCCAGGATCTCCTCCGCGGTGACCATCGACGAGCGGTCCCAGCCGTGCTGGGCGTCCAACGGCATCTGCTCGATGAAGCGCAGCTCGTAGCCCCGCTCCAGGCACCAGGCCAGCAGGTCGGCCGCCTCGTGGTCGTTGACCCCGCGCATCAGCACCGCGTTCAGCTTCACCGGCGCCAGCCCGGCCGCCTCGGCGGCGGCCAGCCCGTCCAGCACGTCCTGGTGGCGCCGGCGGCGGGTGAGGGTGAGGAACACCTCGGGGTCGAGGGTGTCCAGCGAGACGTTGACCCGGTCCAGTCCGGCCTCGCGCAGCGCCGTCGCGGTGCGGGCCAGCCCGATGCCGTTGGTGGTCAGCGACAGCTCGGGGCGCGGCTCCAGCTCGGAGCAGGCGGCGACGATCGCGACCAGACCGGGGCGCAGCAGCGGCTCGCCGCCGGTGAAACGGACCTCGCGCACGCCCAGGTCGCGCACGGCGAGGGTGACCAGCCGGACGATCTCCTCGTCAGTGAGCAGGTCCGGCTTGGCCAGCCACTGGAGCCCCTCCTCCGGCATGCAGTACGTGCAGCGGAGGTTGCACCGGTCGGTGAGGGAGACCCGCAGGTCGACGGCGCGTCGTCCGAAGGTGTCGAGCAGCACGTGCGTCCCTTCCCGAAAAACCGCCGGCCCGGCCACCGTCACGGCGGGCCGGGCCAGCATAGTCATGCCGGATCGATCAGTGGGCGCCCAGCCCGGTGAGCGAGCGGACCTCCAGTTCAGCGTACTTCGCCGGGTCCGGACGTTCCTTGGACAGCAGGGTGCCGAGCCAGCCGGCCAGGAAGCCGATCGGGATGGAGACCAGGCCGGGGTTCTCCAGCGGGAACCAGTGGAAGTCGGCGTCCGGGAAGAGCGAGTTCTTGGCCCCGGAGAGCACCGGGGAGAACACCACCAGCACCACCGAGGAGACCAGGCCCGCGTAGACCGAGCTGACCGCGCCGGTGGTGGTGAAGCGCTTCCAGAACAGCGAGTAGAGCAGGGTCGGCAGGTTGGCCGAGGCGGCCACCGCGAAGGCCAGCGCGACCAGGGCGGCGGTGCTGAGCTTGCCCGCGTAGAGGCTGAGCACGATGGCGACGGCGCCGATCGCGACGGCGGCCCACTTGGCGGACCGCACCTCCTCCTTCTCGGTCGCCTTCCCGCGCCGGATCACGTTGGCGTAGAGGTCGTGGGCGAAGGAGGCCGAGGAGGCCAGGGTGAGCCCGGCGACCACGGCGAGGATGGTGGCGAAGGCGACCGCCGAGATCACCGCGAGCATGATCGCCCCGCCGGTGGTGCCGGCCCCGCCGCCGAGCTGCTCGGCGAGCAGCGGCGCCGCGGTGTTGCCGGAGGGCGTCTTGCCCTCGACGGCCACCATGCCGCTGCGGCCGACCAGCGCGGCCGCGCCGAAGCCCAGCGCCAGGGTCATCAGGTAGAAGACGCCGATGATGCCGATCGCCCAGAGCACGGACTTCCGGGCCGTCTTGGCGGTGGGGACGGTGTAGAAGCGGACCAGGATGTGCGGCAGGCCGGCGGTGCCGAGCACCAGGGCGATCCCGAGGCTGATGAAGTCGAGCTTGGAGGTGTCGGTGGCCCCGTACTTCAGCCCCGGTTCCAGGAAGGCCGAGCCCTTGCCGCTCGCGGAGGCGGCCGCGCCGAGCAGTTCGGAGGGGTTGAAGTGGTACTTGGCGAGCACCAGGACGGTCATCAGCGCGGCGCCGGCGATCAGCAGCACGGCCTTGACGATCTGCACCCAGGTGGTGCCCTTCATACCTCCTATCACCACGTAGATGATCATCAGCGCGCCGACCGCGAGGATGGTCCAGCGCTTGGCGCCCTCCCCGGTGACCCCCAGCAGCAGCGCCACCAGGGCCCCGGCGCCGACCATCTGGGCGAGCAGGTAGAAGATCGAGACCACGATGGTGGAGATCCCGGCCGCGGTGCGCACCGGGCGCTGGCGCATCCGGAACGCGAGCACGTCCGCCATGGTGAACCGGCCGGAGTTGCGCAGCGGCTCGGCGATCAGCAGCAGCGCGACCAGCCAGGCGACCAGGAAGCCGATCGAGTACAGGAAGCCGTCGTAGCCGGTGAGGGCGATGATCCCGGCGATGCCGAGGAAGGACGCGGCGGACATGTAGTCGCCGGAGATGGCCAGGCCGTTCTGGAAGCCGGTGAAGCCGCGGCCGCCGGCGTAGAAGTCGGCGGCGCTGCGGTTCTGACGCCCGGCCCAGACGGTGATGACCAGGGTGGCCACCACGAAGAGCCCGAACAAGGACATGATCAGACCGCGGTGCTCCGTGGCGGAGCTGGCGAGCGGTGTCATTCGGCGGACTCCCGGGGGGCGTGGACGACGGCTCCGTAGGCCTCGCGGATCGCCGCGGCGGGCGGGTCGATCCGCCGGTCCGCGTAGCGGGCGTACCAGGCGGCGATGACGAAGGTGGTGACGAACTGCAGCAGCCCCAGCACCAGGGCCACGTTGATGTGCCCGACGACCTTGGTGCCCATCAGCCCGGGGGCGTAGCAGGAGAGCAGGACGTAGAGCAGGTACCAGAGCACGAAACCGATGGTGACCGGAAAGGCGAAGCTCCGGAACGAGCGCCGCAGGGTACGGAACTCCTCACTGTCATCGATGAGTTGGACTTCCGTAGCAGTAGTGGTGATCGGCGGCGAATCCACTCTGTCTCCTCACTCCTTCGGCGTAGCGGTCACACGGGGGGACAATTCGAACGTGAGGGACGTCACATTCCTCGTGCGCGCCGCGCAATGCTAGGAGCGTCGTGCCCACCCCGGAAGGGGTTGACCGCGATCAGCCAGTCGTTCACCCTCTCGAACCACCCAATTGGCCGAAAACCACCACTCGCGTCACATCCGGACCGGGGTCACCGCAACCGAAAGGGGCGGCACCGTCCAACGGTGCCGCCCCTGTTGACGAAGCGTCAGAATCAGAAGGCGATCCGGACCTTCAGCGCGGACCGCTCGTCCATGGCGCGATAGCCGTCCGGAACGCCGTCCAGATCGACCGTCCGGTCGAAGACCAGACCCGGCTCGATCGCACCGGAGAGCACGTCCGGCAGCAGCTCGGGGATGTACGCGCGGGCCGGGGCCACGCCACCGTTGAGCGAAACGTTTCGGCCGAACATCTGACCGATGTCGACGCCCGCGCTGCCGCCGTGCGGCACGCCCACGTAGCCGACCGCGCCGCCGTCCCGGGTGATCGAGACCGCCGTCCGCATCGACTCCTCGGTGCCGACCGCCTCCAGCACCGCGTGCGCGCCCAGGCCGCCGGTCAGCTCCTTGACGGCCTCGATCGCCGCGTCACCGCGCTCGGCCACCACGTCCGTCGCCCCGAAGCGCCGGGCCAGCTCCGTCCGGGCGGTGTGCCGGCCCAGGGCGATGATCCGGCCCGCGCCCAGCCGGTTCGCCGCCAGCACGCCGCACAGGCCCACCGCGCCGTCGCCGACCACCGCGACCGTCGCGCCCGGGCGCACCCCCGCCGAGACCGCCGCGTGGTGCCCGGTCGCCATCACGTCGGACAGCGCCAGCAGGCCCGGCAGCAGCTTCTCGTCGCCCACCGCCTCCTTCGGCAGCTTCACCAGCGTCCCGTCCGCGAACGGCACCCGCACCGCCTCGCCCTGGCCGCCGTCCGAACCCACCGACCCCCAGAACCCGCCGTGCGGGCAGGACGTCTGGAGGCCTTCGAGACAGAACTCACAGACCCCGTCCGACCAGACGAAGGGCGCGACCACGAAGTCACCCTTGGCGAAGCCCCGGACCTCGGCGCCGACCTCCTCGACCACGCCCAGGAACTCGTGCCCGATCCGCTGCCCGGGCACCCGCTGGGCCACCCCGCGGTAGGCCCACAGATCGCTGCCGCAGATGCAGGCGTTGACCACCCGGAGCACGACGTCCGTCGGCTGCTGGATCACCGGGTCCGGTACCTCTTCGATCCGGATGTCGTTCGGTCCGTGGATCACCGTGGCGCGCATGCGTTCTTCCTCACACAGAACCGGCCCACCGGCCGGAAACGATCTCGACCAGGTGTACGACACCCATGCGGACCACTCTATTCCGGCTACCCCGTCGGAACATTTCGACCGGCCCCGGCCGACTCGCCCCTTATCCTGTTGGACCATGCAACCGATCCAGCCCGAGACGTACGGCGCGCCGCGGACCGCCCCGGTCCCCGCCCAGCGTTCCGCCGCCCCCGCCGAGGGTTTCGCGGTCGTCGACGTCGAGACCACCGGTCTCGGCCGCTCCGACCGCGTCATCTCGGCCGGTGTCTACCAGCTGGACGGCGACGGCGAGGTGACCGACCACTGGTACACCCTCGTCAACCCCGAACGGGACCCGGGCCCGGTCTGGATCCACGGCCTCACCGCCGAACTGCTCTCCGGCGCGCCGACCTTCCCCGAGATCGCCGAGGAGTTCGCCACCCGCCTGGCGAACCGCGTCCTGGTCGCGCACAACGCGCTGTTCGACTGGAACATGATCTCCCGCGAGTTCTCCCGGGCCGGCCGCAGCGCCCCGGTCGAGCAGCGGCTGTGCACCATGGTCCTCTCCCGCGACCTGCGCCTCCCGCTGCCCAACGGCAAGCTCTCCTCCCTCGCCGCCCACTTCGGCGTCCAGCAGCGCCAGGCCCACAACGCCCTGGACGACGCCCGGGTGCTCGCCGAGGCCTTCCGCCCCAGCCTCCGCCTGGCCCGCACCCACGGCATCCCGCTGCCCTTCCAGACCTGCGTCGCGGTCACCGACCTCGGCGAGGACGAGCCCGCCACCCCCGGCCGCGGCAACTGGACCGGTGCCCAGTACCGCCAGGCCAAGAAGCGCCCGGCCTGCCCGTACCCCAACCCGGGGCGCTGGGAGGACGGCAAGCCGCTGGTCCAGGGCATGCGGGTGGCCTTCACCGGGGACACCGCCACCGACCGCGAGGTGCTGGAGGACCGCGCCGTCGAGGCCGGCCTGCACATCGCCACCTCCGTCAGCCGGCTCACCAGCCTGCTGGTCACCAACGAGCCGACCAGCTGGAGCGGCAAGGCCCGCAAGGCCCGCGACGTCGGCACCCCGATCGTCACCGAGGACGCCTTCCTCCAGCTGCTGCGCGAGGTCGCCCCGCACCCCGGTGCGTGAGCCCGTTGTGAGGTCGGCGTACCGTTCCCATGTGTACCGTTTTCTGCTGACCCGCCAGTGGCTGATCACCATGCTGATCGCGCTGCTGCTGATCCCCGCGACGATCAAGCTGGGCTTCTGGCAGCTGCACCGCCACGAGGCGCGGGTGGCCCGGAACGAGCTGATCGGCAAGGCCCTCACGGCCTCGCCGGTGCCCTTCGACAGCCTCTCCGCCGCCCCCGGCACCGCCGTACCCTCCGCCCTCACCTGGCGCGCCGTGACGGCCACCGGACAGTACGACCCGGCACACGAGTTCGTCGTCCGCAAGCGGACCGACGCCAACGGCACCCTCGGCTACTTCGTCCTCACCCCGCTCAAGCTCTCCGACGGCAAGGGCACCGTCCTGATCAACCGCGGCTGGGTCCCCTCCGGCGACGGCGCCACCCAGTACCCGCCCGTCCCGGCCGCCCCGACCGGCGAGGTCACCCTCACCGGCCGGATGCGCGCCGACGAGACCACTGGCAGCAGCGGCGGCTGGGTCAAGGACCGGGCCGGCCTCCCCGACCGCCAGTTCAACCTGATCAACACCGAACAGCAGTCCAAGGAGACCGGCAGCGCCCTCCTCGGCGGCTACCTGGAACTCACCGCCACCACCCCGTCCCCGGCCGACCAGCCCCAGCTGATCCCCGAGCCCAACCACTCCGACATCGGCCCGCACATGGCCTACGCCATCCAGTGGTGGCTGTTCACCGCGATGATCCCGGTCGGCCTCTGGGTCCTCGTCCGCCGCGAGGCCAAGGACCGCGCCAAGCAGGCCGCCGAACCCGAGGTCCCCCTCGACGCCCTCCCGGCTTAGAGCGCGTCCTCCAGCTCCCGCAACAACCGCGCCTTCGCCCGCGCCCCCACCACCGACCGCACCGGCTGCCCGTCCCGGAACAGCATCAACGTCGGCATCGACAGCACCCCGTACGCCGCCTGGGTCCGGGGGTTGCGGTCCACGTCGACGCTCACCACCCGGAACCGGTGCGCCTCCTCCCGCGCGACGTCCGCCAGCACCGGCGCCATCATCCGGCACGGCGGGCACCAGTCCGCCGTGAAGTCGACCAGCACCGGCCCCTCCGCCGCCAGCACCTCCACGGCGAACGTCTCGTCCGTCACCGCCGGCACACCCGCGATCTCCACCATCGTCTACTCCCTCTGCTCCCTGGCCAGTTCACACTCGGGCGGCTGCTCGGAGGCCGCGAGCTCGTCCCGCGCCCGCACCGCCCGCTCGAACTGCCCGGCCACCTGCACCCGGACGTCCCGCAAGCGCGCGATGCACTCGTCCAACTCGGCCAACTTCCGCCGGTAGACCTCCAACGAGGCCGGACACGAATCCCCCTCCGGGTGCCCCGCCCGCAGACACTCCACGAACGGCCGGGTCTCCTCCAACCCGAACCCGAAGTCCTGCAGCATCCGGATCTCCCGCAGCAGCCGCACGTCCTCCTCCCCGTACGCCCGGTACCCGTTCCCAGCCCGCCGGGCCGGCAACAGCCCCAACTGCTCGTAGTACCGCAACGCCCGCGTCGTCGTCCCCGCCCGCTCCGCCAACTCCCCGATCCGCATACCGCCCCACTCCTCCCGAACAACCACCACCGACGCTAAACCTTCCCCCCAACGTCAACGCCAGCCCCAACCCCGCACAGCGGCCCCTACGGCGGCAAAATGTCCCCCATGGACCTAGGACTCAAGAACAAGGCCTACATCGTCACCGGCGCCACCCGAGGCCTCGGCCTCGCCGCCGCCCGCGAACTCGCCGCCGACGGTGCCCACGTACTGATCAGCGGCCGCACCCCGCAGGCCGTCGACGCCGCCGTCGCCGAGCTCGACACGCTCGGCTCCGCCCACGGCCTGGTCGCCGACAACGCCGCACCCGACACCGCCGACCGCCTGATCGCCGAGGCCAACTCCCGTTTCGGCCGCTTCGACGGCATCCTGATCAGCGTCGGCGGCCCGCAGGCCGGCCCGGTGGAGACGACCCCCGAGTCCGCCTGGCGCGACGCCTTCGAGTCCGTCTTCCTCGGCGCCCTCCGCCTCGCCCGCACCGCGGCCGCCGCCCTCCCCTCCGGCGGGGTGATCGGCTTCGTGCTCTCCAGCTCGGTCCGCCAGCCGATCCCCGGCCTCGGCATCTCCAACGGTCTGCGCCCCGGTCTGGCGATGGCCGCGAAGAGCCTCGCCGACGAGCTCGGCCCGCGCGGCATCCGGGTGCTCGGCCTGCTCCCGGCCCGGATCGACACGGACCGGGTCCGCGAGCTGGACGCCCTCGCCCCCGACCCGGAGGCCGCCCGCGCCCAGCACAGCGCCAACATCCCGCTGGGCCGCTACGGCACCCCGGAGGAGTTCGGCAAGGTCGCCGCCTTCCTGCTCTCCCCCGCCGCCTCCTACCTGACCGGCCTGATGGTCCCGGTCGACGGCGGCGCCCTCCGCTCCCTCTAGCCCTCCGCCCCTCCGCCCCTCCGCATCCGTCCCCCGCACTACTCCAGCTGCCGACGCTCCCGCCGTCGCCCGACCCCGCGCCGCCCAGACCCACGCCGCCCGGACCGCCGCTCCCCGGCGGGAGCCTCCTGCAACACCCGGATCCGCAGGTCGGCCGGCAGCTCCGCCAGCCCCAGACTCCGTACCGCGTCCGTCCGCGGCCCGTCCTCGAAGTGCTCCACCAGCCCGACCGGGTCCCCGCCCGGGGTCAGCCGTACGGCGCCCCGCAGCCGCGGGTGCCCGGGGGCCCGCACCAGCCGGACCCCGGCCCGCTGCACCTCCGGCAGCACCGCCGTACCGTGCTCCAGCGCCTCCTCCAGCGCCCGCGAGTTCACCCGCATCCGCAGCCCCCGCGCCCCTGGCGTCGGCACCGTGATGTGGGCGAGTCCGGTCCGCCGCAGCTGCGCCACCAGCCACCAGGCCGTCCCGAGCACCAGCAGCGACAGCCCGCCGATCACCGTCGGCCACCACCACGAGGAGCCGACCCACCGCACCCGGGAGCGTGCGCTGACCACCGGCTGGTCCGGCGAGGTCAACGGCCACCAGCTCGGCGGATCGACTCCCAACCGCCGGTACAGGTCGAGCCCGCCCGCCAGCACCAGCACCCCGACTCCCACCAGCACCGCCCCCACCACCGCCAGCAGCACCCGGTTGACGACCGTCCGCTTCACCGCGCCGCCTCCCCGGTCCGCTCCCCCACCCCGTCCACCGACTCCCCGGCCGCCGACTCCCCGGCCACGCCCCCACCCGCCGGCCCCCGCCAGGACCGCACGTCCAGCCGCAACGGCCGCGCCAACCCCACCCGCGCCAGCTCCTCCCGCAACTGCCGCTGCACCCCCGCCGGGTCCACCGGCCCGCTCACCGACACCCGCACCCGCCGCCGCCCGACCTTGACCCTCAGGTGCTCGATGCCCGCCAGCCCGGCAGCCCGGTCCGCCAGCAGGTGCCCGACCCCGGCCCGGTCGATCGCCGCCCCCGTCCCGCCGTACGGCCGCAGCACCAGCCACCGCCGCAGCCCGGGTGCGAACGCCAGCCACAGCAGCCACAGCCCGACCAGGGCCGCCGCACCGGCGCCGACCAGCACCCACAGGTCGTCCAGGTGCCGGGTGGCCAGCTCGTCCGCGATCTGCGCCCGCCACCGCCGGGCCGGCTGCCCGGCCCGGACCGCGACCGCGTCGTACAGCAGCGCCCCGGCCACCACCAGCACCACCGTGGCGACCGGCGCCGCGACGGCCGCCCGCCCCGACCGCAACCGGGGCACCTTCCCCACCGCCTCCGAACCCGACCCCTCCGAACCCGACCCTTCCGGCCCCGACGCCGCCACCGCGTCCCCCTTCACCACGCTCCCCCGGCGACCAACTTCTCGACCACCACGACCACTTCGGACACCTTCGTCCCCGTCAGCCCGTTCACCTGCGCCGCCACCTGGTCCCGCACCCGCCGGGCGAGTCCGGCCAGGTCCGCCGGGAAGGGCAGTTCGACCGCCACCCGGACGGTCACCGTGCTGCCCGGCCGCGCCACCGAGACCTTCGGCGGCTCCCCCTTCACCGACCGCCCGACCCAGGCCTCGGCGACCACCTCCCGCGCCGCCTGCCCGGCGATCCGTTCGTACACCCGGTCGGCGACCCGCAACCGCCCCCGGCGCACCGCACCGGAGGCGGGGCCAGGGACGGGACCAGGGACGGGGCTAGGGCCGGGACCAGGCGCCGGTACGGCGGCCCCCATCAGCGCCGCCGGTCGCGACCGCGGAGCAGGTCCCCGAGGTCGCCGAGCTCGATGTCGCCCTCCAGCAGCCGCCCGGCCACGAAGCCGACCAGCCCGAGCGCCGCCACCAGCAGGAACGCCGCGAACCCGCCGAAGTACCCGGCGAAGCCGAGGGCCATGCCCACCACCAGGCCGACGATGGCCAGGTTCATCCGCTACTCCCTCGTCCTCCACCGAACGCCGACACCAACACCCCGGGCGGTCCCGCGGCCGGGCGCTACTTGAGCTTGGGCCGCTGCCCCGACGACGCCACCGGCTCCTCTTCCTCCTCGAACTCCGGTTCGTCCGGGAGGTGGACGTCGTTGACCGCGATGTTGACCTCGACGACCTCCAGGCCGGTCATCCGCTCCACCGCGTCGATGATGTTCTCCCGCACCTGGCGGGCGAGTTCGGGGATCACCACGCCGTACTCGACCACCAGGGCGATGTCGATCGCGGTCTGCTTCTCGCCGACCTCGGCCTTGATCCCGCGCCCGATGCTCGACCTGCCGCCGGGGACCCGGTCCCGCATCGCGCCGAAGGTGCGGGCCAGTCCCGAGCCCAGCGCGTGGATGCCGGAGACCTCCCGGGCGGCCATCCCGGCGATCTTCTCCACCACACCGACCGCCAGCGCCGTGCGGCCGCGCTCGGCGGACGGCCGGCCGCCGTCCCCGCCCGCGCCGGGCGCGGGCCGGGCACCGGCGGGCGGGCCGGGGGTGGGCCCGCCACCGGGGTTCTTGTGCAGGGTCGCGGGCGTCGGAGTGTCAGGCATGGGGCGCATCTCCCTCGTAGCGGCTCCAGCTATATCGCAAACCTCCCCAACTCTGGCATTCCGCCACGACCCCCGCCCGCCGAGCACGCCCCGGGAACGCCGCAGGCCCGGCCCCGGGGTGCTCCCCCGGGGCCGGGCCTGCGCGCAATGGCGGGTGGGTCAGTCGCCGATCCCGGCGAGTTCCCGCAGCCGGCGGGCCTGGGCCGCCCGTTCGGCCGAACGCTGCTCCTCGTACGACCGTCCGGAGGCCCCCTGGAGCAGGGCCTTGGTCTCGGTCACGGCCCCGCGCGGGGCGGCCAGCAGGGCGGCGGCGAGGTCCCGGGCGGCGGCGTCGAGTTCGGCGCCGGGCACCGACAGGTTGGCCAGCCCGGTCGCGGTGGCCTCCTCGGCGCCGACCCAGCGGCCGGTCGCGCAGATCTCCAGCGCCCGGGCGTAGCCGACGAGGTCGACCAGCGGCTTGGTGCCGGCCAGGTCGGGGACGAGCCCGAGCGAGGTCTCCTTCATGGCGAACTGCACGTCGTCGGCGACCACCCGCAGGTCGCAGCCGAGCGCGAGCTGGAAGCCGGCCCCGACGGCGTGGCCCTGGACGACGGCGATGGAGACCAGGTCGGCGCGGCGCCACCAGGTGAAGGCCTCCTGGTAGGCGGCGATGGCGTCGTCCAGCTCCTGGTCGGCGGAGCCGGCCAGCTGCAGGAAGGTGGGCTCGCCGGGGATGCCCTCGGGGGTGAACATCGCCCGGTCCAGTCCGGCGGAGAAGGAGACGCCCTCGGCGCGCAGCAGCACCACCCGCACGCTGCCGGGCAGTTCGCGACCGGCCTGGGCGAGGGCGCGCCAGAGTGCGGGCGACTGGGCGTTGCGCCGCTTGGGCTGACAGAGGGTGACGACGGCGAGCTCGCCGTCGATCTCCAGCCGGACGCCGTCCCGCTCCCAGCTCGGGGCCTGCGGGTCGGTGGCGGGGGCGGTCATGCGGGAACCTCCGGTGGCGGGGGACGTGGCTACCGGAGAGTAACAAACCTGGGCGCGGACGGGCAGGCCCCCGGCCCGCAAAGATCGGAACGGCCCCCGGCACCCGGGGGCGGACATGACGATCGGCGGCCGGTCCACTCGACCCGAGGGCGGACGCCCGGCCGTGGTCGGCCGTCGTCTCCTCGGCGGGCGTCAGGCCGCCGCGCCATCCAGCTCAGAGCTGATTGACCGTCAGGAACCGGCCCCGGCAGTCGCCTTGTTCTTGCCCCGCGTGGCACCGCCGCGGCCCCGGAGGATCACTCCGGACTCGCTCAGCATCCGGTGCACGAAGCCGTACGAACGACCGGTCTCCTCCGCGAGAGCGCGAATGCTCGCCCCGGAGTCGTACTTCTTCTTGAGATCGGCCGCGAGCTTCTCACGCGCGGCACCGGTCACCCGGCTGCCCTTTTTCAGAGTCTCGGCCACCCGTGCCTCCTCGTAGCGTTGCTCGGTCAGATTCCCATGATCACCCATCCACCGCGTCCTGGCCACCCATTCGACAAGGTCGATGTCGCAAATGCGTGGTCCTGCGGTGGTGATCCGAGCGCACCAGGGCGCTCACGCAGAGTGCACGCCCCCGGGCGGCTGCCGCCGAATGCCGAGAAATAGCTGATCAGCAGCGTCGGCCCGACCACGTTCGAGTGGCGGGCCGACGGGAAGTGCTTAAACGGAATCCGGGTCTTCTTCATTCCCGGACACGCCGAAAGGACTAGATATTCTGGGCCGAAAAGCGGATCCGGCGTCTACTTCCGGTCAGGCCAGCGAGACCAGATCGGCGTACGACGGGTTCCACAGGTCCTCGACCCCGTCGGGCAGCAGGATGATCCGCTCCGGGTCGAGCGCCTCGACCGCGCCCTCGTCGTGGGTGACCAGCACGACCGCGCCGGAGAACTCGCGCAGCGCACCCAGGATCTCCTCGCGGCTGGCCGGGTCGAGGTTGTTGGTGGGCTCGTCCAGCAGCAGCACGTTGGCCGAGGAGACCACCAGGGTGGCCAGGGCCAGACGGGTCTTCTCACCGCCGGAGAGCACCCCGGCCGGCTTGTCCACGTCGTCGCCGGAGAACAGGAAGGAGCCGAGGATCTTGCGGATCTGCACCAGGTCGGTGTCCGGCGCGGCCGAGCGCATGTTCTCCAGCACGCTGCGCTCGGGGTCGAGCGTCTCGTGCTCCTGGGCGTAGTAGCCGATCTTGAGGCCGTGGCCCGGGATCACCTCGCCGGTGTCCGGCTGCTCCACCCCGGCCAGCATCCGCAGCAGGGTGGTCTTGCCCGCGCCGTTGAAGCCCAGCACGACGACCCGGGAGCCCCGGTCGATCGCCAGGTCGACGTCGGTGAAGATCTCCAGCGAGCCGTAGGACTTGGACAGGCCGCTGGCGGTCAGCGGGGTCTTGCCGCAGGGCGCCGGGTCCGGGAAGCGCAGCTTGGCGACCTTGTCGCTCACCCGGACCTGGTCCAGGCCGGCGAGCAGCTTGTCGGCGCGGCGGGCCATGTTCTGCGCGGCCACCGTCTTGGTCGCCTTGGCGCGCATCTTGTCGGCCTGGGCGTTCAGGGTCGCGGCCTTCTTCTCCGCGTTGGCCCGCTCGCGCTTGCGGCGCTTCTCGTCGTCCTCGCGCTGCTGCTGGTACTGCCGCCAGCCCATGTTGTAGACGTCGATGGCGGAGCGGTTGGCGTCCAGGTAGAAGACCTTGTTGACGACCGTCTCGACCAGGTCGACGTCGTGCGAGATGACG
This sequence comes from Kitasatospora sp. NPDC056076, assembly GCF_042266305.1. Classification (NCBI taxonomy): domain Bacteria; kingdom Bacillati; phylum Actinomycetota; class Actinomycetes; order Kitasatosporales; family Streptomycetaceae; genus Kitasatospora; species Kitasatospora sp. NPDC056076. Next base: position 40,198 of record NZ_JBHJWG010000048.1, read on the forward strand.
ATGAAGCCGCCCTTGTACGTCTTGAGGAAGTCCCGCAGCCAGACGATCGAGTCCGCGTCCAGGTGGTTGGTGGGCTCGTCGAGCAGCAGCACGTCGGAGTCCGAGAAGAGGATCCGGGCGAGCTCGACGCGGCGGCGCTGACCACCGGAGAGGGTGTGCAGCGGCTGGGCCAGGATGCGGTCCGGCAGGCCCAGCGCCGCGGCGATGGTGGCGGCCTCGGCCTCGGCGGCGTACCCGCCCTTGGTGAGGAACTCGGTCTCCAGGCGCGCGTACTTCTTCATCGCGTTGTCCCGGGTGGCGCCCTGGCCGTTGGCCATCCGGTCCTCGTTCTCGCGCATCTTCTTCAGCACGGTGTCGAGGCCGCGGGCGGAGAGGATGCGGTCCTTGGCGAGGACGTCCAGGTCGCCGGTGCGCGGGTCCTGCGGGAGGTAGCCGACCTCGCCCGAGCGGGTGACGGTACCGGCGGCGGGCAGGCCCTCACCGGCCAGCACCTTGGTGAGCGTGGTCTTGCCGGCGCCGTTGCGCCCGACCAGGCCGATCCGGTCGCCGGCGGCGACCTTGAAGTTCGCGGACTCGATCAGGATCCGGGCACCGGCGCGCAGCTCTAGGGCGTTGGCGGAAATCATGGCTGGGACTGCTCCTGGGACGTGGGCGGGCGGCCGGGTGCGGACCCGGGCGGCGGGAAGGGGGCTTCATCGGCGGTCGGCGCGCCGGGACCGGGCGCCACCACCCGCTATTGCCCGGAGAAGATAGCCATGACGGCCAGTCTACCGGGCCGCGCGAAACGCCCCGGGGGCGTACCGCCCCGGGGTACCCGCCGGCCCGCCCGCGGCTACTGCTGCGGCGTGGCCGCCGGGTCCGCCGGGGTGCTCGGGGCGGGGGCGGCCGGGCTCGCCGAGGGGTCGGCGCAGCCGCCCTGGGGGCGGACCGCGGCGAACGGGGCGTCCGGGTTGGCGCAGCCGGTCTCGGGGGCGGCCGCCTTGGTGTCGAAGACCTTGGGCGGCACGATCGGGCCGTCGGTGATCTCCACCCGGCCGGCGTCCAGCGCCTTCACCGTCGCGGCCGGGCCGGTGATCATCGACCAGCCGTTGCTGTCCAGCCGGTAGCCGGTGATGCCGCCGGAGACGGCCACCCCGCTGCTGTTGGTGCAGGTCCGCGGGATGAGCACGGCGTAGTCGGTGTGCACGGTGCGCAGCGGGTCGTAGAGGCAGCCGTTGGAGGGCCGGTCGTTGTAGCGCAGGTCGCCGTCGGCGTCGCGCAGGCCCATGGTCAGGGTCGGCGTCACCACGGCCAGCCAGGGCGAGCCGTCCCGCTGCACGGTGTGCAGCGCGGCCGCGGCCCGCTGCTTGGCGGTGTCCTTGCGCTGGGCGTCGGTGCGCTTGTCGGCGCCCGGCTCGCCGTCGGCGCGCAGGTAGTCGGCCAGGCCGGGTACGGCGCGGTGCCAGCGCACCTCGTGGTCGCCCGGGCGGACGGAGGTGACCAGGCCGTCGTCCCAGACCACGATCGCGTTGTCCCCGGCCATCGCCAGGTAGAGCGCCTCGGCGCCCTCGCGGCGGTACGTCCAGGCCCGCTCGCCGGTCTGCTTGTGGTACGCCTCCAGGCCGGGGCCGACCACCCGCAGGTCCAGGTCGGCCGAGCTGACCGACTGCGAGTTGACCGGGGTCGCCTCCGCGTCCCCCGGCCCCGCCACCCGGTCGCCGAACGGCACCGGCTTGTTCGCGTGCGCCGCAGCACCGGCCGCAAGGACCAGCATCACCGCCAGGGCAGGCAGGATCGAGCGGGGGGTGAGGACACGCGGCGGCTTCCAGGACACGGCCGGAGCGTACCTTTCGGCGGGTACGCGAGTCAGCCTGGAATCGCCGCCCGGGCCCACCGGCGACCGCACGGCGGACCGTGCGCGCCCGCCCGGTGCGCCCGCCCGCCCACCTGCGCCGTCGGCTCCCCGGCCGGTCGGCGGGGCCCCGCGCGGCGGGCCCCGCGGGGCCCGCCGGACCGTTACAGAGCTGATACACGGGGCCGGGCCGCACGGGTGTTGCGGCAGACGGCGTTCGAATATCGCCCACTTTAGGGTGACATTCGGCTTTTCCGTCCTCCGCCGGGCCTACTGTCGGCGAGCGTGGCGCGACGGTCCGTCGGTGTCGTCTCCCGCCCGCCCCGCTCCCGCGACGTCCGGAGGAGAGACCATGCGCATGGGCCGCCTGACGCTGGCCGCCGCCGCTCTGCTGCTGATGGCCACGGCCAGTGTCCCGGCCGGGACACCGCTCAGCCGGACCGAACGGCACAGCCTCTCCTCGGACGCCTTCGAGCCGCGCGGCGCGGCCCCCCGCCCGCCGGTCCAGCGGCCCCGGCACGAGCCGCCGTTCGGCGCCTTCGTCGGCTCCTGGGACGACTACATCCCGCAGATCGGCAAGTACGCCCAGTGGCTGGGCAACGCGAACATGCAGGTCGGCCACACCTACCTGGCGGGCAACAGCTGGGCGGACATCGAGGGCGAGCCGGTGGTGCTCGGCCTGTGGTCGCAGTGGCGGCTGGCCGACCCGTCCCGGCTGCTGGTGCTCGGCGTGCCGATGCTGGTGCCCAACGAGGCGCACGTGCCGGACGGCGAGGTCGCCAGGCTGCTGGGCCAGGGCGCCCGCGGGGACTTCGACAGCCACTTCCTGCGGCTCGCCCGCCGGCTGGTGGCGCTCGGCGGCGCGGACACCGTGCTCACCCTCGGCTGGGAGATGAACGGCGTCACCTACACCCACCGCTGCAAGCCCGACCCGGCCGCCTGGAAGGCCTACTGGCGCCGGATCGTCGGGGTGATGCGCTCGGTGCCCGGGCAGCGCTTCCGCTTCGACTTCACCCCCAACCGGGGCCTGGACGCCATCCCGTGGACCAAGTGCTACCCCGGCGACGACGTGGTCGACATCGTCGGCACGGACAGCTACGACCAGCCGGCCGGGAGCACCTTCGACGACTACGTGCGCGAGCCGTACGGCCTCCAGGACCAGGTGGAGTTCGCGGCCAAGCACGGCAAGCCGGTCTCGTACCCGGAGTGGGGGCTGTTCCGCAACGGCGACAACCCCGAGTTCGTCCGGCGGATGGTCGACTGGATGCGCACCCACGACACCGCCTACCAGACCGTCACCGACTACTGCCCGCACGGCTTCTTCCAGTGCCGCAGCAATCCGCGCTCGACGGCGGCGTTCAAGCAGCTGATGGCGGGTTCGCAAGGGGCGCCGCCGGTCGTGCCGACGGCGCCCCCCGCTCCGATCGTGCCGGTCGTCCCGAGGCCGCCCGGCGCGCCCACCCCGTCGGGGACCGCCACTCCGGGCGCCACCACTCCGGGCGCCACCGCACCGGCCGCCACCGCACCGGCCACCGCGCCCGCCGCCACGGCGAGCCCGTCGGCCGGGGCCTCGCCGAGCCCGTCCCCGGCCCGGACGCCGTCCCGGCGCTGAGCGGCGGTCAGGCCCGGCGGCGGGCCAGCAGCGCCTCCTTGAGCCGGGGGAAGCGGGTGCGCAGCTGGTGCGCCGCCGCCTGCCGGGCCAGCACCGCCGCGGACCGGGCGACGGCCGCCGGGGCCGCTCCGGCCGGGCCCAGCAGCAGCCGCCGGTTGGGCATCCGGTCCGGCCGCCAGCGCTGCTTGTACGGTTCCTGGCCGCGCAGCAGGCCGAGCACCGGGATGCCCGCGCCGACCGTCTCGTCCAGGGCCGCGCTGAACAGCAGCCCGGCGATGTCCAGCCGCTCGCGCAACGCCGGGTGGGCGCCGTACATGTACAGCCCGCCGAAGGACGGGCAGAGCAGCAGCAGGTTGACCGCGACCAGCTCGCCGTCCAGGTGGAACTGGTGGACGGCCGCCCGACCGGTGGCGACCAGGCCGGTGGTGGACTCGGTCAGGTGCCGGGCGAAGCGCTCGGTGCGGTGCTCGGCGGTGACGCCGCGCTGCTGCCACTGGAGGAAGTGCAGCCGCAGCAGCCCCTCCAGCGCGGCCGGGACCTCCTCGACCGGCGTGGACCGGACCTGCACCCCGGCCTCGGCGATCTTGCGCAGCTTCACCCGGCTGCGCTGGGCCGTCTTGCCGGGCACCCGCTTGAGCAGCCGCTCCATCGGGACGGCCGGCAGGTACTGGCAGAGCGAGTCCTGGTGGCTGCGGCGGGTGCCGCGCCAGTGCTCGTAGACCCGCTGCACCGCGGCCTCGGGGTGCACCTCGCGCAGCTCCAGCCAGTGCCAGGGGCGGGTGAGCGGAAGGGCGGCGGCGAACTCGGCGGCGGCCCGGTCGGCGCAGTCGTCGTCCAGCAGGACGTCGCCGTAGTCGACCAGCCCGGCGCCGAGGCCGGTGAGGCCGCCGAACGGGCCGCCGCGGCGCGTGAAGGCACCGGCGCCGACCAGTCGGCCGTCCCGCCGGACCAGCACCACCAGCAGCGCGCCGGGGCGGCCGTAGTGGCGCCACCAGGAGCGCTGCCAGGCGGCGGCCTGGAAGAAGGTGGCGGTGCGGCAGCGGGCCGCGAGGTCGTCCCACTCCTCGGCGACGGTGTCCAGCGCGTCGTCCTCGCGGTGCAGCTCGGTGGTCCAGACGGGCGCGGCGGACTGGGCCGGGAGGCCGGCGGCGCGGGTCTCGGTGCTCATCGTCCGCTCCGGGCCGCGGCCTTCTCCTTGGCCGGACGCTCGGGCGCGGCGGCGGGCTCGGGCTCGGGCTTCGCCCCGTCCTTCGCACCGGCCTTCGGCTCACCCGCCGGCTCCGGCGTCGGTCCGGTCCTCGGGCGGGCCTTGCCGGCCGGCTCCTCGGCCCGCGGGCGGGGCGCGGCGGGGGCCGGGTCCGGGGCGGGGGCCGGGGCGGGGGCCTCGGGAGTCCCGGTCGGCTCGGCGGTCCCGGTCGGCGCGGGAGCCGTCGGGGCCTCCGCGGCCCCGGGGCCGTCCGGGCCGCCGCGCCGGCGGGTCATCAGCACCAGCGACCCGAGCAGCAGCCCGGCCGCGGCGCCGACCGCGACGTCCAGCTTGCCGGAGGGCGTGGTCGGCTTGTCCGGCTCGGCGGCCGGGGCCAGCGTGACCAGCCGGACGTTGGTGTCCCTGCTGCTGGTGTTGGCGAAGGCGACCAGCGAGCGGGCCACCGCGTCGGCGGTCCGGGCGGCCTCCTGGGCCTTCCTCCCGGTGCCGGTGATCTCGATCATCGGGGCGTCCGGGGAGGTCGTCCCGGAGACCAGGGACTCCAGCTCGGACCGGGTGTGGCCGGTCTCGGCGGCCGCGACCGTGAGCACCTGCGGCTGGCCCGCGAGCCGGCCGTACGCCTGGGCGAAGTTGGTGGCGGTCGACGCCTCCCCCGGGTTCTGCGGCACCACGAGGACGTAGGCGCTGGCGGCGTACGAGGGGGGCGAGACGACGGCGTACCCGGCGCCGGCCGCGGCGCCGAGCGGCACCGCGAGCGCCACCGGCCACCAGCGGCGGACCAGGTGGCGGGCGCTTCGGCGCGGTGTGGTCATGGGTGTGGCTCCTTGGGTCTGGTACGGCGGTCCGGCGGTCCGGCGGCGGGCGGCTCAGGCGCGGGCCAGCCGGTCGTAGAGGGCGCCCAGGTCGGCGGCGACCCGGGCGATGTCGTAGTGGCCGACGGCCGGGGGGTGCGGCAGCGGGTCGGCGATGTGGCCGCTCAGCTGCCGCAGGTCGCGCAGGGCGGCGGCGTACGCGGCGGGCTCGGAGGGGATCCGGCGGGCCTGCGGGGCGGCGCTGGGCGGCAGTTCGTCCAGCGCCGGGCAGGCGCTGTGCCGCACCGGGAGCCCGGCCGCGAGGCCCTCCAGTACGCCGAGGCCGAAGGTCTCCGCGGTGGAGGGGGCGGCCAGCACGTCCATCGCGGCCAGCAGGTCGGGCACGTCGTCCCGCTCTCCGGTGAGCACCAGCCGCTCCCGGACGCCGAGTTCGGCCGCCCGGCGCTCCAGCCCGGCCCGCTCGGGGCCCTCGCCGACCAGCAGCAGCCTGGTCCCCGGGTCGAGTTCGGCGAGCGCCGCCAGCAGCACCTCGAAGCGCTTGCCCGGCACCAGCCGACCGACCCCGCCGACCACCCAACCGCCCTCCGGCAGGCCGAGTTCGGCCCGGATCCGGCGGCGGGCGGCGGCCCGCTCGGCGGGCGGCCGACGGTAGCCCGCGGTGTCGATGCCGTTGGGGATCAGTTCGATCCGGGCCGGCGGGACGCCCCAGGAGCGCAGGGTCTGGGCGACCTGCCGGGACACCGCCACGGTGGTGCTGCCGAGCCGTTCGGCGGCCAGGTAGAGGCCCTTGACGCCCCGGGTGACCGGGCGGCCCTCGATCACCCCGGCGTGCAGCGAGTGCTCGGTGGACACCACCGCCCGCACCCCGGCGAGCCGCGCGGCCAGCCGGCCGTACAGCTGGGCGCGGTAGAGGTGGGTGTGCACCAGGTCGTAGCGGCCGGCCCGGACCACCCGCACCAGCCGGGGCAGCGCCCCGAGGTCCCGGTTGCCGCGCATGCCGAGGTGGTGGACGGTCACGCCGTCGGCGCGCAGCGCGTCCGCGACCGTGCCCGGGTTGGTCAGCGCGAGCACCTCGCAGCGCTGGTGCGGCGGCAGGTGCCGCAGCAGCAGGTGCAGTTGGCGCTCGGCACCGCCGGAGGCGAGCCCGGTGACGATGTGCAGCACCTTCACGGCCGACGCTCCCGCCGCCCGCGCTTGAGCGAGGTGACGGCGTCGCGCAGCCGGTGCCGGGCCTTCTTGGCGCGCAGCCGCCAGGCGCCGTCCCGGTCGCCGACGTAGCAGCGGGGCAGCGCGAAGCGGCCGGTGAGCGGGGAGTGGGCGATCGCGCAGGCGTAGTCGTAGCCGGCCTCGCGCACCGCCTCGGCGGCGGGCCGGTCGACGGCACCGTACGGGTAGCAGAAGCCGGTGACCGGACCGCCGACGACCTCCTCCAGCAGGCGCCGGCTCTCCCGGGTCTGCACCCCGAGGACCTCGGCGGGCAGCCCGGGCAGCGCCTGGTGGCCGAGGCCGTGCGAGCCGATCTCCCAGCCCGCGGAGGCGAGTTCGGTGACCTCCTGGACGGTGAGCAGCTTCTTGCGCGGGCCCTCGGTGTCCCAGCCGTTGTCCTGGCCGAGCAGGTCGGCGACCACGTACGCGGTGGCGGTGAAGCCGTACGCCTGGAGGATCGGGACGGCGTACCGGGCGAAGTCCGCGTAGCCGTCGTCGAAGGTCAGGCCGACCAGCTTGTCGTCCTGCCCCTGGGCGCGGGCCCGCATCAGCTCGCGGACCGAGACGCCGCGCCGGCCGCGCCGGTGCAGCCAGGCGATCTGCTCGGCGAACCGCTCGGGGCTGACGGTGAGTTGGTACGGGTCCTCCTCCTCGACCGCCACCGAGTGGTACATCAGGATCCACGGCGAGGAGGAGCCGGGCAGGGCGGGTCCGCCGGCCTGGCGGCGGCTTCTGGGCAGTCGCGCCCGGTCGGGCGGGGCGTCGGTGACGCCCGCCAGGGCCGGACGGACGGATCCCCGCTCATCGTCCATGGGGAGACTTCCCTTCGTCGGGGACGGTCGGCAGGTTCAGGGCCCGCCGGTCGGGCCCGAGCCCCACGGCCCGGGCGGCGGCCAGCACCGGGCCGCGCACCTCGCGGGCCCGGAGCCCGGTGCCGAGGGCGGCGAAGGCCAGCACCACGGTCAGGCCACCGGAGAGGGTCGAGAGCAGCGGGTCGGCCGACAGGCTCGCGGCGGCGGCGCCCGCGACGGCGCCCCCGGCGGCGGCCAGCACCAGCCGGCCGTGGTCGCCGAGCACCCGGCGCAGCCGTAGCGGGATGCCGCGCAGCACCAGCCCGCGCAGCAGCAGCGCGGCGGTGGCGGTGATCCCGCTCGCGTTGCCGGCGGCCAGGCCGAGCGCCCCGAACCGGGGCGTGGCGAGCAGGCCGACGGTGACGGTCACCCCGAGGCCGAGCAGCATCGCGGCGACCGGGTACCAGTCCAGCAGCCGGCGCCCGCCGTCCTCGCGGCGCGGGTCGTCGGCCCGGCGGACCACCGGGCGGAGCGAGAAGTACGGGCGGATCATCACGCCGATCAGCGCCTGGGCGGGCAGGCCGAAGCTGTACACCCGGATGACGGCGGCGGTGGCGGCGGTGTCCCCCGGGCCGAAGGCGCCGCGCTCGAACAGCAGCGAGACCGCCGAGGGGGCGCAGGCCATCAGGAAGGCGGTGCCGAGCAGCACGACCGCGGCGGCCTGCCCGAGGTCCTTCTCGACCCGGTCGCGGGCCGCGGTGAGGTCCCCCGCCGCGAGTGCCCGGGCGACCAGCGGGAAGGTGACGGTGCAGATCAGGATGCCCGCCGTCATGGCGAGTTGGGAGACCTTGGCGGCGTAGTTGAGGTGCGAGATGGTGCCGGGCGGCAGCGCCGAACCGAGGTAGCGCTCGACGAAGACCTGGGACTGCCGGGTCAGCGTGAAGGCGGCCACCGGCAGCAGGGCCAGCGGCATCAGCACCAGCGCGTTGCGGCTGCGCCGGGTGCGGCCGGCCGCGGCCGGCCCGGTCCGCAGGTGCCGCAGGAACGGGCCGACCAGCAGGACGGCCATCAGCAGGCTGCCGAGCGCCACGCCGAGGGCGGCGGAGCGGACCCCGAGGACGCCGTGGAAGCCGAACAGCAGGGCCAGGATGCCGAGGTTGTAGGCGACGTAGATGCCCGCGGGGGCGGTGAAGCTGTGGTGGGCGCGCAGCGCGGCGGCCAGGTAGCCGGCCACGCCGAAGGGCAGCACGGTGATCGCGGTGATCCGGGTGCAGGCGACGGCCAGGCCCGGGTCGGGCAGGCCGGGGGCGAGCAGCTCCACCAGCTGGGGGGCGCCGAGGGCGGCGGCCAGGGCGAGCCCGCTGAGGGCCAGCAGCAGCCAGGGCAGGGTGGCGCGGACCAGCTGGCGGACCGGGTCGGGGGCGTCCGGGTCCTCCTCGCGCAGCACCAGGGCGAGGGCGAAGGCGGGCACCATCAGGAAGGACATGGCGTCCTCGATCAGCAGCGGTGCGGCCGTCTCGGGCACGGTCCAGGCGACCAGGAAGGCGTCGGTGCCCTGGCTCGCGCCGAAGTAGCGGGCCAGCAGGAGGTCGCGCAGCAGGCCGAGGCCCGAGCCGGCGGCGCTGAGCACGGCGGTGACGCCGAAGGCCTTGACGAGGAAGCCGCCCCGGGACGGCCGCTCCGGCCCGGCCGCGGGCGGCCCGGCGGCGGCGGGCGGCCCGGCGGGGGCGCTGCGCGGGGCCGGGAGGGCGGGGGCGAGCGCGGGCTGGTCGGTGGTCACCGGGGCATCGCCCGCTCCTGGACGGCGGCGCGGGCCGCGAGGCCGAGGACGACGGAGGTCAGCACGGTGGTGGTGCCGCCGATGTCGGCGTACAGGAAGTCGACCAGCACCCAGGTGAGCAGCGCGAGCGCGGCGAGCGAGGTCGTGTGGCGGCGCCGCAGGCAGCCGAGCAGCAGGCCGAGGAAGAGCGCGGCGTAGGCGGTGATGCCGATCAGGCCCTGTTCGCTGAGCACCAGGAAGTACATGTTGTGCGGGGAGAGCAGCGGTTCGCGCTGGAAGCCGATGGTGGAGTCGGCGGCGTCGCTGCCCGAGGAGAGCCGCAGCGGGGCGTGGCTGTCGCGCAGCCTGGGGAAGGCCTTCGGCCCGGCGCCGTGGACGGGGTGGTCCTGCCAGATCCGCCCGGCGGTGGCCCACAGGTCGTAGCGGTCGGAGACGGACTGGTCGGGTGCGGCGGAGACGGAGCCGATCGAGCTGAGCCGCTCGGTGACGCCGGAGGCCCCGAGCCCGAGGCCGCCGATCAGGACGACCGCGGCGGCCAGGCCCAGCACGGCGCTGCGCACCAGCAGCCGGGCGTCGGCGCGCAGCAGCAGCACGGTGACGGCGGCGCCGGTGGCGATCCAGCTGCCGCGGCTGAACGAGACGGCGAGCGGGAAGGCCAGGAAGGCGGCGGCGGCGAACATCACCCGGCGCAGCCGTACGTCGCCGCCGGGACCTCGCTCGCCGAGGGCGAGGGCGAGGGCGGCGAGCAGGCCGTAGCTGACCACGGTGGACATCGCCATGATGTCCAGCGCGCCGAAGGTGCCGACGGCCCGGATCGGCTGGCCGGTGTAGGAGGCGCCGGTGCGGGTGAGGTACTGGTTCGCCCCGACCACGCCCTGGATCAGCGCGGCCAGCACGAAGGAGCCGAGGACGAGCCGCTGGTCGGTGCGGTCGCGCAGCGAGCAGAGCACGGCGGCCGGCACCAGGACGAACACCTGGGTGAGCCGGACGAAGCCGGTGAGGCTGGTGGCCGGGTCGATCGAGCCGAGGGTGGCGACGGCGGCGGCGGCCACGATGCCGCCGAACAGCGCGCAGGTGGTGCGGCTGATCGCGGGCAGGCGCCCGCGCAGCAGGTTGAACGCGGTGAGGGCGACCAGGGCGAGCGAGGCGACGTCGGCGGCGGTGACGTGGACGGCCGCGGTGACGTCCTTCTCCCCCGCGGGCACGCACACCAGCAGGACGGTGGCCGCGGCGAGCAGGCTGGACCGGTCCGCGAGGGCCGGCAGGGCGCGCCGTAAGACGGGCCGGGGAAGGGCCGGGAAGGTCAGGGCCACGCGGGGTCAGCTCCCGTCCGGGTGGAGCATCAGGGCCGCCGTGCGGCACAGGATCTTGACGTCCTGCCAGAGGCTCCAGCTCTCGATGTAGCGGTTGTCGAAGCGGGCCCGCTCCTCGATCGAGGTGTCCCCGCGCAGGCCGTTGACCTGGGCGAGGCCGGTGAGGCCGACCGGGACGCGGTGCCGGTCGCCGTACTCGGGGTAGGCCTGGCTGAACCGCATGACGAAGTAGGGGCGTTCGGGGCGCGGGCCGACCAGGCTCATGTCGCCGCGCAGGATGTTCCAGAGCTGCGGCAGCTCGTCCAGCGAGCTCTTGCGCAGCAGGCGGCCGACGGCGCCCATCCGGTGGTCCTGGGAGATGTTCCAGCGGGTCGCCGACTCGTGCTCGTTGCTGGGGCGCAGGGTGCGGAACTTGAGGACGGTGAAGACCCGGCCGTCCAGGCCGGTGCGCTGCTGGCGGAAGAGCACGCCGGGGCCGGTGTCGAAACGGACGGCGAGGGCGCACAGGGCCAGGACGGGGGCGAGCAGCAGCAGGCCGAACCCGGCGGCGGTGACGTCCAGGGCGCGCTTGGCGGCCCAGCCGGGGCGGCGCATGGCCGGGCTGCCGAGGCGCAGACAGGGGAAGCCCCAGAGGTGGTCGCCGCCGGCGATCGGGGCGGTGGGCAGCGAGCCGTGCTCGCGCAGCGCGGGCACCAGCCAGACCTGGCAGCCGAGCCGGACGGCGTCGCGCAGGGCGGCGGCGGTCTCGGCCTCGTCGGCCGCGCCGGCGGTGGCGATCACGTGGTGGATCCGGTGCCGGCGGACCTCGCGCTCCAGCACCTCGCGGCCGCCGAGCACGGGCGGGTCGGTGTCGTCGGCCAGCAGCGGCGGGTCGGCGTCCAGGAAGCCGACCGGGCGCATGCCGTACTCGCCGTGCTGGCTGAGCGCGGCGGCGACCTTGCGGCCGAGCCGGCCGGCGCCGAGCACCAGGACGGGGGCGGGGCGGCCGCGGCGGATCCGCCGGACCAGGTGGTAGAGGACGGCGCGGCCGAGGGCCGCGATCAGCAGTTGGGCGCCGAGCAGGACGGTGAGCCGGGCCGGGGTGGCCGGGCCGCAGTCGGGCCAGCGCCCGTCCAGGCAGCCGGCCAGGGTGACGGCGAAGGCGGTGGCGACCACGGCGCGGACGGCCAGGGCGGGGAGTTCGTCCAGGACCGACAGGGTGAGCCGGGTGCGGTAGAGGCCGCCGGCCAGGTTGAGCAGCAGGAGCAGGGGCAGGACGGCGGCGGCGCCGAGCAGCGGGGCGAGCGGGGCGGTCGGGTCGATCGCGCGGTTGGCGATGCCGGTGCCGGTGCAGAGTGCGATCGCGTCGACCTGGACCAGCGCGAGCGGCAGGGCGAGCCGGGAGCGGCAGGCCCGGCGGTGCCGGCGGGGCGACGCCACCGCCCGGGTGTACGCCGTACGGGTCGGCCGGTCGAGCAGCCCGGTGCCGCGCAGCCGCGGTCCGGACAGGGGCCCGCCGGATCGCGGCACGCTGTCGTGGTCAATGGTCATCAGCGCACGAACTCCCCTGCTGTGTGCCCGGGGTGGCGGTGCCCCGGCACCGATCGGCACGGGGCGGCCGTCCCGGCCCGGTGGGCGCGGTCCTGACAGCACCTGCCATCGCTGGCGGCTTTCGGTTCTCCGGCGAGGGGGCCGATCGCGGAAGGGCTGGTCACCACGGACGCGGCTGCGAAGGGCCCGGACAGGAATTCCCGGGGTGAAATCGAAACGAAGCAGGCAAAATCCGACAATACCGAACCAAGGCATGTGCGCCGGAAGTTGACTTGCCGTTTCATTCCAGCCGCCCATTAATAGGTATTTCGGATTTAACGCCTCTTCCATTTCCGGTTGAGGGTGCGAATGCGCCGGCGCCGGAACGGCGGGGATTCACGGCATGTGAAACGATCAGATCCGCTCTGGGACACGGGTCCTGCGCCGTCCGGCCGCCGGTCCGGCCCCCAGCAGGTGGCGGTACAGGACGTCCACCTGTTCGATCACCGTGCGGACGTCGTGCCGGGCCGTCACGTGCTCGCGCAGCCGGGCACCGCGTCGCTCGCACTCGATCGGGTCGGACAGCGCTTCGGCCATCCGGGTGGCGAGCGCGTCCGCGTCCTCGGGCGGCAGCACCGACTGCGTGCGCTCCGCCGGCGGCAGGCACTCCCGGGCCCCCGGCACGTCCGTCAGCAGCACCGGCCGGGCCGCCGCCATCGCCTCCAGCGGCGCCAGCGCCATCCCCTCCCAGCGCGAGGGCAGCACCACCAGGTCGGCCGCCGCCAGCCACGGGCGCGGGTCCGGTACGTCCCCGACCAGCCGGACCCGGCACGGCTCGGCCGACTCCCGGACCGTCTCCGCCAGCCGCTGCTCGTCCGGCCCGCCGCCGACCAGCGCCAGCCGGGCCTGCGGCACCCGGCGCAGCACCTCCGGCCAGGCGGCCAGCAGCACGTCCTGGCCCTTCTGCCGGCACAGCCGCCCGACGCAGACCGCGAGCGGGGCGTCCAGGTCCAGCCCGAGCGCGATCCGGGCGGCCCGGCGGTCGGCCGGCGCGTAGTGGCGGACGTCGACGCCGTTGGGCACCACCGCCCAGTCGGCGTGCACCCCCGCGGCCACGCCGTCGGCCCGCTCCTGGACGCTGACGCACAGCAACCGGTGCGCCCAGCGGCTCGCGAAGCGCTCCCAGCGCAGGGTCGCGGCGGCCATCGCGCCGTCCACGGCGGCGAAGGACCAGGCGTGCGGCTGGAAGACGGTCGGCACCGCGCCGCGCACGGCCAGCCGGCCGGCCAGCCCGGCCTTGGCACTGTGCAGGTGGACCACGTCCGGTCCGGCGGCCCGGACGATCCGGCGCAGCCGCCAGGCCTCGGCGGCGGTGCCCGGGCCGGGCGAGCGGTCCGCGGGCCAGTCCTGGACCAGCGCGCCGACCGCGGCGGCCTCCTCGGCCAGCCGCCCGCCGCGCGGGCAGGCGACCAGCACCCGGTGCCCGGCCTCGCGCTGCCCCCGGACCAGATCGACGACGACGCGGGCGACTCCGCCGTCCACCGGCTGTGAAATGTGAAGGATCGTCATATGCACGGCGGCGAGCCTAGGATGGCTCCCCCGTGCGGGGCGGCCCCCGTCACCCGCAGGTGGTGGGCCGTCCACCCGTACGGCTTTCGGCTCGTACGGGCGGACGAGCTGCTCGAACCTCCGGGCGATTCCCCCGGGTCGGGCGGGAACCCCGGGTCAGCGCACCTCGGCGGCCAGGTTGGCCAGCACCTGGTCGTGGATCCGGTTCAGGCCCTTGGGGGCGAAGGTGCGCTCGAAGAAGCCGCCGATGCCGGTGGCGCCCTGCCAGGTGGCGGTGACGGTGACCTTGGTGCGGCCCTCGCCGGCGGCCGCGACGGTCCAGGTGATCACCATGCTGGAGTTGGCGTCCTTCTCCACCAGCTGGTCCGGCTGCGGCGACGAGACGGTGAACAGGCAGTCGCGCACCCGCTTCTCGGTGGCCTGCAGCTTCCAGTGCACCTGGGTGCCGGCGCCGGTCCCGCCGACCCGGACCTCGTACTCGCTGTACTGCGCGGGCAGCAGCTTCGGGCGGGTCACCTGGTAGTCGGCCAGCGCCTCGTACACCCGCTCGGGCGCGGCGTCGTAGATCCGCTCGGTGGTGGCCTGCACCTGTCCCATGCCTTGCTCTCCTCGTGTGGTGGGTACCGCTCTGCGTACCGGTCTCAGCGGCAAGCCAATCACGTGGCACGGCGGGATAGGGTGGCGGGTGTGCTCGATCTGGTGACTGCGCTGCGCTACGTGGACCCGCTGCGGGCCGGGGGCTCGGTGCCGGGCGTCGTGGAGACCGACGACCTGGGAACGTACGTGGTCAAGTTCACCGGCGCCGCCCAGGGCCGCAAGGCGCTGGTGGCCGAGGTGATCGTCGGCGAGCTGGCCCGGCGGCTCGGACTGCGGGTGCCGGAGCTGCGGCTGGTGGACTTCGATCCGGCGGTGGCCGCCGACGAACCGGACACCGAGATCCAGGACCTGCTCAAGGCCAGCGCCGGGCTCAACCTCGGGATGGACCTGCTGCCCGGGGCCGCCGACTACCGGCCCGGGGCGATCCCGGTGGACTCCACAGAGGCGGGGCGGGTGGTCTGGCTGGACGCGCTCACCGGCAACGTCGACCGCACCGTGCACAACCCCAACCTGATGGTCTGGCACCAGCGGCTCTGGCTGATCGACAACGGCGCCGCGCTGATCTTCCACCACCGCTGGGCCACCGCCGGGGCGTCCGTCGGCAAGCGGTACGACCTCAGCGCGCACGCGCTGGGCGCCTGCGCCCCGGACGTCCGGCTGGCCGACGAGGACCTCGGGCCGCTGGTCACCGTCGACCTGCTGGAGCAGGTGGTGGCACTGGTCCCGGACGAGTGGCTGGCCGACGAGCCCGGCTTCGACTCGGTGGACGCCGTCCGGCAGGCGTACGTCACCCACCTGGCCGCCCGGGCGGTGCTCTCCGCGCAGTGGCTTCCGGAGGGCTTCGCCACGCCCGCGCAGCTGCGCGAGGCGGAGCAGCGCCGCGCGGCCCGCACCCGGGCCGGGCGGCCGGCCTGGCTGCAGGAGGTGCCGGACCTGCACGGCAAGCCGTCGGTGGAGACGGTCTGGGAGCACCACGTCGAGGCCGGGGAGTAGCTCGGCCGGACCGCCGGGTGCGCGCGGGGCCGGAACACCGCTGGGGGGCGGGGCCCGTGGCCCCGCCCCCCAGCTCGGCGTTCGGTGGTCAGCGCTCGGTGTTCAGCGCCGGGTGGTCAGCGCGTCAGCGCCACCACTGGACCGCCTTCTCGGCGTTGATGATGCCCGCGCCGTAGAAGCCGTTGTCGTCCGCGCCGCCCTCGCAGGTGGCCTTGAACTGGCCCGTGTTGCCCGGGTTGTAGACGCCGGTCGGGCAGGCGTGGGACTCGGCCTGGTTGGTCAGCAGCTCGGTGAGCTCGTCCGGGCTGGCCCACGGGAAGGTACTGGCGAGCAGCGCGACCACGCCGGTGACGTGCGGGGTGGCCATCGAGGTGCCCTGCATGTACCCGTACTTGTTGCCCGGGATGGTCGACAGGATGCGACCGTTCTTGTCCGGGGTGTCCGGGATCTGGTAACGGGCGTCACCACCCGGCGCGGCGACGGTGACGACGCCCTTGCCGTAGCTGGAGTAGTACGACTTGTCGCCGTTGACGCCGACCGCGGAGACCGCGATCACGCCGGGCAGCTCGGTCGGCAGCGACAGGCAGTCGTTGGTGACCGGGCGGGTGCCGGGCTTGGTGTCGTCCGGGCTGGAGACGTCGGTGGTCTTGTGCGCCAGGTCGATGTTCTCGTTACCGGCGGCGGCGACGTTCAGGACGCCCTTGCGCTGCGAGAAGGCGACGGCCTTGCGGACGGCGTCCGAGATCGCGGCCTGGTCCTTGTCGTTCGGGCAGTTGAACATCCACGGGTCGACGTAGTAGCTGTTGTTCGTCACCTTGAAGCCGTGCTCGCCGGCCCAGACGAAGCCGCAGACCGCGTTCTCCGGGTAGATGAAGCCACCGTCGTCGACGACCTTGACCGCGGCCAGCTTGACGTTCGGGGCGATGCCGACGATGCCCTTGCCGTTCTTGGCGGCGGCGATCGTGCCGGCGACGTGGGTGCCGTGGTCGCTGGTGGTCGGCTGCCACGCCTTCCAGTCGGTGTTCGTCCTGCCGTCGATGCAGGAGACCGACTGCGAGGCGTCCACGTTGGCGGCCAGGTCCTCGTGGGTGGCGTCGATGCCGGAGTCCAGCACGCCGACGGTGACGTTGCGGCTGCCCAGCGAGATCTTGTGCGCCTTGTCGACGCCGATCTGGCGCATGTCCCACTGGTTGGGCTCGTACGGCTCCTGGCCGTTCGCGGCGGCGGCGGCACCGGTCGGCGCCTCGGCGACCTCGGCCTTGGTCTGGTCGGCGGCGAGGATGCCCTTGGTGCGGCTGGCGCCGACCGAGTCGACGCCCTTGGCCAGACGCAGCTTCTCCGCGAACTTGGTGTCGTTGGAGCGGGCGACGATGACGCCGACCTGGTCGTACGACTGGACCACCGTGCCGCCGAGGGCGGTGACGGCCTTCTCCACCTTCTGCACCTGGCCGTGGTTGGCCTTGGTGTTGACGACGTAGCTGAGCAGCGGACCGGTCGTCGAGTCGCCGGTGGGCGCCGCGACGGCGGTGCCGGCCGGGAGCGCGAGAGCTCCGGCGGTCGCGAGCACCAGGCCCACAGCCGCGTAGCGGGTCCGGCTGATCCGAGGAACTCTCATTGGGGTTGGCCCTCCCGAGTCGTCATCCGGCAGCTGCGGTGTGGCAGGTGCGCTGGGATGACCGGGACGTTAATGAATATTCGCTGATAAGCGCAAGAGGTAGTCATCTAATCGTCACATCTAGACCAACAACGGAGGTTCGCGCTCCACCGGTCAACAGGCGGAACAGGGTTCAAGATTGTTAAAAAGTGATGGTTCGTCGACGACTGGGCCGGTTTGGCATGTGCGCGAAAACACAGCCGGGCGCTCAGCCGAGCGCGTACAGGCGGCGCGCGTTGTCGGCCGCGACCAGTCGGGCCACACGCTGCGCGTCCGCGGCCGAACAGGCGCCGTCCGCCCGCCAGTCGGCGAGGAGCATGCCCAGTCCGTGCCGGAACTGTGCGGCGCCCACCGAGAACAGTTCGGGAAGTCCGTAGGCGTCGGTGGAGAACAACAGTTTTCCGAAGGGCACCAGTTCCGACATCTCGCCGAGCACCGCCGCCACCCGCGGCCCGGTGTAGGAGGCCGTCAGCCCCAGATCGGCGTACACCGTCGGAAAGGCCTGGGCCAGCCAGCCGGCCTGCCGGTGGTACGGATAGCCGTGCAGCAGCACCAGCGGGACGCCGCTGGGCTCGGCGGCGCGGACGAAGTCGGTCAGCAGGGACGGGTCGGCGTGGTGCAGGGTGAGGTCGGGATCGCCGAAACCGGTGTGGAGCTGGAGGGGCAGGCGCAGCTCGGCGCAGACGTCCACGGCCGTCCAGAGCAGGTGGTGCAGCAGGACCGGATCGGTCAGCCGCCCGCCCCCGGCGCGCAGCTGGGCGCCGGCGGCGGCCACCACGGCCGGGCGGGCGGGCCGCTCGGCGGGGACGGCCAGGCCGTGCCGGTAGGCGACCACCGACTTGACCGCGACGGCACCGGCGGCGGCCCGCGCCAGGGCCTCGCCGACGGCCCGCGGCCAGTCCGCCGCGCCGCCCGGCACGCGCTCGGCCACCGACTCCAGCCGGACCACCTCGCGCACCACCGCCCCGGTGGCCTCGGCGAGTTCGGGCAGCGGCAGCAGTGCGCGGCCCGCGGCGGCGGTCAGCCCGGTGTCCACCAGGCAGGTGTCCAGTCCGGCGGCCGCGAGCAGCCGGCGGGTGGCCTCCGCCGCGCCCAACTCGCGCCGCCGGGCCAGGTAGTCGGCGGCCGGGGCGTGCGCCGGCAGGCCGAGCACGGGCGGGCACCACCGCCGGACGGCGAGGCCGATCGCGCTGTCGAAGGGCGAGCAGCCGGGCGCGGGCGGGCGGTCGGACTCGGTGAGCAGTCCGGCCAGGGCGTCGTCGGCGAGCTCGGCCGCCACCACGCTGTGGCAGTGGTGGTCGACCAGCGCCCCGATCTCCAGGCCCCCGACGTCCAGGGCCCCGACCCCCGGCGCCCCGACCTCCAGCGCCCCGAGCCGCCCTTCCGCGGCCCCCGAACGGGCCACCTCAGTACCGCCAGCGCGTCGCCGCGATCAACTCCTCCGCGCCGACGGCCGCGTACTGCTCGGCCTCGGCCCGGCGCACCGCCGCCACCGCCTGGTGCAGCGGCTCGCCGAGTGCCTCGCGCAGCACCGCCGAGCGCTCGTACGCGGCGAGCGCCTCGGCCGGGCCCTGCGGCAGCCGGGGCACCGTGCCCGGCTCGGCTGCGGCCGGATCGCCGGTGAACTCCGGTGGCAGGGCCCGGCGTTCGTCCAGGCCGGCGAGGCCGGCGGCGATCACCGCGCCGACCGCGAGGTACGGGTTGGCGCTCGCGTCGAAGCACTTGACCTCGGCGTTCGCGGCGGCGGCGCGCTCCCCGGTGGAGCCGGTGACCAGGCGCAGCGCGGCCTCCCGGTTCTCCAGGCCCCAGCACTGGTACGCCCCGGCCCAGTGCCGGGGCACCAGCCGCAGGTACCCGGCGGGGCTGGAGCAGCCCAGCACCAGGAGTTCGGGCAGTGCCCGGAGCACCCCGGCGAGGAAGCCCTCGGCCTCGGCCGTCAGCCCGTGCGGGCCGGCGCCGCCGTGCCCGAGGTTGCGGCCGTCCCGCCAGAGGCTGAGGTGGAGGTGGCCGCCGTTGCCGACCCCGTCGGCCTCGACCACGGGGGCGAAGGAGGCCCGCAGGCCGTGCCGGGCGGAGACGGCGCGGACAGTGTGCCGGACCAGGACGGAGGTGTCGGCGGCGCCGACCGGGCCCTCGGGGGCGACCGAGACCTCGAACTGGCCCGGGGAGTACTCGGGGTGGATCTGCAGCACGCCCAGGCCCTGGGCGCGGAGGGCGCGCAGGACGTCCCGCAGGTAGTCGGAGAGGTCGGTGAGCCGGTGCATGCCGTACGCGGGGCCGTGCGTGGGGTACTGCGGCGGCTCCTGCGGGGCCCCCGCCAGGGCGACCACCCACTCGACCTCGATGCCCGCCTTGAGGCTCAACCCGCGGGCGGAGGCCGCGGCCTCCGCCCGGCGGGCGAACAGGCGCTGGCAGCCGGGGTGCGGGGCGCCGGCCTGGGTGTGGCGGTCCGCCGGGGCCCAGGCCCAGCCGGGCTGGGCGGCCAGCGGGACGATCCGGTCGAGGTCGGGGTAGAGCCTCAAGTCCCCGGTGGGGCCGCCGATCAGCGGGCTGGTGGTGATGGTGTCGTCGGCGAGGAACACGTCGAAGCAGGGCGCCGCGCCGACGCCCCACTGGGCCGCGTGCACCAGGCCGTCGAGCGGCACACCCTTGACCCGGGCGATGCCCGCGTTGTCCACCCACGTCACGGCGACCGCCTCGACGGCGGCGGTGCGCAGCCGGTCGACGGCGCGCTCGGCCCGCTCGGCGCGCTCGGCCCGCGGGGGCAGCGCGACGGCGGCCGCGAGGGCGCCGGGGCCGAGCGGCCCGACGGGGTCGGCGGCCTGGGCGGCGGTGACGGTGCTCATGCCGCCATGCTGCCCCGCGGACCGGGGGCCGGTAACTCCCCTATCGGGTGGAACGAACGGACGCCCGTCCGTCTCTTCACCCGTTCGGGGAAAGGTCGTTCGGGTCCGATCCGCCGCCGTGCCGGGCCGGAGCCGGACGGTTTTCCGCCGACGCCCTCTTCCTACTCGCGAGTAGCTTCGCTACAGTGGCCGGACGCACCACCGTCGGGCTTCGGGAGCCGCACCGACGGGAGGTCGCGGTCGTCGTGTCTGCGGCGCCCGCGCGGTGCGCCTTCACCGGCCGGTGCCGCGGACCGCGGCGGGCCGGGTCTCTCCTCGTATCAGTGCCGCTTCCTTCACCTTCGAGCGCCTGAGCACCACGGCACACCCCGCAGTTCGGCCGGAGCGGACCGGCCGCTGCCCGGGCCTGCCGGAACCCCGTCATCTCCCCAAGCCCCCGCGCGCGAACCCTCCTCCGGCGCCGGCCGCCCCCGTCCTCGTCGACGGGCGCGGCGGCCCGCCCGCCGGAGCGCGCGCGGGCCCTTCATGACATAGGAGTCAGGACTGATGGAGCGTCCCTTCCCCACCGTGGCCGTCGTCGGCCTCGGCACGATGGGTGCCGGAGTCGCGGTGGCGGTCGCCAGGAGCGGCCGCCGGGTGATCGGCATCGAGGCCTCCGAGGACTCGGCCGCCCGGGCGCTGGCCCGGATCGAGGAGGCGACCGCGCACGCGGTCGACCGGGAGCGGATCACCGCCGGGGAGCGCACCGCGCTGCTGGCCCGGATCTCGGTCGGGCACGAGCTGACCGCCGCCGCCGAGGCGGACCTGGTGATCGAGGAGGTCCCCGAGCAGCTGGAGTTGAAGCGGGAGGTCTTCGCCGAGCTGGACCGGATCTGCCCGGAGGGCACGGTGCTGGCCACCGGCACCACCGCCCTGTCGGTGACCCGGATCGCCGCCGCGACGGCCCGTCCCGAGCGGGTGCTCGGCCTGCACTTCTTCAACCCGGTGCACACCATGAAGCTCGTCGAGGTGGTGCGCACCGTGCTGACCTCCCCGCAGACCGCCGAGGACGCCGCCGCCTTCGCCCGCGACCTGGGCAAGGAGCCGGTGGCGGCGGGCGACCGGGCCGGCTTCGTGGTGAACGGCCTGCTGTTCGCGTACCTGAACCAGGCCGCCTCGATGTACGAGTCCAAGTACGCGTCCCGGGAGGACATCGACGCCGCGATGCGGCTCGGCTGCGGCCTGCCGATGGGCCCGCTGGCGCTGCTCGACCTGATCGGCGTGGACACCGCCCGGACGGTGCTGGAGGCGATGTACGAGCAGTCCCGGGACCGGCTGCACGCGCCCGCGCCGATCCTCGGCCAGCTGGTCTCGGCCGGGCTGCTGGGCCGCAAGTCCGGGCGCGGCTTCTACACCTACGAGGCGCCGGGCTCCTCCAGGGCCGTGGACGCGGCCACCGGCCCGGCGCAGCCGAAGGTGGCGGGCCGCGAGGTGCGCACCGTCGGCGTCTGCGGCTCGGGCACGATGGCCACCGGCATCGCCGAGGTGTTCGCCAAGGCCGGGCACCCGGTGCTGCTGGCCGCCCGCAGCCAGGAGAAGGCCGAGCGGGCCAAGGCGCAGCTGGCGAGGTCGCTGGAGCGCTCGGTCGCCAAGGGCCGGCTGAGCGCGGAGCAGCGGGACGCCGCGCTGGCGCTGGTCACCCCGGTCGGCCGGTACGCCGAGCTGGCCGAGGTGGACCTGGTGGTCGAGGCGGTCGCCGAGGACCTGGAGGTCAAGCGGGAGCTGTTCGCGACCCTGGACAAGATCGTCCGTCCGGGCGCGGTGCTCGCCACCACCACCTCCTCGCTGCCGGTGATCAGCTGCGCGACCGCCACCTCGCGGCCGCAGGACGTGATCGGCATGCACTTCTTCAACCCGGCGCCGGCCATGAAGCTGGTCGAGGTGGTCTCCACCGTGCTGACCGCCCCGGACGTCACGGCGACGGTGCTGGAGCTGACCGCGAAGGTGCGCAAGCACCCGGTGGAGTGCGGCGACCGGGCCGGCTTCATCGTCAACGCCCTGCTGTTCCCGTACCTGAACGACGCGGTGCGGATGCTCCAGGAGCACTACGCGACGGTGGACGACATCGACACCGCGATGAAGCTGGGCTGCGGCTACCCGATGGGCCCGTTCGAGCTGCTGGACGTGGTCGGCCTGGACGTCTCGCTGACCATCGAGCAGGTGCTGCACCAGGAGTTCCGCGAGCCCGGCCTGGCCGCGGCGCCGCTGCTGGAGCACCTGGTCGCGGCCGGCTGCCTGGGCCGCAAGACCGGCCGCGGCTTCCGCGACCACGCGCGCCGGTGACCGCGTCACGGGCCGGGGGCGACCGGCTGCCGGACGCGGGAGCGGCGCCGTACGGCCCCGGCGCCCCGCCCCCGGGCAACGGCGCGGCCTACGGCAACGGTGCCGCGCCGCACGGCTCCGGGGCGGCCGGCCACCCCGCCTGGACCCCGGGGGCGGTGTCCGCGCGCTGGCCCAGACCGGCCGTGACCGGCCCGGTCACGCCGGTGCGCCGGGGAAGGGCCGCGGCCCCACCGACCGGGCCGTGTAGCGTTCCGGACATGGATCGGGTTCAGTCAGCCACCCCTCAGCACACCGCCGGACCGCGCGGCACCGAACGGACGGCCGGCCCGTCCGGGGGCACCGGGTCGGAGGCCGGGCCGGGCAGCCGCCGGGCGGCGGCGCAGCGCCAGCAGATGCGCCAGGACCTGGCCGCGGCCGCGATGGAGCTGTTCGCCTCGCAGGGCTACGAGGAGACGACGGTCGACCAGATCGCCGCGGCCGCCGGGGTCGCCCGGCGCACCTTCTTCCGGTACTTCCGGTCGAAGGAGGAGGCGATCTTCCCCGACCACGACGACACCCTGGTGCGGGTGGCCGACCTGCTGGCCAGCGCCGAGCCGGAGGAGCACCCGCTGGACGTGGTGTGCCGCGGCATCAAGGAGGTGCTGCGGATGTACGCCTCCACCCCGGGGGTGTCGGTCGCGCGGTACCAGCTGATCCGTCAGGTCCCGGCGCTGCGCGAGCGCGAGATCGCCGTGGTGGCCCGGTACGAGCGGCTGTTCACCCGCTACCTGCTGGGCCGTTTCGACACCGGGGAGTCCATTCCGTCGGGCTGGCAGCGCGGCGGCGAGGACGACCCGATGCTGGCCGAGGTGTCGGCGGCGGCGGTCGTGGCGGCGCACAACCACGTGCTGCGGCGCTGGCTGCGGGCCGGCGGCCGGGGCGACGTCGAGGCGCAGCTGGACCACTCCTTCGAGGTGATCCGGCGGACCTTCTGGGCGGCCAGTGCCCCGGGTGCCAGACGCCGGGGCCCGTTGGTGGCACCGGGTGCCAGTGGGATGCCAGAGGACGGGGTGGCGGAGAGCGCACTGAGTGCCAGTCCCGGAGGTGAGGTGCTCATCACAGTCGCCCGCACGGACGCTCCGCTGGAGGTCGTGGTGGACAGCATCCGGGCCGCGCTGAGTGGCACCCGGGGCCACTGAGGCGGCAATAACCGCAGGTCAGAGGAACAGCGAGGGCCCGTACCGAGGTATCGGTACGGGCCCTCGGCGTACCCGCACTACGCGCGTTCCGCACCCTTCCGGAGTGTCGGAATTCCTGACACCCGGTGTCTTTACGAGTGGCACAGGGTGCCACTACCTTGTTACTCACCAGTCGCGGCGCCGCGGCTCCCCACCTCGGCGCGCCGTCGTCCGGCGTTCCCACACCCCGGGAGCAGAGCCAGACCAGCAGTGCAGACCCGCCCGGACCACCACCGGGCGACCGCCTGACCGCCAACCACCCACCTCAGCGAAGCCGGTGTCCGCTCCCGGCTCCCCCAGACGCCCTGTGACCCTCACACAGGTACGCCTTCGGAGGCAGCCATGCAGGAAATCCTCGACGCGATCCTCAGCTCCGACGCCACGTCGGCCGACTACGCGGCGATCAAGCTCCCCGAGTCCTACCGGGCGGTCACGCTCCACAAGGACGAGGAGCAGATGTTCGCGGGCCTCGACAGCCGCGACAAGGACCCCCGAAAGTCCCTCCACCTCGACGAGGTCGCCCTCCCGGAGCTCGGCCCCGGCGAGGCCCTGGTCGCGGTCATGGCCAGCTCGGTGAACTACAACACCGTGTGGAGCTCGATCTTCGAGCCGGTCTCCACCTTCGGCTTCCTGGAGCGCTACGGCCGGCTGTCGCCGCTCACCAAGCGCCACGACCTGCCGTACCACGTGCTCGGCTCCGACCTCGCGGGCGTGGTGCTGCGCACCGGCGCCGGGGTCAACGCCTGGAAGCCCGGCGACGAGGTCGTCGCCCACTGCCTCTCGGTCGAGCTGGAGTCCCCGGACGGCCACAACGACACGATGATGGACCCGGAGCAGCGCATCTGGGGCTTCGAGACCAACTTCGGCGGCCTGGCCCAGCTCGCCCTGGTGAAGACCAACCAGCTGCTGCCCAAGCCGAAGCACCTCTCCTGGGAGGAGGCCGCCTCCCCCGGCCTGGTCAACTCCACCGCCTACCGCCAGCTGGTGTCGCAGAACGGCGCCGGCATGAAGCAGGGCGACAACGTGCTGATCTGGGGCGCCAGCGGCGGCCTCGGCTCGTACGCCACCCAGTACGCGCTGGCCGGCGGCGCCACCCCGATCTGCGTGGTCTCCAGCGAGTCCAAGGCCGACATCTGCCGCGCCATGGGCGCCGAGGCGATCATCGACCGCTCGGCCGAGGGCTACAAGTTCTGGAAGGACGAGAACAACCAGGACCCGCGCGAGTGGAAGCGCCTGGGCTCCAAGATCCGCGAGTTCACCGGCGGCGAGGACGTCGACATCGTCTTCGAGCACCCGGGCCGGGAGACCTTCGGCGCCTCGGTGTACGTCACCCGCAAGGGCGGCACCATCGTCACCTGCGCCTCCACCTCCGGCTTCATGCACCAGTACGACAACCGCTACCTGTGGATGTCGCTCAAGCGGATCGTCGGCTCGCACTTCGCCAACTACCGCGAGGCCTACGAGGCCAACCGCCTGGTCGCCAAGGGCAAGATCCACCCGACCCTCTCCAAGGTGTACTCGCTGGAGGAGACCGGCCAGGCCGCCCTCGACGTGCACCACAACAAGCACCAGGGCAAGGTCGGCGTGCTCTGCCTGGCCCCCGAGGAGGGCCTGGGCGTGCGCGACGCCGAGCTGCGCGCCACCCACCTCGACGCGATCAACCGCTTCCGGAACATCTGAGGCCGATCCGATGACAGAGCCCCAGAAGCGCGACCGCCCGTGGCTGATGCGCACCTACGCCGGCCACTCCACCGCGAGCGACTCCAACGCGCTCTACCGGCGGAACCTGGCGAAGGGCCAGACCGGCCTGTCCGTCGCCTTCGACCTGCCGACCCAGACCGGCTACGACTCCGACCACATCCTCGCCCGCGGCGAGGTGGGCCGGGTCGGCGTCCCGGTCGGCCACGTCGGCGACATGCGCACCCTGTTCGACGGCATCCCGCTCGAACAGACCAACACCTCCATGACGATCAACGCCACCGCGATGTGGCTGCTGGCGCTCTACCAGGTGGTCGCCGAGGAGCAGGGCGCCGACGTCGCCAAGCTCACCGGCACCACCCAGAACGACATCGTCAAGGAGTACCTGTCGCGCGGGACACACGTCTTCCCGCCCGGCCCGTCGGTGCGCCTGATCACCGACATGATCGCCTACACGGTCGGCAACATCCCCAAGTGGAACCCGATCAACATCTGCAGCTACCACCTCCAGGAGGCCGGGGCCACGCCCGTCCAGGAGATCGCGTACGCGATGTGCACCGCCATCTCGGTGCTCGACGCCGTCCGCGACTCCGGGCAGGTGCCCGCCGAGCGGATGGGCGACGTGGTCGCCCGGATCTCCTTCTTCGTCAACGCCGGCGTGCGCTTCGTCGAGGAGATGTGCAAGATGCGCGCCTTCGCCCAGCTCTGGGAGAAGGTCACGCTGGAGCGCTACAGGGTCACCGACCCCAAGCAGCGCCGGTTCCGCTACGGCGTCCAGGTCAACTCGCTCGGGCTGACCGAGGCCCAGCCGGAGAACAACGTCCAGCGGATCGTGCTGGAGATGCTGGCCGTCACCCTGTCCAAGGACGCCCGCGCCCGGGCCGTCCAACTCCCGGCCTGGAACGAGGCGTTGGGGCTGCCGCGGCCGTGGGACCAGCAGTGGTCGCTGCGGATCCAGCAGGTGCTGGCCTACGAGTCGGACCTGCTGGAGTACGGCGACCTCTTCAACGGCTCCGAGGTGATCGAGACCAAGACCGCGGCGCTGCTGGCCGGCGCCGAGGCGGAGATCGCCAAGGTGATGGAGATGGGCGGGGTGATTCCGGCCGTCGAGTCCGGCTACCTCAAGTCCAACCTGGTCGCCTCGCACGCCGCCCGCCGGGCCCGGATCGAGTCCGGCGAAGACAAGATCATCGGGGTCAACTGCTTCGACACCACCGAGCCCAGCCCGCTCACCGCCGACCTCGACACCGCGATCATGGTCGTCGACCCGGCCTCCGAGCAGTCCGTGCTCGCCGCCCTGGAGGCCTGGCGCGGCGCCCGCGACGAGGCCGCCGCCCAGGAGGCGCTGGCCGAGCTCAAGACCGTCGCCGCCACCGAGGCCAACCTGATGCCGGCCACCCTCGCCTGCGCCCGCGCCGGAGTCACCACCGGCGAGTGGTCCTTCGCCCTGCGCGAGGTGTTCGGCGAGTACCGCGCCCCCACCGGCGTGGGCGGCGCGCCCGTCGCGGTCGCCGCCGAGCCGGGCGGGGAGCTGGAGCAGGTCCGCGCCGCCGTCGCCGCCACCGCCGAGGAGCTGGGCGCCGGCAAGCTGCGCCTGCTGGTCGGCAAGCCCGGCCTGGACGGCCACTCCAACGGCGCCGAGCAGATCGCCGTCCGGGCCCGCGACGCCGGGTTCGAGGTGGTCTACCAGGGCATCCGGCTCACCCCGGAGCAGATCGTCTCCGCCGCCGTGGCGGAGGACGTGCACTGCGTGGGCCTGTCCATCCTCTCCGGCGCGCACACCGAGCTGGTGCCCGACGTCCTGAAGCGGCTGCGCCGCGCCGGGGTGGAGGATGTCCCGGTGATCGTGGGTGGCATCATCCCGGCAGCGGACGGCGAGGCCCTCAAGGCCGCCGGCGTCGCCGCCGTGTTCACCCCGAAGGACTTCGGCATCACCACCATCATCGGCCGGATCGTGGACGAGATCCGGCTGGCCAACCGGCTCCAGCCGTGGACGTCCGCACCGACCGCGGCCACGAACTGACCAGCTGACCAGCTGACCACTGGGAAGGAACGAACCACCCTCATGACTGCTTTGAACCGCCTTCGCCCGCGCCGCTCCTGCCTCGCCGTACCGGGCAGCAACCCGCGCTTCCTGGAGAAGGCCCAGGGCCTCCCGGCCGACCAGGTCTTCCTCGACCTGGAGGACGCCTGCGCCCCGCTGGTCAAGGAGAGCGCCCGCCACCACATCGTCGACGCGCTGAACAACGGCGACTGGGGCGGCAAGACCCGCGTCGTCCGCGTCAACGACTGGACCACCCACTGGACCTACCGCGACGTGATCACCGTCGTCGAGGGCGCCGGCCCCAACCTCGACTGCATCATGCTGCCCAAGGTCCAGGACGCCGAGCAGGTCAAGGCGCTCGACCTGCTGCTCACCCAGATCGAGAAGACCATGGGCTTCGAGGTCGGCAGGATCGGCATCGAGGCGCAGATCGAGAACGCCAAGGGCCTGATCAACGTCGACGCCATCGCCGAGGCCTCGCCCCGGCTGGAGACCATCATCTTCGGCCCAGCCGACTTCATGGCCTCCATCAACATGAAGTCCCTGGTGGTCGGCGAGCAGCCGCCCGGCTACAACGCCGACGCCTACCACTACATCCTGATGCGCATCCTGATGGCCGCCCGCGCCAACGACCTCCAGGCGATCGACGGCCCGTACCTCCAGATCCGCAACGCCGACGGCTACCGCGAGGTCGCCGGCCGCTCCGCCGCCCTCGGCTTCGACGGCAAGTGGGTGCTGCACCCGGACCAGGTCGCCATCGCCAACGAGGTCTACTCCCCCTCCCAGGAGGACTACGACCACGCCGAGCTGATCCTCGACGCGTACGACTACTGCACCTCCGAGGCCGGCGGCGCCAAGGGCTCCGCGATGCTCGGCGACGAGATGATCGACGAGGCCAGCCGCAAGATGGCCCTGGTCGTCTCCGGCAAGGGCCGGGCCGCCGGCATGCAGCGCACCAGCAAGTTCGAACAGCCCGGATCTGACAAGAAGGCGGAGGCCTGAGGCCATGCAGTTCGGACGCACCTACGAGGAGTTCGAGGTCGGCGCGGTCTACAAGCACTGGCCCGGCAAGACGGTCACCGAGTACGACGACCACCTGTTCTGCCTGCTCACCATGAACCACCACCCGCTCCACATGGACACCAACTACGCCGAGAAGACGACCGACTTCGGCAAGAACGTCGTGGTGGGCAACTACATCTACTCGCTGCTGCTCGGCATGTCCGTCCCGGACGTCTCCGGCAAGGCGATCGCCAACCTGGAGATCGAGTCGCTGCGCCACATCGCGCCGACCTTCCACGGCGACACCCTCTACGGCGAGACGACCGTCCTGGACAAGTGGCCGTCCAAGTCCAAGAACGACCGCGGCATCGTCCACGTCGAGACCAAGGGCTACAAGCAGGACGGCACCGTCGTCTGCGTCTTCCGCCGCAAGGTGATGGTGCCGACCGAGACGTACATCAAGGAGCGCGGCGGCGAGCAGCCGGGGCGCCCCGAGCCGCTCTCCTGAACCACCCCCCCTCCCAGAGACCCCGGACGGGTAGGCCGCCGTCATCGGCCGACCCCCACCCGGTCGGGGGCCCTGCTGCCGCAGCCACGCCGGCAGGGCCCCCGGAAATCCCCCCCCCCGCCCGTTTTCAGACATTCCGGAGCCGCACGATGGGACGCCTCGCACAGACCGACGGCCTCACCGAGATCCAGCGGGACATCCTCGCCACCGTGCGGGATTTCGTCGACAAGGAGATCATTCCGGTCGCGACCGAGCTGGAGCACAAGGACGAGTACCCGACCGCGATCGTCGAGGGCATGAAGCAGCTCGGGCTGTTCGGCCTCACGATCCCCGAGGAGTACGGCGGCCTCGGCGAGTCCCTGCTCACCTACGCCCTGGTGGTCGAGGAGATCGCCCGCGGCTGGATGTCGGTCTCCGGCATCGTCAACACCCACTTCATCGTGGCGCACATGATCAACGCCCACGGCACCCAGGAGCAGAAGGACCACTTCCTGCCGAAGATGGCGGCCGGCGAAATCCGCGGCGCCTTCTCGATGTCCGAGCCCGGACTCGGCTCCGACGTTTCCGCCATCTCCACCAAGGGCGTCAAGGACGGCGAGTTCTACGTCCTCAACGGCCAGAAGATGTGGCTCACCAACGGCGGCACCTCCACCCTGGTCGCGGTCCTGTGCAAGACCGACGAGGGCGGCAGCTCCCCGTACAAGAACATGACCACCTTCCTGATCGAGAAGACGGCCGGTTTCGGCCCGAACCCGACCGTCCCCGGCCTCACCGTGCCCGGGAAGATCGAGAAGATGGGCTACAAGGGCGTCGACACCACCGAGCTGGTGCTCCAGGACGTGCGGATTCCGGCCAACCGCGTCCTCGGCGGCGTCCCGGGCCGCGGCTTCTACCAGATGATGGACGGCGTCGAGGTCGGCCGGGTCAACGTCGCCGCCCGCGGCTGCGGCGTCGCCCGCCGCGCCTTCGAGCTCGGCATCTCCTACGCCCAGCAGCGCTCCACCTTCGGCAAGAAGATCGCCGAGCACCAGGCGATCCAGTTCAAGCTCGCCGAGATGGCCACCAAGGTCGAGGCCGCCCACCAGATGATGGTCATGGCCGCCCGCAAGAAGGACAGCGGCGAGCGCAACGACCTGGAGGCGGGCATGGCCAAGTACCTGGCCTCCGAGTACTGCAAGGAGGTCGTCGAGGACGCCTTCCGGATCCACGGCGGCTACGGCTTCTCGAAGGAGTACGAGATCGAGCGCCTCTACCGCGAGGCCCCGATGCTGCTCATCGGTGAAGGAACTGCGGAGATCCAGAAGATGATCGTCGGGCGCCGGCTCCTGGAGGAGTACAAGATCGCCGAGTGACGGCCCGGCCCCCGCCCGAACGCGGGGACCGCCGAGTGATTGCGAGGCCGCCCGCATTGACGGGCGGCCCGCTCCGAAACCGCCGGTCGACGGGCGTGCGGGCCCGTCCCGGCGGAGTGCCGTGCCCGTCACGGCCCGGCCTGGTCCGCCTGGGTCCGGCACGGCCTCCGGAAAGCGGCCGCAGGGCGTACAGCTGCAGCGACGCGCCCTGCGGCCGCTTCCGTACACCTTCTTCCACCCGGTACGGCCCGTGTCCCCCACCGGGTTCCGCCCGCACCCCTGCTGAGACAAGAGTCACCAGCCCTGTCCGGTCCCTTGGGAACCGGACCGGGGCGAGCTACGGTCGTAGAGGCAGGACGCGCGCACGCGCTCCCACCGGACACATGAACGAGCAGGCGGGTTGCCCACCCACCGTGTGCTCCCGATAGCATCCACCGGGACAGCAAGCCGTCCCTTCTATTACCGATCCCGCGGTGGCCCCCGTCCAGCGGCCATGATCCCCCGCGACAAAGGTTTTCGATGCCCATCAGCCCGTCCCCTCACACCTCCGTCACGGACCGCGATGCCCTCGCAGCCCCGGCGGCCGGTCGGCGACCCCGCGTGACCATCGCGCGCGGAGCCACCCCCTGGTTCGTCCCCACCCTCGCCACGGCCGCCGTGACCACCGCCCTCACCCGGCGCAACGGCAAGTGGGCCCTGGCGGCGGTACCGGCCTGTGCGCTCGGCGCGGGCATGCTGTGGTTCTTCCGCGACCCCGAGCGTGAGATCGGCACCGGCAGAGTCATCTCCCCCGCCGACGGCGTGGTCCAGAGCATCGACGCCTGGCCGGACGGCCGCACCCGGGTCGCGATCTTCATGAGCCCGCTCAACGTCCACGTCAACCGCGCGCCCCTGCCGGGCACGGTGACGTCGGTCGAGCACGTCGCGGGCGGCTTCGTGCCGGCCTTCAACAAGGACAGCGACCAGAACGAGCGGGTCGTCTGGCACTTCGACACCGAGCTCGGCGACATCGAGATGGTGCAGATCGCGGGGGCCGTGGCCCGCCGGATCGTGCCGTACGTGGCCGCCGGAACCAAGGTCGAGCAGGGCGACCGGATCGGCCTGATCCGGTTCGGCTCCCGGGTCGACACCTACCTGCCGGCCGGCGTCGAGGTCGGCGTCGAGGTCGGCCAGAAGACCACAGCCGGGGTGACGCGCCTTGACCGTGACTGATCCTGAAACAATCGTCGGCCTGGACGACGAGGAGACGGCCCTGCGCCGTCGCCGCTGGGCGCGCGACCGTGAGCTGCGCGCCCCGCGCTCCCCGCAGCACCTGTCCACCGCCGACTTCCTGACCCTGGGGAACGCCGTCTGCGGCTTCCTGGCGATCTACTCGATCACCACCGGGGTCCTGGTCCCGCACATCACCAACCCGGACGCCGCTCCGGACCGGCACAGCGCCGCCACCGCGGTGACGCTGCTGCTGATCGGCTCGATGTGCGACCTCTTCGACGGCCTGGTGGCGCGGAAGCTCCGCTCCTCCGCCCTCGGAGCGGAACTCGACAACCTGGCCGACCTGATCAGCTTCGGCATCGCGCCGGCCTACTTCGTCGCGGTCTGGGGCATGGTCTCCCAGGGCTCCAACACCAAGCTCTCGGCGCTGATCGCGCTGACCGTGCTGCTCGCGGTGGTCCTGCGGCTGGCCCGCTTCTCGACCGTCAAGATGCGGCCCGGGGTGTTCCAGGGCATGCCCTGCCCGATGGGCGCGATGACGGTCATCGCCATCGTGCTGCTCGACCCGCCGTTCCTGCCCGGTCTGCTCGCCATCTTCGGCGCCGCGTACCTCATGGTCAGCCGGATCGAGTACCCGAAGCCCCAGGGGCTGCTGGCCACCGCCACGCTCTGCTGGGTCGTCGTGGCGATCGGCTGCCTGGCCGCCTGGGCGACCGGGCTGCCCGGTGGCGACACCCTGATGCACGTCGGGGCCTTCGCCCAGATCACGCTCGCCGCGATGGCGCCGCTGCTGGTCATCCGGCGCAAGGTCGGGCAGAAGGTCGGCGACGTCCGCGCCCGGCGGGCGGAGTCGCGGCTCGGCTGAGCCACTGCACGACGTACGGAGAAGGGCCCGGAACCTGATGGTTCCGGGCCCTTCCGTCGTGCTCGTGCCGGGTGTGCCGGCCAGGCGCCGCCGGTGTGCCGGCTAGGTGTACTGACCACGGAGGTTGGTGACGGGGTTCACGGCTGGGTGATCTTGAAATGAGTGAGGGCCTTCTGGCTCGGTGTGGATTGCGACAT
>NZ_JBHJWG010000049.1:0-71519 GCF_042266305.1 Kitasatospora sp. NPDC056076
CGGAGATGTGTATAAGAGACAGGTGCTGCGGCGGCCGTCCGTTCGTGTTCGGGGCGGTGGGGGCGCTCAGCCCTCCTGCTGCGCGTACAGGGCCGCGGTCGACCTCGGGTTCAGCAGCGCACCGATGCCCACCAGGCCGAGCAGGCCGACCAGCGCACCGACCGCGATCATCGCGCCGCCGCTCTGGACCATGTAGTAAGCCACCGGCAGGCAGATCGAGTTGGTCAGCACGGCGGGGCTGCGGCCCCAGCGGCGCTCCTTGAGCAGCGCGCGGGCGGCCAGTATCGGCAGCACCCCGAGCAGCACGATGACCAGGCCGCCGAACTCGTTCAGGGCCAGCTGCTTGGCCTGGCCGGACAGTGCGGACACCATGTCCGAGACGCCGACGACGGCGAGCGCCGCGCCCTCCAGGGCGGTGATGGCGGCGCCCAGGGTGAGCGGGACCGGGCGGGCGGGTACGGGTGCGGAGGATTCTGCGGTCACTCCAGCAGGGTAGCCGCCGGTCGGTCCGTACGGCCCCGTAGGCTTTCCCCATGCGCGCTCTCCTGGTCGTGAACCACAAGGCCACCACCACCAGTGGCCGGACCAGGGACGTACTGATCCACGCGCTGCGCAGCGACCTCAAGCTGGACGTCGCCGAGACCCAGTACCGGGGGCACGCGCACGACCTGGCCCGGGACGCCGCCCAGGACGGCACGGTCGACCTGGTGGTGGCGCTGGGCGGGGACGGCACCGTCAACGAGGTGGTGAACGGGCTGCTGGCGCACGGCCCGGGCGAGAAGGTCCCGCGACTGGCCGTGGTGCCGGGCGGTTCGACCAATGTCTTCGCCCGCGCACTGGGCCTGCCCAACGACCCGGTGGAGGCCACCGGCGCCCTGCTGAACGCACTGGAGCAGGGGCACGAGCGGCCGATCGGCCTGGGCAAGGCGATGACCGAGGGGCTGCCGGACCGCTGGTTCACCTTCACCGCCGGCCTCGGCTTCGACGCCGGCGTGGTGGGCCGGGTCGAGGAGCAGCGCAGGGCCGGGCGCAAGTCCACCCACGCCCTGTACGTCGGGCAGGCCCTCCGGCACTACTTCACCCAGCGTGAGCAGCGCCGCTCGGGCCCGGTGGCCTTGGAAATACCGGGCCGCGAGGCCGTTCCGGGCCTGGCGCTGACGATAGTCAGCAACACCTCGCCGTGGACGTTCCTCGGCAGCCGTCCGGTCTACCCCTCGCCCCTCGCCTCCTTCGACACGGATCTGGACGTCTTCGGCATCACCCGGATGACGGCGTTCGGTACTGCTCGAACGATCCGTCAGATCCTGCGGTCGTACGCGCCTTCGAGCGACGGCGCCCCGCCGGCCGGCCCGTCCGGAAAGCACGTCGTCTCCTATCACGACGTCAGACACTTCACCTTGGTTTCCCAGGAACCTGTGCCGTTCCAGGTCGACGGGGACCATCTTGGAGACCGGAGTCGCGTCAGTTTCACAGGCGTTCGGCGGGCACTGCGTGTGATTGTGTGACCGGAAGGGGGCTTCGCCCTTCTTCTCGAACGCACAAGCCCCCTTCACTCCATAGAAGTACTGGCTGTGAGCTAGGCGACACCGAAGAATCAAAAATTCCTCCCCGAAGGGGGTTGTATCCGAGCCCGAGGTTTGCGAACCTCTACATGGCGATCGGGACACATCGCAGCGACGGCAACTCCGGAACCACAGGAGCGCCGACCGCGGGGTGTCCCTCGAATCGCCGAATCCCCCCCAGCACAGACCACCCGGGCCCGATGGGCCTTTGGTCTCTTTTGCTGTTGTGGGATTCGTGAAAGCGTTCACATTCACAAGCCATTCGATTATGCCGATCGGGCCACCCCCCGCGGCAGGAGGAGTTGGACGACCATGGACTGGCGCCACCGCGCTGTCTGCCGCGAAGAGGACCCGGAGCTGTTCTTCCCGATCGGGAACACCGGTCCTGCTCTGCTGCAGATCGAGGAAGCCAAGGCCGTGTGCCGCCGCTGTCCGGTGATGGAGCAGTGTCTCCAGTGGGCCCTCGAGACCGGCCAGGACGCCGGCGTCTGGGGCGGCATGAGCGAGGACGAGCGTCGCGCGATGAAGCGCCGTGCCGCCCGCAACCGCGCCCGCACCGCCTGATCAGCAGCATCTGGTCACACGCCGTAGCACCAGCAGTAACCGTAGTACCGATCAACAACCGATCAACACATGATCAAAGGCTTCCCTGCACCTCCTGGTGAAGCCTTCCGCACCAAGGGCCTTGCCACGCGAGGTCCCGCGACACCGAACCGTCCAGCCACTTGATACTGTTCACTTAGAGCAATATTGTGGAGCTGAGGCGCTCACCGTGTGCAACGCACATGTGAGGTGTCGCACCACCTAGAGCCCCCGTTCCGGCCGACTCCCCCCGACGGCCGGAACGGGTTGAGAGGCCCTGTCGACCCACCCCCCCCGGTCGACAGGGCCTCGTTTCTGTTTCAGGCCCGGCGCCCGACCCGGCCGTGCCCCGCCTTCGCACGCCGGGCGCGTGAAGCGCGCACCCGGCGCTTCCGCCGCACGCACGCCCCCGCCGCGCAACCCGACGCATCAACGCACCGGGATCTCCAGGATGACCTTGGTGCCGCCGTTCGGGCCGGCCACCATGTCGAAGGTCCCGCCCAGCTCACCGGTGGCCAGCGTCCGGACGATCTGCAGCCCGAGGTTGCCGGCCGTCTTCGGGTCGAAGCCCTCCGGCATGCCGCGCCCGTCGTCCTGCACGGTGATCAGCAGGTACTCCTCCGGCTTGGCACCGCCGTTCCAGCTGTCCGACCAGCCCATGCCGGTCGCCGGGGCCCGCCCGCGCAGCGCGCTGACCTCCAGGTTCCCGGAGGCGGTCGGGCCGAAGGCGTGCTCCAGGGCGTTCTGCAGCAGCTCGGTCAGCACCATCGACAGCGGGGTGGCCACCTCGGCGGAGAGGATGCCGAAGCTTCCGCTGCGGCGGGTCGCCACCCGGCCGTCCTGGGACAGCTCCATCGCCATCGCCAGCACCCGGTCGGCGATCTCGTCGAAGGCCACCTGCTCGTCCAGCGCCTGGGAGAGCGTCTCGTGCACGATCGCGATCGAGCCGACCCGGCGCACCGCCTCGTCCAGCGCGGCCCGGGCCGACTCGGACTCCATCCGGCGGGACTGCAACCGCAGCAGGGCGGCGACCGTCTGCAGGTTGTTCTTCACCCGGTGGTGGATCTCCCGGATGGTGGCGTCCTTGGTCATCAGCTCGCGGTCGCGGCGGCGCAGCTCGGTGACGTCCCGGCAGAGCACCAGGGAGCCGGTCAGCGTCCCCTTCGGCTTGAGCGGGATCGCGCGCAGGGTCACCACTCCCCCCTGCACCTCCACCTCGGTCTGCCGGGGCGCCCAGCCGCTGGCCAGCTTCACCAGGGCCTCGTGGACGGCCGAGCGGGAGGGCGGGACGAGGTCGGCGGTGGCCCGGCCGAGGTGGCTGCCGACCAGGTCGGTGGTGAGGCCCAGCCGGTGGTAGGCGGAGAGCGCGTTGGGGCTGGCGTAGGTGACGATGCCGTCCGCGTCCAGGCGGATCAGGCCGTCGCCGACCCGGGGCGCGGCGTCCATGTCGGCCTGCTCGACGCCGGGGAACGGGAAGCTGCCGGCCGCGATCATCTGGGCCAGGTCGGAGGCGCTCTGGAGGTAGGTGAGCTCCAGCCGGCTGGGGGTGCGCACGGTCAGCAGGTTGGTGTTGCGGGCGATCACCCCGAGCACCTTGCCCTCGCGCCGGACCGGGATCGACTCGACCCGGACCGGGACCTCCTCGCGCCACTCCGGATCGCCCTCGCGCACGATCCGCCCCTCG
The DNA here is from genome assembly GCF_042266305.1 of Kitasatospora sp. NPDC056076. Taxonomy (NCBI): domain Bacteria; kingdom Bacillati; phylum Actinomycetota; class Actinomycetes; order Kitasatosporales; family Streptomycetaceae; genus Kitasatospora; species Kitasatospora sp. NPDC056076. The sequence goes on from NZ_JBHJWG010000049.1 coordinate 3,829, forward strand.
TCGAAGGCGGCGTCCAGCAGCGGGCGGCGCCCGCGCGGGACGAGGTGGCCGACCATGTCGTCCTGGTAGGAGGTCGGCCCGGTGTTGGGCCGCATCTGTGCCACCGAGACGTAGCGGATGCCGTCCCAGGTGGGGATCCACAGCACCAGGTCGGCGAAGGAGAGGTCGGAGAGCAGCTGCCACTCCGAGACCAGCATGTGGAGCCATTCCACGTCGGCCCCGGTCAGGGTGGTGTGGCGGCGGACGAGTTCGTTCAGCGAGGGCACATGGCGAGCGTAGCGCCGAGGCCCGGCGGGGGGCTCGGCGGACTGTCCGCTGGCGCCGGATGACTGTCCGGAGTTGTTTAGACCAATTCACCGAGCGGCCTGGACAACGCAGATTGGTCTAGTCCACAATGAAAGGGCACCAAGGAGAGGCCCACCGCGCAACTGCCCTGACCGCGCGCGGCTTCTCCTCGGTCGGACGCCGGCGAACGAGGACCCCGCACAGTCCTCGATCGACACCGGTGCCCGACGACAGCTCCGGGCTGCGGTGCCGCATGGGTTGAGGGTCCCGTGTCGGCGCCGTGGCCCGTAGTGCTTTCCGGACCCGTTTCCGCCGCTCAGTGAACCGGCCCCCGTCCACAGCCTGTGGACGGGGGCCGGTTCCGTTCCGGCGGGCGCCCTCGCCCGGAGGCGAGCGGGCGAGCACCCGCCCCGAGCCGAAGGGGCGCGCCGGTGCCGAAAGAGAGGAGCGAGGAGGCCCCGAGGAACGAGGGGCATCGGAGCGACGACCGTCGGCACCGGGCCGGAGCGCCCCGGAGGCGAGCGGGCGAGTATCAGTGCGTCTCGGTGACCTTGGCGAGGGCGCGCGGGGCGTCCGGGTCCTGGCCGCGGGCGATGGTGACCTCGTAGGCGAGCTGCTGGAGCGGCAGGATCTCCAGGATCGGCTGGACCTCCTCGGGCACGCCGGCGGGCAGCGCGAAGCCCGCCGAGGCGGCGTCCACCTGCGCCTGCTGGCCGATCACCACGAGGTCCGCGCCGCGGCCCCGCAGTCGGTCCAGCACCGGCTGGAGGGCCTCGCCGCCCTTGCCGTCCGGGACGATCGCGATCACCGGGGAGACGTTGTCCACCATGGCCAGCGGCCCGTGCAGCAGGTCGGCGCCGGAGAACGGGGTGGCCGGGATGTACGTGGTCTCCATCAGCTTGAGCGCCGCCTCGCGGGCGGTCGGGTAGCCGTAGCCGCGCGAGGTGATGACCAGGCGCTGGGCGAAGCGGTAGCGCTCGGCCAGCGCCTTCACCTCCGCCTGGCGGGCCAGCACCCCGGCGGCCAGGCCCGGCAGCACCTCGGCCGCCGAGCCGTCCCCGCCGCGCAGGCCCTCGACCAGGAGGTAGAGCGCCAGCAGCTCGGCGGTGTAGGTCTTGGTGGCCGGCAGCGCCTTCTCCGGCCCGGCCAGCACGTCGATGTGGAACTCGGACACCTCGGCGAGCGGGGAGTCGGGGTTGTTGGTGACGGCCAGGGTGATCGCCCCGGCCTCGCGGGCGGCCTTGGTGGAGGCGACCAGGTCCGGCGAGCCGCCGGACTGGCTGACGGTGATCACCAGGACGTCGGTGAGGTCCGGCTGGGCCCCGTACGCCGTGGTGGTGGACATCGAGGTCAGGCCGGCCGGCTTGCCGAGCAGGATCTCGATCAGGTACTTGGCGTAGAGCGCGGCGTTGTCGGAGGTGCCGCGCGCGGTCAGCAGGACGAAGCGGGGGCTGCGGGCGGCGATCCCGGCCGCGATCTCGCGGATCTTCGGGGCACCCTCGTCGAGGATGCGCCGGAGGACGGCCGGCTGCTCGGCCATCTCCGCCGCCATGATCCGGCCGGGTACGGAAACAGTCTGCGGGTCGGACATCTGGATTGCCTCCGATGAGATGGGTCGACCCCGCCCGGGCGGATTGCCCGACGGGGACCTCTACGGCGGCGAGTCCGCACACTCGCTGCGGTTCCTGCTGGGCAATCCTACGAGCGGGCCCCCGCCGCGGCACCCCCGCACCGCCCCGGCCCGGAGGCGGACAGGAGCGGTGCGGTGCGGCGGGCCGGGCGTCAGGACGGGTTGTTGATCAGCTGGTCGATCGCCGCGTCGGCGTCCTTGGTGGCCTGGTCGACGGACTTGCCCTTGAGGATCGCGGTCAGCATGTCGGGGATGATCTTCTGCTTCTCGACCGCCCCCCAGCCGGGGGCCAGCGGGGTGAACCAGGCGTCCGGGACGGCGTTGGCCGCGGCGGCGGTGTTGGGCTTGTTCTTCAACGGGTTCAGCTGGTTGAGGTTGTTCGGCAGGATGTCCTTGTCGGCCAGCGCCTGTTCGGACTTGGTGCTGGTGAACATCCGGATCCAGTCGGCGGCCGGCCCCGCCTGCTGGGACTTGGCGGTGACGGCGAGGTCGGAGCCGCCGATGAAGGTGGGCAGCGGCTTGCCGTCCGGGCCGGGCATGGTGGCGACCTTGACGCTGTCCTTGAGGCCCGAGTCGCCGGTGACCGGCGCGATCACGCTGGCGGCCTCGAAGCCGTTGCCGTAGAAGGACGCGGCGTGGCCGCGCGCCATGGCCTCGAACTGGTTCTGCTCGTTCTGCGTCAGGTCGCCCTTGTTGTACTTGCGGACGAGGTCCGCGAAGTGGCCGATGCCCTGCTGGGACTTGGCGTCGTGCAGGGTGCCGTGCCAGTTGCCGGAGCTGTCGAACTTGGCGATGCTGCCGCCGTACGCGGCCACGTAGCTCATCGCGGCGTACCAGTACGGCCCGGGCAGGTAGAGCGGGGAGAAGGTCCGGTCCGATCTGTTCTTGTCCGCGATCTTGTCCAGGGCGGTCATCAGTTCGCCCTCGGTCTTGGGGAACTCCGCGCTGCCGGTGGCCTGTTGGAAGACGCTGGAGTTGTAGACCGCGACCCGGGCCCCCGCGTAGTAGGGCACGCACCACAGCTTGTCCTGGTAGGTGCAGGTGTTGGCGAGCGCCTTGATCCAGCTGTCGGAGTTGTCGAAGGTGGTGCGGTCCACCGGGGCCAGCGCGCCGGAGAGCACGTACTTCATCGTCTCGGTGTTGCCCAGCTCGACCACGTCGGGGGCGCTGCCGTCGGCGATCGCCTTGTCGAGCTTGGAGACCTTGTCGGCCCAGCCCTGGTAGACCAGCTTGAGGCCGACCTTGGGGTACTTCGCCGCGAACTCGTCGTTGACCCGCTGGACCAGGTCCGGCCAGTTCTTCTGGGCGTCGTCCATCAACCAGACAGTGACGGTGCCGGAGGCGGCCTGCGGGTCCGCGGCGGAGCTCCGGCCGTCGGCCGAGGGTGATCCGGACGAGGAACAGGCCGTCAGGGCGACTGCCAGCGCCATGATCCCGAGCGTCGAACCGAGCTGACGCTTCTTCACGCCATCCTCCGAGGGTTGTCCAAGAACGGTGGTGCCCGCCGACAGCGTGATTGGCGCCCGCGGCGGAGAGTCCTGGCGGGGGCGGCGAAGAGCTTCGAGGAGGGCGCAATACCACAACCGGTGAGTTCAATTTCGAACCGGTTGCATGGACTCTGGCCTAGACCAACTGTGGTGTCAACGGCCAACAGGCCTTGTCAGCAAGGCTGTTGCCGACCCGTTGTACCGCGTGGCGATCAGTCGTCGGGCCGTCACCCTCAGTGGGACTTAAGGTGGATTTAAGGCTGCCTTGAGGGAGCACGGTCATCCGGAGAACGTCCGGGTCGACGGCGGGGAAACGCGACGGGCCCGCCATGCGACATGCGCATGACGGGCCCGTCGGCGGACGCCCCCGGCTCCGGCCGGCGACGTCCGTACGGTCTCAGCCGACCGCTCCCGGCTGCCCGGTGAGCACCTCCACGGCCGCCAGCCCGCAGACCCGGGCGGCGCCGTGGGTGGCGATGTACAGCGCGCCGACCGGCTCGGACTGGGGCAGCCCCATCTCCACCACCGCGGCGTCCGGCCGGGCCGCCACCAGACGGGCCAGCGCGGCGGCCATCCAGGCGTGCCGGTGGGCGTCCCGGACCACCAGCACGAGGCGGCGGCCCTGGGCCCCGGCCACCAGCTCGGCGACCAGCGCCTCCAGCAGCTCCGGCGCGGCCTCGGCCGCGGACACCGCACGGGTCCGGGTGCCCGGGAAGCGGTCGGCCAGCATGCCGGCCACGCCCCACGGGGTCACGTCGCCGACCGCGATGTTCGGCTCGTCCGAGAACGAGGCCACGTACGGGCGCTCGCTCACCGGCAGCACCTCGCGGCCCGGCGCCCGGACCACCTTGAGCGCCCGGCGCGCGGCCCGCAGGCCCACCGCGAGGTCCGGCTCGGCCTGCTCGCCCTGGGCCGCGATCCGGCCCCAGCTGCCCAGCGCCCGGACCCGGTCGGCGGCGTCCGCCAGCCGCTCCTCGGTGAGCCGGCCGGAGCGCACGCCCGCCACGATGGCGTCGCGCAGCATCAGCACGGTCTCCTCGTCGGCCAGCCCGCCGCCGACGCAGATCGCGTCCGCGCCGGCCGCCAGCGCCAGCACGGTGCCCTGGCCCATCCCGAAGGTGTCGGCGATGGCGCCCATCTCGATCGCGTCGCTGACGATCAGGCCCTGGTAGCCGAGGCCGCCGTCGGCCGGGGCGGCGCGCAGCAGGTCGCGCAGCACGGTCGGGCTCAGGGTGGCGGGCAGCTTCGGGTCCAGCGCCGGGACCATGATGTGGGCGGTCATCACGGCCTTGGTGCCGGCCGCGATCGCGGCCTGGAACGGGATCAGGTCGCGGGTGCGCAGCACGTCCAGGTCGACGTCGATCACCGGCAGGCCGTGGTGCGAGTCCACCGCGGTGTCGCCGTGGCCGGGGAAGTGCTTGGAGCAGGCGGCCACGCCGGCCGACTGGAGGCCCTCCACCCAGGCGGCGGTGTGCCGGGCGCACAGCTCCGGGTCGGCGCCGAAGGAGCGCACGCCGATGACCGGGTTGCGGGGGTTGGAGTTGACGTCCGCGGTGGGCGCCCAGTTGTAGTTGACGCCGGCCGCGGCCAGCGCCCGGCCCAGCTCGCGGGCGACGTCCCGGGTCAGCGCCGGGTCGTCGATCGCCCCGAGGGCGAGGTTGCCCGGCCAGGACGAGCCGGAGCCGGCCTCCAGCCGGGTGACATCGCCGCTCTCCTCGTCGATCGCGATCAGGAGGTCGGGGTTCTCCGCGCGCAGCGCGCCGGTGAGGGCGGACAGCTGGTCGAGGTCGACCACGTTGCGGTCGAACAGCGCGACCGAGCCGAGCCCGGCGGCCAGGTGGCGGCGCAGCCAGGCGGGCGGCTCGGTGCCGACGAAGCCGGGCTGCAGGACGGTCAGGGCGTCCCGGTGGAGCTGGTCGCTGTCCGGGACGGTGGGTACGAGGATGCTCACGGTGGCTCAGCCCTTCACGGCGCCGTCGGTCAGACCACCGACTGCCTTGCGCTGCAGGAAGACGAACAGGATCAGCACGGGGACGGCGAACATCGTGGAGGCCGCCATGGTCGCGCCCCAGTCGTTGCCGAAGGCCGTCTTGAAGGAGGACAGCCAGAGCGGGAGGGTCTTGCCCTGCTCCTTGTTGACGATCAGGACGAGCGGGAACTCGTTCCACGCCGTGATGAAGCCGAACAGCGAGGTCGACATCAGGCCCGGGGCCAGCAGCGGGAAGATCACCTTCACGAAGGCCTGGGTACGGGTGCAGCCGTCCACCATGGCCGACTCCTCCAGCTCCTTCGGCACCGCGGCGATGAAGCCGCGCAGCGTCCAGATGGTGAAGGGCAGGACCATCATCATGTAGAAGAAGGTCAGCGGCAGCAGGCTGTTCAGCATGTCGTTGTCGCGGGAGATCATGTAGACCGCGATGGTCATGACCTCCCAGGGCGCCATCTGGGCCAGCATGATGACCAGTACGAAGGCCTTGCGGCCGCGGAACCTCATCCGGGCGATGGCGAAGGCCGCCAGGGTCGCGATCACCAGGGAGATCAGCACCGCGCCGACCGTGACGGTGATGCTGTTGGTGACGTACGTCCAGAAGTCCGGTGCGTTGACCGCGGTGGTGAAGTGCTCGAAGGTCGCGTCGAGCGGGATGAAGACCGGCGTCTTGCTGATGATGTCGTTGTTCTGCTTGAACGCGGTCGCGATCATCCAGTAGACGGGGAAGATGAAGAAGACGATGAGGACGACCGCGATCACGTTCGGCCAGGTACGTCCGAAGAGAGAGCGCCTCACAGCTCGTCCTCCTGCTTGATCATGATGCGGAAGTAGTAGGCCATCAGGACGCCCAGCATCAGGATGGTGAGCACCGCGATCGCGGCGCCGACGCCGTAGTGCTGACTGCCCGAGCCCTCCAGGAAGGCGTGCACCGGAAGGGTCCGGGTGAGCTTCTCGGGGCCGCCGCCGTTGATCGCGTAGATCTGGGTGAAGGACTTGAAGACCCAGATGACCTCGAGGAAGGTCGTGGCCAGGAAGAACGGCTTGAGGTTGGGGAAGATCACCGAGCTGAAGATCTTCGAGGAGCCGGCGCCGTCCATCCGGGCGGCCTCGTAGAGCTCCTTGGGGATGGTGGTCAGCCCGGCGTACATGTTGAACGCCACGAAGGGGATCGACATCCAGACGATCAGCAGGATGACGACGAAGAACGTCGAGTACTCGTCGCTCATCCAGTTGTAGTTCGCCATCGAGTGCCAACCGAGCTTGTCCAGGCACCAGTTGACGACGCCCCACTGCTCGTCGAACAGCCAGGTGTAGACGGTGGTCGCGGCGACCACCGGCATCGCCCAGGCCATCAGCAGCGCGACCGACAGCGCGAGCCGCATCTTCTTGCCGAGGACGTTCAGCAGCAGGCCGACCAGGGTGCCGCCGACCATGATCAGCACCACGTTGACCAGGGTGAAGGCGACGGTGCGACCGGTGACCGACCAGAACTCCGGGTCGCTCAGCTGCTCCTTGTAGTTGTCGAAGCCGGTCCACTCGGTCAGGTGCATCACCAGCTGGCGCCGGTTGAGGTCCTGGAACGACAGCAGGAAGGTCTTCAGCAGCGGCCAGCCGAGCAGGACGATGGTCGCCACGATGGCCGGCAGCAGCAGCAGGTACGGCGCGGAGCGGGCGCCGAGACCGGGGCCGCTCGCGGGTCTGGTGCCCTTCGGCGCGGTGCCCTTGGCTCCGCCGCCGGCGGCACTGGTGTCAATCTCGGCCACCACAGCCTCCCCTGACTCCGGGGACTGCGTCTGCACCCGGTCCGAATGCACAGCCATCGTTCTCACTTCCTCACAACCCGGCCACGACGGACGGGCGCCGCCCACCGACCCCCCGCCGGGGGCCGGTGAGCGACGCCGCTCGATGCACTAGTTCTTCTGGTTGAGCCGCTTGGCGATCTCGTCGTCGTACTTCTTCGCGGTGGACGCGTAGTCGCCGCCCTGGAGGACCGCGGTCAGGAAGTCCTTGATCGGGTTCGGGGTGTTCTCGACGCTGGCCCAGTTCGGGGTGTTCGGGGTGATCCCGCCGACCGCGGTGGCGGCCTGGGCGGCCTTCGCGAAGTCACCGGTGAGCTGGCTGTTCAGCGCCGGCTTGTTCGGGATGTTGCCGGCCGCGGCGACCATGCCCTCGTTCTTGTCGTTGAGGGCGATCTTCAGGAAGTCCTTCGCCATCGCGGTGTTCTTGCTCTGCGCGGAGATCGCGAGGTTCGAGCCACCGATGAAGACGCCGGAGGGCTTGTCGGCGGTCTTGCCCGGGATCGGGAAGAAGCCGATCTTGTCCTTCGGCATCTCCTTCTCGAGCGGGAGCTCCCAGCCGAGGGCGATCATGGTGCCGACGTTGCCCTTGGCGAAGACGTCCTTCTGCTGCGGGGTCGCCTCGTCCTTGTCCTTCGGACCGGTGAGCGAGTGGCTCTGCAGCGTCTTGTAGGTCTCGAAGGCGCGCTGCGCCTCGGGCGACTCCAGGCCGCCGACCCACTTGCCGCCCTCCTGCTTGGCGATCTTGCCGCCCTCGCCGGTGAGCAGGCCGAAGTAGGTGTACCACTCCTGGCCCGGCAGGTAGAGCGGGTCGACGACGCCGGGGGTGGTCTTGAGCTTGTCCAGGTCGGCGTAGAACTCGTCCAGGGTCTTCGGCGCGTCGGTCAGGCCGGCGGCCTTCCAGAGGTCCTTGTTGTAGGCGACCACGCGGTTGGAGACCCACCACGGGGCGGCGTACTGCTTGCCGTCCAGCATCGCGGCCTCGTTCTGGTTGGCGGCCCAAGCGTCGCCACCCAGCGCGGACTTGTCCTTGGTGATGTCGAGCAGACCGCCGGTGGCGGCGTAGCCGGAGGTCTGGGTGTTGCCCAGCTCCAGGACGTCGACCGAGCCCTCGGACAGCGCGGCGGTGATCTTCGGGCCGATGTCGGTCCACTCCTGGGCCTGGAAGTCGACCTTGGAGCCCGGGTAGGTGGTCTCGAACTCGGTCTTGACCGCGTCGGTCCAGCCCTTGGGGGCGGAGCCGGTCATGGTCCACACCTTGAGCGTCTTGCCCTTGTACCGGTCGGCCGACGTGGAGGACGAGGAACCGCTGTCGTCCTTCTTGCCGTCCGAGCTGCAGGCCGCGAGACCGACGACCATTGCTGCGACGCCGACCGCCGCGATGAGCTGACGCTTCACGCCATCCTCCTGAGGGATGCCTGGGTTACCCCCGTCGGGCGGCAGCGGCAGACCCACGCAAAGCGGGAGATTAGGTGCCGCGGACCCCTTCGAGCGGGTGGGGGGATTCATCGTTACCGGCCTAGTGGTGTAGACCAGATGCCTGGAGCTTGGCCTAGACCAATGGGCCTGTCAACGGCTGTTCGACCGATCTCGACCACCCGTTATCAAGCCGACACCGCACATCGTTCATCGCGTGATGAGGTATTCGTTCCGTAGCCATACATGCAACGATGTGGTCCGTTAACGATGTGGCGGGGCGGTAAAAGGCTCCGCGAGAAGCGGGAGAACAGGTCCGATGAGCAGCGACGGGGGATCCACCGCCCAGGCCGACGACCCCGAGGTGAAGAACCTCCCGACGCAGGCCGGCGCCGATCCGACCGCGCGCGTCCCCAAGTACTACGGCCTCAAGCGCCACCTCCTCCAGCTCACCGAGACCCAGCCCGCGGGCACCCCGGTCCCGCCCGAGCGCGCGCTGGCCGCCCAGTTCGACACCTCGCGCACCACCGTGCGCCAGGCCCTCCAGGAACTGGTCGTCGAGGGCCGGCTGGAGCGCATCCAGGGCAAGGGCACCTTCGTGGCCAAGCCCAAGGTCGCCCAGGCGCTGCAACTCACCTCCTACACGGAGGACATGCGCGCCCAGGGCCTGGAGCCCACCTCCCGGCTGATCGAGATCGGCTACATCACCGCCGACGACCGGCTCGCCCCGCTGCTGGACATCAAGCCCGGCGGCCGGGTGCTGCGGATCGAGCGGCTGCGCCTGGCCAACGGCGACCCGATGGCCATCGAGGTCGCCCACCTCTCCGCCAAGCGCTTCCCCGCCCTGCGGCGCAACCTGGCCAAGCACAACTCGCTGTACGCGGCGCTGCGCGAGGTCTACGGGGTCACCGTGGCCGAGGCCGAGGAGACCATCGAGACCACCCTCGCCAACCCGCGGGAGGCCGGCCTGCTCGGCTCCGACCTGGGCCTGCCGATGCTCCAGCTCTCCCGGCACTCCTTCGACGCCGACGGCGACCCGGTCGAGTGGGTGCGCTCCATCTACCGCGGCGACCGCTACAAGTTCATCACCCGGCTCCAGCGGCCGGAGTAGTCGTCCCCGTCCGGGGCCCTCACCTCGAACGGACCCCTCCCCCTCACCACGGGCACCGGCGTGCGCGACCCGCGCACCGGTGCCCGTTCGTGTCCGGATGGCGGAAAGTTGCGTCATATCGGGTGACATGGATCACCCCATGCCCTAGATTGCGCAGCCGTACTGACTGCCGATCACCGATGGTGCTGCCCGGCGGGCTCACGGGGGTGCCGGGCACCTCCGGGGCTGCGGCGCCGACGGAACCCTCCGGAGCGGAGCAGAAGATGCCGTCTGACCAAGCCCCCAGCGAAGCTGTCATGCCCGAGCCAGCCGGGACCCCAGTCCCGGCCGTGACCCCCGAGCGGGTGCTCGCCGGACTCGCCCTGCTCGTGCCCATCGTGGCGATGCTCTGGGTCTCCTCCTACGACAAGACCGACCCGGCGGTGGCCGGGATCCCCTTCTTCTACTGGTACCAGCTGCTCTGGGTGCCGGTCTCGGCGGTCTTCACGGTCGCCGCCTACCTGCTGATCAACCGGGACGAGAAGGCCCGCGGCGCGGCCCGCGAGGGCGGTGCGCGATGAAGGACGTCAACGTGCCGGCCCTCGTGGTCTTCGTCCTGTTCTTCCTGCTGGTCACCGTGATGGGCTTCCTCGCCTCCCGCTGGCGCCGCGCGGACGACGCCGCCCACCTGGACGAGTGGGGCCTGGGCGGGCGCAGCTTCGGGACCTGGGTGACCTGGTTCCTGCTCGGCGGCGACCTCTACACCGCCTACACCTTCGTCGCCGTCCCGGCGGCCGTGTACGCGACCGGCGCGGCCGGCTTCTTCGCGGTGCCGTACACGATCATCGCCTACCCGCTGGTCTTCCTGTTCCTGCCCCGGCTCTGGTCGGTCTCCCGGGTGCACGGCTACGTCACCCCGGCCGACTTCGTCCGCGGCCGGTACGGCTCGCGGCCGCTGTCCCTGGTCATCGCGCTGACCGGGATCCTGGCCACCATGCCGTACATCGCCCTGCAACTGGTCGGCATCCAGGCCGTGCTGGACGTGCTCGGCCTCGGCGGCGGCGCGGACGCCAACTGGTTCGTCAAGGACCTGCCGCTCTTCCTGGCCTTCGGCGTACTGGCCGCCTACACCTACTCCTCCGGCCTGCGCGCCCCGGCGCTGATCGCCTTCGTCAAGGACGCCCTGGTCTACATCGTGATCATCGTCGCGGTGATCTACATCCCGCTGCGCCTCGGCGGCTACGGGCACGTCTTCGACGCGGCCGCGGCGCACTTCAAGCAGGCCAAGGCCGGCGGGCTGACCCTCCCCGACAACAAGCAGTGGACGTACGCCACGCTGGGGATCGGCTCGGCGATGGCGCTGTTCATGTACCCGCACTCGGTGACCGGCGTGCTGGCCTCCAAGTCCCGCAACACCGTGCGCCGCAACATGGCGATCATGCCCGCGTACTCGCTGATGCTCGGGCTGCTGGCGCTGCTCGGCTTCATGGCGATCGCGGCGGGCGTGGGCAGCGGCGTCAAGGGCTACAACGCCCAGCTGTCGGTGCCGCAGCTGTTCGCGAACATGTTCCCGGACTGGTTCACCGGCGTGGCCTTCGCCGCGATCGGGATCGGCGCACTGGTGCCGGCCGCGATCATGTCCATCGCCGCGGCCAACCTGTTCACCCGCAACGTCTACAAAGAGTGGCTCAAGCCCGCCGCCACCCCGGCCGACGAGACCCGGGTCGCCAAGCTGGTCTCGCTGCTGGTCAAGGTCGGCGCGCTGGTCTTCGTGCTCGGCATGGACAAGCAGGCCGCGATCAACCTCCAGCTGCTGGGCGGCCTGTGGATCCTGCAGACCTTCGTGGCGATCGTCGGCGGCCTGTTCACCCGCTGGTTCCACCACTGGGCGCTGTTCGCCGGCTGGGCGGCGGGCATGGGCTACGGCACCTGGACGGCGTACGGGCTGGCCAGCCCGGCCACCAAGCACTTCGGCGGCAACGCGGCCGAGATCCCCGGCATCGGCGAGATCGGCTACATCGGCATGACGGCCTTCGTGCTCAACCTGGTCGTCTCGGTGGTGCTCACCGTGGTGCTGCGGGCGCTCAGGACGCCCGACGGACCGGACGAGACCAAGCCCTCCGACTACAGCGCCGAGACCGGCGGCGACGAGCGGGAGAACGCGCCGGAGCCCGTAGCGGCGCACTGATTGGCCGTGCGCGCGCCCTGTGATCGCGCCGCCTTCTCCGTGAACACTGGAGGAGGCGGCGCGATCATATGTATGAACAGGCGTGCACGCCGGGCACCACCAGACCGGACCGGCATCCGGCCGGAACCTGATCGACCCACGGGGAGCTCGCGGCCATGGCAGAACTCGGCACCACCCTCAACGGCCAGCACCAGACCACCCAGCACCAGTCGGCCCCGCACCAGGCCGCCCAGCACCAGCCGGCCCAGAACCAGCACCACCCCCACGTCACCGCCCACCGCCCGGCGGCGGCCACCCGACTGCCGTCCGTGCTGATCGCCACCCGGCACGGCGAGTCCACCGCCAACGTCGAGTTCCAGCTGGCCGAGGCCGTCGGCGCGCTCAGCGTCCCGATCAGCTGCCGGGACGCCGACATCCCGCTGTCCCTGCGCGGCCAGCAGCAGGCCCAGGCGTTCGGCCGCTGGTGGGCCGCCCTGCCCAGCGCCGACCGCCCGCGCAGCGTCTGGTGCTCGCCGTACGTGCGCACCGCCGAGACCACCCGGATCGCGCTCGCCCAGGCGGCCGGCCTCGGCGCCGTGCCCGTCACCCTGGCCGTCCGCTACGACGAGCGGCTGCGCGACCGCGAGCTCGGCATCCTGGAGATGCTGCCCAAGGCCGCCATCGAGGCCAAGCACCCGGAGGAGGCCGCCCGGCGGCGCAAGATGGGCGAGCTGTACTACCGCCCGCCCGGCGGCGAGTCCTGGGCCGACGTCGCCCTGCGGGTGCGCAGCCTGCTGCGGGACGTCTGCGAGGAGGAGGCCGGCCGGCCCGTCCTGCTGGTCGCCCACGACTGCACGGTGCTGATGCTGCGCTACGCGCTGGACCGGCTCACCGAGCAGCAGCTCACCGAGCTCGGGGCGGTGCACAACTGCTCCACCAGCCTGTGGCGGGCCCAGGACGGGCGGCTGCGGCCGGACCGCTGGAACGGCGTCGACCACCTGACGGGCGAGGACAACTGACGGGCGGCGACAACTGACGGCCCGTCGGCCGTCGGGTCACCGCGCGACCGCCGGATCGGCGAAGCAGCGGCGGTAGGCCAGCGGCGTGGTACCCAGCCGCCGCCCGAAGTGGTGCCGCAGCGCCGCCGCGTTGCCGAAGCCGCAGCGGGCCGCGATCGCGTCCACCGACTCGGTGGTGGACTCCAGCAGCCGCTGGGCCAGCAGCACCCGCTGCCCCACCAGCCAGCGGTGCGGGGTGGTGCCGGTCTCCTGCTGGAAGCGCCGGGCGAAGGTGCGCGGCGACATGTGCGCCCGGGCGGCCAGTTGCTCGACGGTCGCCTCCTGGTCCGGGTGGTGGCGCATCCAGTCCAGCAGCGGGGCCAGCGAGTCGCCGCCGCCCTCCGGCAGCGGGCGGTTCACGAACTGCGCCTGCCCGCCCTCCCGGTGCGGCGCCACCACCATCCGGCGGGCGATCCCCCGGGCCACCTCGGCGCCCTGGAACTTGCGCACCAGGTGCAGGCAGGCGTCGATGCCGGCCGCCGTACCGGCCGAGGTGACCACCGGGTCGTCGTCCACGTACAGCACGTCCGGCTGCACCGCCGTCCCCGGGAACCGGCCGGCCAGGTCGTCGGTGTAGCGCCAGTGGGTGGTGGAGCGGCGGCCGTCCAGCAGCCCGGCGGCGCCCAGCACGAACGCGCCGCTGCAGATGGACAGCACCCGGCCGCCGCGCGCCACCACCGCGCGCAGCGCCGCCAGCAGCGGCTCCGGGTAGGCGTCGCGGATCCCCGAGGCGGTGACCACCGCCAGGTCGGCGTCGGCGAGCCGCTCCGGGCCGTACGGGACGTCCACCGTGAACCCGGAGTGGGTGGCGTGCGGCCCGGGGTGGGCGCCGGCCAGCGCGAAGTCGTAGCCGGGCAGCCCGTCCGCGGTGCGGTCCAGGCCGAACACCTCGCAGGCCACGCCCAGTTCGAAGGGGTGGACCTCCTCCAGCACCACCGCGACCACGTTCCTCAGCATGCCGCCCAGGATGCCCCGCCGGGCCGGGCGCCGGGAAGCCCCCGGCTGGCAGGATTTCGAGGCAACCCGGCGTTCCTGCCACTCGTCGGCCCCGCCGGCTCCCGGCCACAGTGGTGGCCATGGAATCCGGCACCCTCGCAAGCGCACTCGCCCTGGCCGGCGCGGTCGGCGGCTTCGGCCTGCTCGGCTCCCTGATCGGCCGCGAGCTCTCCCGCGGCCCCGCGGCCGGCCGCGACAACTACCACCGCCCCGGCGGCTACCCCGCCGATCCGCACCGCGCCGACCGGCTGCACGGCGCCCCCACCGCCCCCGCCACCCCCGCCGCCCCCGCTGACCTGCCGCTCCGCCCGACCCCCGGGCCCGTCGCCGTACCGGGCTCCGGCACACTGGCCCGATGGACTACCTCATCCGCCACGCCCTCCCCCGGGACCTCGAAGACGCCGGCCGGATCACCGTCGAGGCCTTCGTCGGCGACGGCTACACCAAGCCCACCAGCGGCTACGTCGAGCTGCTCCGCGACGCCGGGCGGCGCTCCCGCGAGGCCGAGCTCCTGGTCGCCGCCGACGCGGCCGACGAGCAGGTCCTCGGCTGCGTGACCTTCGCCGTCGGCGGCACCGAGTGGGCCGACATCGCCACCCCGCAGGAGGGCGAGATCCGGATGCTCGCCACCGCCGCCGCCTCCCGCGGCCGCGGCGTCGGCGAGGCCCTGGTCCGCGCCTGCGTCGCCCGCAGCCGCGAACTCGGCCTGACCGGCATGGCCTTCTCCACCCGCCCCGAGATGACCGCCGCCCACCGCGTCTACGAGCGGGTCGGCTTCCGCCGCACCCCTGAGCGGGACTGGGCGCCGTACCCGGGGATGGACCTGATGGTCTACACCATGGCGTTCTGACGGCCCGGCGGCAGTCCACCGGCCCCTCCCCCACCCCCGTGACGGGCAGACGATCAACAGGCGTCTTTTGATATAAACCACAGATCAAGACATGTCGTCGACAGGTCGCGACAGTCGATCGACCGGGGGGACGCACCACATGGACGACGGGCCCGGCCCCAGCACGCCCGGAAGCGGCCCGACGCTCCAGGACATGCGCGAGGCACGGGGCATCGAGGCCCCGGCCTCCAGCCGCTACGCGATCCCCGCACCCGTCCGTGCGCCCCGCGGCCCGCTGCCGCCGTCGGTCCGCTTCAAGGCGGTCGACGGGCTGCGCGGCCTCGCGATCGCCTCCGTGCTGCTCTACCACACCGACTGGTTCCAGAACGGCCTGTTCGGCGTGGACGTCTTCTTCGTGCTCTCCGGCTTCCTGGTCAGCCTGGTGCTGATCCGCGAGCTGGACCGCACCGACGGCATCCGGCTCGGCGTCTTCTACCGCCGCCGTGCCAAGCGGCTGCTGCCCGGACTGCTCGCCACCATCATCCTGGTCGTCGGACTGTCCGCCCTGGTCAGCCCGCTCCGGGACGTCCGGGACCTGCGCCCGCAGGCGCTCGCCACGCTCGCCCAGGTCGCCAACTGGGCCCAGCTGTCCCGCGGTGACGCCTACTGGCAGCACTTCGCCTCGATCGACCCGCTGGCGGCCATGTGGTCGCTCAGCATCACCGAGCAGTTCTACGCGGTCTGGCCGCTGCTGCTGCTGATGGTCTTCGGCCTGTGCCGCCGCTCGCTGCGCGCCGCCGGCATCGTCACCGCCGTCCTGTTCGCGGCCTCCGCGCTCGTCGCCCCGCTGATGTGGAACGGCGGCAACAGCGACCGTCTCTACCTCGGCACCGAGACCCGCGCCGTCGGCTTCGCGGCCGGCGCCACCGCCGCCTTCGGGGTCCACCTGTGGCTGCGCCGCAAGGCCCGCGCCGCCGCCGACGGCCCCCGTTCGGCCCGCCGAGGCGGCGCCGCCCTGCCCACCCTGGTCGGCACGGCGGCCCTCGGCGGCCTGGTCTGGGCCAGCCTGTCCGTCGGCAGCTACCACGAACCCTGGCTCTACCAGGGCGGACTGGCGCTCGTCGCGGCGCTCGCCGCCGTACTGACCGCCTCGCTCTGCCACGACCGCGGCCCCCTGGTGCGGCTGCTGTCGCTTCCCCCGCTGCGGCTCACCGGCACCATCTCGTACAGCCTCTACCTGCTCCACCTGCCGGTGTACTGGCTGCTGCAGCACTTCGTCGACGACATCTCGCCGCAGAAGCTGCTGCTGATCGGCGGCCCGGTCTCCTGGGTGCTGGCCTGGCTGCTGCACACCGCGACCGAGAAGCTGCGGGTGCTGCGCTGGCGGGCCCTCCCGGCCGTCCCGCTGCTGGCCGTCACCGCCGCGGTGGCCACCGCCGGGGCCTGGTACCTGCCGGCCTGGGTCACCCACGACATGCGGTCCGGGCCGAGCGGCAGGCCGATGGTCCTGGTGCTCGGCGACTCCTTCGCCCAGGACCTCGCCACCGGGCTGTACCGGGACGGCGACGGCTACCGGGTGGTCGACGGCGGCATCAGCGGCTGCGGGGTGTTCGACCCGGACAAGGTGCGCACCGTCTCCGGGACGGAGTTCGAGACCAGCTCCGACTGCCGGAACCGGGCGGCCGAGTGGGACCGCCAGGTCGCCGCCACCGCGCCGGAGGCCGTGGTGATCCACCTCGGCTGGGACGCCGCCGAGCAGTACCTGGACGGCACCTGGCTCAACCCCTGCGACGACGACTACCGCAGCCGGTACCGCACCGAGCTCACCCAGGCCGTCGAGCAGGTCCACCGGCGGGCGCCCGCCGCCCGGGTGCTGCTGATGAACGAACGCGTCGAGAACGGCGCCATCGGCAAGGCCTGGGGCACCTGCTACAACCAGCAGGTCGGCGACTTCGTGAAGGCCGCCGGCGGCACCGTCCGGCTGGTCGACCTCGACACCTTCTACTGTCCGTACGACACCTGCGTGTGGAAGGACAAGGACGGCCACTGGGTCACCCCGGCCAACGACGGGGTGCACCTGACCCCGGCCGGCATGCGGTTCGTGACCCCGTGGCTGGAGAAGCAGATCGCGGACGGGCTGTCCGGGGCCCAGCCGCAGTCCCCGGCCGCGCCGGCGGCCACCCCGACGCCGACGCCGACCCCGACACCGAGCTCCACCCCGACGCCCACCCCCACGCCCACGCCGACGGCGAGCACCCGGCCGACGGGCCGTCCGACCACGGCCAAGCCCGCCCGGACGCCGACCCCCAAGGGGACCCCGGGCGCCGGCGAGCACCCCGCCGAGCCCCAGCCGTAGCGGACCCGCTACGGCTGCGGGACCTGGTAGGTCTGCGCGAAGCAGTCGCGGATCGCCTTCTCGGAGCCCGGGCGCCCGGCGTAGTCCATCCGCGGGGTGTCCGGGGTGACCGGCAGGGTCGGGTCGATGCCGAAGTACAGCGACCAGAAGTAGACCCCGCCCAGCTTGCGCTCCTGGGCGACCTGGCAGACCGCGGTGAACCAGGTGGCCTGGACGGCCTCGTTCACCTCGGTCTTCTTGTAGTACTCGCCGGGCGTCTTGTACGCGCCCTTCTGCGCCGGGATGCCCACCTCGGTGAGCTTGGTGGTCGGCTGCGGCCCCGTGCCGCGCTTGTCGAGCCAGGCGTTCCAGCTGGCCTTCAGGTCGGCGATCGGGGCGTCGTCGTCAGAGTTCTTGGCCGGCGGGTAGGCGTCCGCGCCCGTCCCGTCGACGGGTACCGCGATCGGGCCCTTGGCCCAGTTGTCGAAGTTCGCGTCGTACGCCAGCTCGCCGTGGAAGGTCTTCCTGGCCTCGTCGACCAGCCCCTGCCAGCGCGGGTCGCCCTCCAGCGAGTTGAACTCGGTGCCGAGGGTGAACTCCGCCGCGGAGTGCTCCTGGGCGGTCTTCAGGTACGGCGCCAGGAAGGCGGCGTAGCTGGCGAACCAGGCGTCCCGGTCGGTCGGCGTGATGTTGCCGCGCCACTTGAGGGTGTGGACGTAGTCGAACACGTCCTCGTCCATGATCGGACGCACGGTGGTGCGCAGACCGGCCCGGTGGGCGGCCTCCAGTAGCAGGGCGAGCCGCTCCGGGGTGGGCGAGGTCGGCCGGGCGGCGACGGCGTTCGACTTGGTACCCGTGGTGTAGTACGGGAACGTCACCGACAGGGAGTTGGCGTTCAGCCCGACCACGTACCTGACGATGCGGTCGACCTTGCCCTGGACGAAGTTGTCCGGGTCCGCCGGGTCGTCCAGCCAGTACACCTGCACGCCCCACTCGGGGCTCCCCTTGGTCCACGGGCGGGCCACCTTGGGGCCGGTGTCCTCGACCGGCGGCGCGTCCTTGCCGAAGCCCCAGACCCGGCCCTGCTCGGTGGGGGCGGCGAGGTGGACGGTGGTGGGCCGCTGGTGGTCGAACCGGATCGGGTGGTCCCCCCACACCACGGGGACGGCCACGGCGACGGCGACGACGACGGTGGGCAGGATGAAGATGGCGGGGCGCTTCAACGGTCGTGACTTCCGATCAGGCCGGTTTGGCGATGACGACGAACTTGTTCTCCTCGCGCTTGAGGAACTTGATCAGCCCCCGCAGCCCGCCCCAGCCCTCCAGGAAGGAGAACACCGGGATGCAGGCCACCACGACGATCGGCTCCCACCACTTGCGCCGGTGGTTGGCCGAGGCGACCACGTTCAGCCGCAGCCCCTCCCAGTAGGTCCAGATCACGTAGGCGAAGTTGATCGCCCACAGCAGCACCACGGACTGGGTGACCGGCGAGGTGTTCCAGGTGCCGGTGAACCAGGCGACCATCAGCACCAGGCCGACGTGCTGCAGCGGGCCGAGCACCCAGCTGACCATGCCCATCCCGATGAACAGCCGGTACCGCAGCGGGATGGTCCTGTTGAAGCAGAGCGCGACCAGGCCCCAGGCCCAGCGCTCGCGCTGCTTGAGGAAGTCCTTGACGCCGGCCGGCGAGGCGCCGTAGCAGCGCCCGTTGAACCAGTCGCTGCGGCCCGGGTAGCGCTGGCAGAAGTTCAGCGCCATCTGGGCGTCCTCGACGATGGTCTTCGGCCCGAAGTCCCAGCCGATGGTGGCCTCCACCGAGGAGCGCACGATCAGCAGCTCGCCGTGCACGCCGGCGATCGGGGTGCCGGTGCCGGTCATCGCCCGGAAGCGGGCGATGTCGTCGGCCGGGCGGATCGCGTCGGCGAGCCAGGTGAAGGTGGAGACGGCGTTCTCCCGGGGGTACGTCAGGATGCCCTGCGCCATGTGCTTGGCGTCGTCCCCGGCCCGGCGCTGCCGGTTGACGAACTGGGCGACGGCGGCGGCGGTGTCCGGCCCGACTCCGGTGTCGTCGTCCATGTGCAGCACCCAGACGTCGTCCTGCGCCTCGCCCTCCTCGATCCGCAGCTCGTGCGAGTAGTGGTTGGCGCGGGCCTTGAACTTGGTGCCGTTGGCCGTCTCGTACGCCTTCGGCACGGTCACCACCCGGATCAGCGGGTGGCGTTCGGCCAGCTCGTCGATCTTCTCGGCGGCGGCGCAGCCCTCCTCGGTGAGGATGTCCACCCTCATCCAGGGGAAGTACGACGGCAGGTGCTCGACGTACGAGAGCACCGAGCGCTCCAGCGCCGGGTAGGTGTCGTGCCGGCCGATGGTCGGCACCAGCACGATCAGGAAGTCGTCCTCGGCCGGCGCGGGCGGGGTCATTCGGTCCACCTGCCGCAGCCGTCGGCGGACCATCAGCACGCCCTGGAAGCCGATCAGCACACCGAACACCGGCATGCCCCACAGGATGGTGATCGCCCAGCCGAGCGGGGTCGGGTTGGGCACGTACGCCCAGATCGAGAAGGTGAAGATGATCGCGAAGGCGGTGTAGAACGGCAGCACCCGGGGCTTCCAGGACATCTGTCGCTCGGCGAGCCGGGCGGCCTCGCGGGACGTGGTGAGCACCGTCCGCGCAGGGGCTGTGGACGTCATGGCGGAAGTCGTTCCTCGTCTGGTGTCGGTCAGTCCGGGCGGTCGGTCAGGCCTGCGGCGGGTGCGGGGCCGGCGGCGCGTCCGCGGGCGGCGGCACGACCGGGCCGGGGGCCACCGGAGCGGCGCCCTGCGGGCCGGGCGCGGGCGGGGCGGGCACGGGCGGGGCGGGCGCGGGCGGGGCGGCGGGCCACTGCTGCTGGAGCGCGGTCGGCTGGTACGTCGGCGCCGCCTGGGGCGGCTGCTGGGCGTACGGACCCGGCACGGGCGGCACCGGCTGGGGCTGCGCAGGCGGCCAGGCGGCGGGCTGGGCCTGCGGCTGCGGCTGCTGGTACCACACCGGCTGAGCCGGCGGCTGGGCCGGCCACCCGGGCTGCGGCTGCCCCGGCTGCGGCACTCCGTACGGACCCGGCTGCGGCGCGGACGGCAGCGGCGCGGCCGGAACCGCGCCCTGCGTGAGCGGCCAGGGCGTCCCGGCCGGGGAACCCTCCGGCTGCTCCCGCCACTTGGAGCGGGCGAGCAGCACGATCAGCGTCGCGGTGACGACCACGCCGAGCGCGAAGGTGGCGAGCTTGAGTCCGCCCTCGGTCGTCCCCGTGAACCACTGCCGCTGCGGTTCGTCCAGCAGCGCGCCGGTCAGGCTGCGCACCCGGTTGTAGCCCTCGACCAGTGCCACGCCCGCCGCCACCCCGAGCGCCCAGGAGCGCCCGCGCAGCAGCAGGATGCCCGCGGCCAGGTACAGCAGGCCGTAGTTGAGGCTTCCGGTCTCGGCGTCCACCGAGGTCCCGCCGTAGTAGAAGATGCCCTTGAGGTAGGTCGCGAAGCCGACCTGCCCGAAGCAGTTGTAGGCCGCCCAGCCGAGCAGCACCACGCCCCAACCGACCGCCAGGCCACCGGCCCCGCGTATCGGACGTGCCTGTGTCATCCCCGTACCCCCGCCCCTTCGGTCCTCTCCCGACCGTTCACCGAGCCCTCGGGCTTCGCCGCCACAGGATGCCACACGGCACAACGGACCCGGAATTCCGCCCGTTCAACCGATCCGGGCCCGATCAGCGGACGTGCAGCCCGCCCCAGTCGATGCTCCCGCCGGACGGTCCGGAGCCGCCGGTGATCGCCAACGGGCTGTGGTAGGTGGCGTTGACGTCCGCTCCGGAGTTGCGCGGCTGGTCCGGGGCCAGGTTGTCGGAGGTGAGGGACTGCCCCCAGACCGTCCAGATCGTCCAGGGGGTGCGGCCGAGGGTGTCCGGCTGGCGGGAGTTGACCGGCACGGCGAAGGACTCGGCGAGCATCCTCGGCTTGTGGTAGGCCGCGAGCCCGTCGTAGTAGCGCTTGGTCCAGACCTCGCCGGTGCCGATCGGGTGCGCGGGGCTGCCGCTGTAGTCGTCCACCCCGACCACGTCGACGTACTGGGAGCCCGGGTAGTAGTCCCACGGGTCCACACCCGGGGCGCCGTCCCAGGACACCGGTGTCCAGACGAACAGCAGGTTGTGCAGGCCCCTGGTCTCCACCAGGTACTTGTAGGTGATCCGCCACAGCGCCTGGTAGTCGGCCGGCTTCTGGCCCGCCCACCAGAACCGGCTGGCGCAGTCCTGGACGTTCATCTCGTGGTAGGGGCGCAGCAGCACCGGCACGTCGTGGGCGGCCAGGTACTCCAGGTGGTCGGCCAGGTAGGACAGGTCGGTGACCAGTGCGCGGTACTCGGGGGTGTCGCCCCCGGCGTCCACGACCCGGCCGAACCAGCCCGGGTCCTTGGCCGCCGGGGAGTTCGAACAGAGCACCCGGTCGAAGGACTTGACGGCGGACCCGGGGTAGGGCTCGTGGAAGGACATGCCGACGATCCCGGCCGGGGCCCCGCCGTTGTCCGGGAGTTCGGTGGTGCTGCCGTCGCAGTTCTGCTGGACGCCGGAGCCGTCGTAGGTGCCGTCGTCGGCGCGCGGGTGGCCGGACCAGACGGCGGTCATCAGGTCGACGGCGTCGTCGGTGTACTGCCAGCCGGTGCGGCAGGTGGGCCAGCGGCCGGCCGAGTAGGAGCGCGGGTTGCCGACGCCCCAGGCGTTCTGGCCGTAGCCGGGGCCGAGGTCGGTCTCCATGAAGCCGGGCAGGCGGCCGGTGATGTCGGCGGCCTTCTTGTAGTAGTAACCGACCTGCTTGGTGCCCCGGTAGTCGCCGTACTCGGGGTTGTTGCGCTCGTTGTGCGCCTCGACGTGCTGGCCGATCACCGTGCCGCCGCTGTGCCCGGTGCGGGCCTGGGCCTCCAGGTCCGCGAGGAACTGCTGGACGGCACGGGCGTTCGGCGAGGCCTGCGGGTCCCGGGCCAGCAGGTCCCGGCCCACGTCCGGCGGCAGGGTGCGGCCGGGGGCCCCGACCGACACCGGTACCCGGACGGGCTGTCCGGGGTCGGTCCGGTCGTCGCGGTCCAGCAGCACGAGGCTGCCGGCGGCGACCACGATGCCGGCCGCGGCCAGCACAGCCGGCCTACCGCGCAGGACTCTGGGCAGGGCCACGACCGCTCCTCCGGTTTCTCGCCGGCGCCGACCCCCGCGGACGCAACCGGAACACGCGTACGAATGACTCCGACGAGAGCCTGCCACACTCCCCCGGTCCCGGCGAACGGGTCCGCCGGGACCGGGGTGTCACCGCGGGTCAGCCGGTCGCGGCGGCCGCCGGAGTGCCCTGCGAACCCGCCGTGGCCGAGCCCGCCGCCTTGGCCCGCTGGAGCAGCTGGCCCTTCACGTGCTCGGCGAACCCGGCGGACGCCGCGGTCGCGGCGGCGTCAGGGGCGTTGCCGCCCTTCGCCGAGCCCTCGACGGTGAAGTAGGCGTACCGGCCCAGGCTGCTGTGCGTGCCGGTGCAGCCGGGGTTGGCGCAGAACGCCGGGCCGCCCGGCGCGGGCAGGCCCTTGAGCTGCCCGGCGTAGTTCTTCATCGCCGTCTCGGCCTGGATCTTGTGGTCGAAGACCGCGACACCGACGGTCACCGCGCTGTCGCCGGAGACGTACGTCGCCCGGAGCACCTTCTGGCAGCCCTGGTCGCCGAGGACCTTGCCGAGCCCGCCGGTGGTGGAGTTGCCGTCCCAGCAGGGCTGGTCCAGCGCGACCACGGTCCGGTTCCAGGACACGCCGTTGACCGTCACCTGCAGCGCGGAGAACAGCGCCCCCGCGTCCTGCGGCGCCGGGTCGGTGGCGACCTCCCAGATCGGCTTCGACGGGTCGTCCGGCTGCCCTCCCGCGGCCGCACCGCCGTTCGACGGGCCTGGGGTCGACGGGCCGCCGTTCGACGGGCCGGGGGTCGGCTTGCCCGAGACGGACGCGGACGCGACCGCACCGCCACCGGGCTTGGCCGGGTCGTCCTTCTTGCCGAACAGCAGCACTCCGCCCGCGGCCAGACCACCCACCAGGACGACGGCCACCGCGCCGCCGATGATCCTCACCCGGCGCTTGCGCCTGCCGTCGGCCTCGTTGCGGTCCGCCAGCGCCGCCCAGTCCGGCTCGACGCGCTGCGGCGGGACCGGCTGCTGCGGCGCGGCCGGCTGCTGCGGGGGACCCGACTGCTGCACGGGAACCGCCTGCTGCGGGGCCTGCTGCCACTGCGGCTGCGGAGCCGGCGGCTGAACCGGCTGGGGCGCCGGCTGGGGCACCGGCGGGACGGGCTGGGAGAACGGCTGCGCCGCCGGCGCCACCGGTCCGTACGAGGCCGGCGGCGGGCCGAAACCACCGCCCGGCGGCGGCACCGGACCCGGCCCCACCGGCTGCTGATTCTGTGCGCCCCCCGGCCCGGCGGGAGGCGTCCCCTGCGGCCCGTGCCCAGGTACACCAGTTCCGTCGCTCATGCGCCCAGATCGTAGGGCATCACCCGCACCGCCCCTCGGCCCGGTGACCGTTCCGTATCGAAACCAGGACGCCCGGCGCGCCGGGCCCGGGTGTCCGGCACCCGGATCCGGGGTGTCCGGCGGGCGGCCGCGACACGTCCGGAGCGTGGTTCCGGGCCTCGGACGTCCACGAACCGCCACCGGCCCGGGCACAACCCGTCATCGCGACAACACACCACGCCGTACTACATGTGGTGTCGCATCGAGGAGACACCACTACATGTATGCTCGCTTCTGCTGTCGATGCAGGGGAACCCGGTGGGAATCCGGGACTGCCCCGCAGCGGTGTGCGGGCGGCTCCAGCAGCCGTACCGCGAGTCCGAGTACCTGCCGAACAGCGTGCGCCACGGCCCTCCCGCAGAGGCCGCGCCAAGCACCAGCACCACCCCTCCGGGCCTCGCGGGCGGGCCGGGGAGACACCTCGCGCGACGCTTTTTTGCGTTCGCGCCGTGCTCCCCTGCCCAGATCGGCCCGGGTGACCCCGATCACCGCCGCACGATCGCCGCCAGGAGAGAGCGCCTTGACCACCGCTGCCTCAGTCACCCTGCCCGCCCAGGGCTCCGGTACCGCCTTCACCGACCCGACGGTCTCCGACCCCGGCGGTGCTCTCCTGCGGCTGCTCACCGACCGCAGCGCCGACCTCACCGAGGTCGACCCCGGCCATGTCGCCGCCGCCGCGCTGCGCGGCCGCCACGCCGGCTCGGACTTCGCCGAGCTGCGCGGCCTGGCCGTGGACGCCGCCGCGTCGATGATCGCCGAGGACCCCCAGTACTCGAAGCTGGCCGCCCGCCTGCTCGCCCTGGAGATCGTCGACGAGGCGAACAGCCAGGGCTCGACCTCCTTCTCCGCCTCGATCGCCGTCGGCCACGCCGAGGGCCTGATCGGCGACACCACCGCGGCCTTCGTCGCCAAGCACGCCGACGCCCTGAACGCGCTCGTCGACACCAAGGGCGACGACCGCTTCGAGTACTTCGGCCTGCGCACCGTCCAGTCCCGCTACCTGCTGCGCCACCCGATCACCCGCAAGGTGATCGAGACCCCGCAGCACTTCCTGCTCCGCGTCGCCTGCGGCCTGGCGGTCGGCGACTCCGAGCAGTCGGTGCGCGAGGTGTCCGAGCTGTACGGCCTGATGAGCCGCCTGGAGTACCTGACCTCCTCGCCGACGCTCTTCAACTCCGGCACCCGGCACCCGCAGATGTCCAGCTGCTACCTGCTGGACTCGCCGCTGGACAACCTGGACTCGATCTACAACCGCTACGCGCAGATCGCCCGCCTCTCCAAGCACGCCGGCGGCATCGGCCTGTCCTACTCGCGCATCCGCTCGCGCGGCAGCCTGATCCGCGGCACCAACGGCAAGTCCAACGGCATCGTCCCGTTCCTGCGCACCCTCGACTCCTCGGTCGCCGCCGTCAACCAGGGCGGCCGCCGCAAGGGCGCGGCCTGCGTCTACCTGGAGACCTGGCACGCCGACATCGAGGAGTTCCTGGAGCTCCGCGACAACACCGGTGAGGAGGCGCGCCGCACGCACAACCTCAACCTGGCCCACTGGATCCCGGACGAGTTCATGCGCCGCGTGAACGCCAACGCCGACTGGTCGCTGTTCTCCCCCGCCGACGTCCCCGAGCTGGTCGACCTGTGGGGCGCCGACTTCGACGAGGCCTACCTCAAGGCCGAGCTGGCCGGCAAGGCCGTCCGCACCATCCCGGCGCAGACCCTCTACGCCCGCATGATGCGCACCCTCGCGCAGACCGGCAACGGCTGGATGACCTTCAAGGACGCCTCCAACCGCGCCGCCAACCAGACCGCGCTGCCCGGCCGCACGGTGCACTCCTCCAACCTGTGCACCGAGATCCTGGAGGTCACGGACGACTCCGAGACCGCCGTCTGCAACCTGGGCTCGGTCAACCTCGGCGCGCACGTGGCCGAGGGCGCGTCCGTCGAGGACCTGCTCGGCGCCATGGACTGGGAGCGCCTCGACGCCACCGTCCGCACCGCCGTGACCTTCCTCGACCGCGTGGTGGACATCAACTTCTACCCGACCACCGAGGCCGGCACCTCCAACTCCCGCTGGCGGCCGGTCGGCCTCGGCGTGATGGGCCTCCAGGACGTCTTCTTCAAGCTGCGGATCGACTTCGACTCCGCCGAGGCCGCCCGGCTGTCCACGCTGATCGCCGAGCGCATCATGCTCACCGCCTACGAGCGCTCCGCCGACCTGGCCGAGCAGCTCGGCCGCCACGAGGCCTACGGCGAGACCCGCGCCGCCCGCGGCGAGCTGCACATCGACCACTTCCCGAGCGCCGCCCCGGAGTGGACCGACCGCTGGACCGCGCTGCGCGCCCGCATCGCCGAGACCGGCCTGCGCAACTCGCTGCTGCTCGCGATCGCCCCGACCGCGACCATCGCCTCCATCGCCGGCGTCTACGAGTGCATCGAGCCGCAGGTGTCCAACCTGTTCAAGCGCGAGACCCTCTCGGGCGAGTTCCTCCAGGTCAACCCGTACCTGGTGCGCGAGCTCAAGGAGCTCGGCGTCTGGGACCAGCAGACCCGCGACGCCCTGCGCGACGCCAACGGCTCCGTCCAGGAGCTCGGTTGGCTGCCGGAGCAGGTCCGGTCGCTGTACCGCACCGCGTGGGAGCTGCCGCAGCGCGCCCTGATCGACCTGGCCGCGGCCCGCATGCCGTACCTGGACCAGAGCCAGTCGCTGAACCTGTTCATGGCGGCGCCGACCATCGGCAAGCTCAGCTCGATGTACGCCTACGCGTGGAAGGTCGGTCTCAAGACCACCTACTACCTGCGCTCGCGCCCCGCGACCCGGATCGCCCAGGCCGCCTCGGGTGCCGCCCGCACCGCCGCTGGTACGCCGGTGCCGGTGAACACCCCGACCCTCACCCCCGAGGAAGAGGCCGCACTGGCCTGCTCCCTGGAGAACCCCGAGTCCTGCGAGGCCTGCCAGTAATGTCCGACGATCGCCAGAAGATGCTGCTCGACCCCGGCTTCGAGCTGACCCTGCGCCCGATGCGCTACCCGTCGTTCTACGACCGGTACCGCGACGCGATCAAGAACACCTGGACCGTCGAGGAGGTGGACCTGCACTCGGACGTCGCCGACCTGGCGAAGCTGAGCGAGGGCGAGCGCCACATGATCGGCCGCCTGGTGGCGTTCTTCGCGACCGGTGACTCGATCGTCGCGAACAACGTGGTGCTGAGCCTCTACAAGCACATCAACTCCCCGGAGGCGCGGCTGTACCTGTCGCGCCAGCTGTTCGAGGAGGCCGTGCACGTCCAGTTCTACCTGACGCTGCTGGACACCTACCTTCCGGACCCGGAGGACCGCAACGCGGCCTTCGCCGCGGTGGAGAACATCCCCTCCATCCACCAGAAGGCCCAGTTCTGCTTCAAGTACATGAACGCGGTCGACCACATCGACTCGCTGCAGACCAAGGAAGACCGGCGGGCCTTCCTGCTCAACCTGATCTGCTTCGCGGCCTGCGTCGAGGGCCTGTTCTTCTACGGCGCCTTCGCGTACGTGTACTGGTTCCGGTCGCGCGGTCTGCTGCACGGCCTGGCCACCGGCACCAACTGGGTGTTCCGCGACGAGTCCATGCACATGGACTTCGCGTTCTCCGTGGTCGACACCGTCCGCGAGGAGGAGCCCGACCTCTTCGACGACGAGATGGCCAAGCAGGTCACCGAGATGCTGGAGGAGGCCGTCGAGGCCGAGCTCCAGTTCGCCCAGGACCTGTGCGGCGACGGCCTGCCCGGCATGAACACCGCCTCGATGCGCGAGTACCTCCAGGCCGTCGCGGACCAGCGCCTCGCGCGGCTCGGGATGCCGATCCGCTACGGGTCGACCAACCCGTTCGGCTTCATGGAGCTCCAGAACGTCCAGGAGCTGACCAACTTCTTCGAGCGCCGCGTGTCGGCGTACCAGGTCGCGGTCGAGGGCTCGGTCTCCTTCGACGACGACTTCTAGGTCGAATATCGTTCGGCTTCAACAGCGGGACACAGCGGGGCTGCCGTCACGGCAGCCCCGCTGTTCTCGGTTCCAGGCGTACGGGGGTAGCCCAGGCATGTCCAAGCTCCAACAACGTCTGATCGACGGCCCGTTCGGGCCGATACAGATCAGTCATGACCGCTGGCCGACCGTCGTGGCCCGGGTGCAGGGGGCGGGGATGCCCACCGTCACGGTCGTGCCCGACCGCGACCACGGCGCGATGAACGTCAACGGCCGGAGCGTCCCGACCACCCGGAAGTCCCGCACCCGCACGGCCGTCCTGGGCGACCGCACCTACGAGCTGAGATCGACCGGCCTCCGCCACGCAGAGCTGCGCCGCAACGGCACCCTCATCGCCCACGCCCGCGGCAGCTTCCGGTCGTACGCCCCGGGAAGATCCATCCCCGGCCTCGACGCCAAGGTCACCTGGTCCCAGGGCATCGACCCGACGGATGTCGCGGTCGGCCAGTCCATGGTCCTCGCCTTCGGCGCCGGCGCCCCGGGCATCGTCCTGCGGACAGTGTTCTTCTGGACCGACAACCTCACGTGAGCCAAACAGTGGCGCCCCACCCGGGGCACCACTGTTCTTCTACTCGGCCAAGAACTCCCCGCCCTTGACCCCGGAGAGGAACGAAGCCCAGGCCCCAGCCGGAAACAGCAGCACCGGCCCGTCCGGGTCCTTCGAGTCCCGGACCGGCACGAGACCGATCACACCGTCGGCCACCTCAACGCATTCACTCTGCGCCCCGGAGTACGAGGACTTGCGCCACACAAGTCCCGAGAGCTCGTTCACAATCCTCAGACCTTCTCGCTCGCCATGCGCCCGATGAGCGCGATCGATTCACTGCGGGGCAGCGACTCCGCCAACGCGCGGCGGAACAGATTCGCGTACTTGAAGACCTCCTCCGGCTCCTCGATGTACAGGGTGCTGAGAAGGCTGTCGACATACACCACATCCGTCTCGGTCACCTCCGGGAAGCTGAGGATGGTGACAGGACCGAAGAGCGCCGCATGGATCTCCGACGCTTCCGGCAGGACTTGGACGTTGATGTTGGGGCGCTCGGCGGAAGCCGCGAGGAACTCAAGCTGTTCGCGCATGACCCCCTTGCCACCCACCTGGTGCTTGAGCACCGACTCGGAGAGAACAGCCCACACCCGCAAAGGCACATCCCGCGTGAGGACCGAACGACGTTCCTGGCGAACCTTCGTCAGCGTCTCGACCTGCTCAGCCGTCGCATCCTCTATCTGCGCCCGGACAACGGCCCTGGTGTAGTCCTCGGTCTGCAGGATCCCCGGCACCAGCAAGGTCTGAATGCTGTACATGTCCGATGCGTCGGACTCCAGCGCGATGTAGTCGGCATAGAGCGGCGACAGTGTGTCCGAGTATCGATCCCACCATCCACGCAGACGGCCCTCTCGCGACAAAGCCTCCATCCGGCCCCGCGTCTCCGGATCCTTCACCCCGTACAGATCAAGCAGCAGTCGAAGATCCACCAGTCGAATGCCTGACTGGGCAGCCTCGATCCGACTGATCTTGCTCTCCGCGCAGTCGAGTTGCCGCGCCGACTGGGCGATCGTCAGATCGCTCCCTACTCGCAGCTCCTTGAGCGTTCGGGCCAGCCGCCGCTGCCGAACCGTCGGATTCCTGTTCACCGGCACCGTCGCGACCTCCCCACTTCTGTGAGTTGCCAGTCTGCCCCCCTCCGGCACCGACAACAATCTTTGATCACTTCTAAAGTGGGGACTTGCACTTTGGAAGTCCCCAGGAGGATGCTACTAAACGTAGCCTGATGATCGACACATAGTGATCATGACGGGCTTTCACCGGGCATCCCTATGCCCGCTCCCGCCGCTCTCACCTGCACACTCCAGAGGTGGCCCTGCCATGAGCGAACAGACCTGCTGGCTCCCCCGGCACCCCAAGTCCCCCCGCAACGCCCGCCAGGAGCTCCGCTCCTTCCTCCTCCTCCACCCCTCCGCCGAACCCCTGCTCCCCATCGGCGAGTTGCTCCTCAGCGAGCTCGTCACCAACGCGGTCACCCACACCCGCACCCCGCGTGACCGCCTGATCTTCGTCCGCCTCCAGCTCCCCTCCCCCACCTCGCTCCGCATCGAGGTGCACGACGCCGACAGCGAGAAGCCCTCGCTCCGGCCCGCCTCCCTCACCTCCGAGTGCGGTCGGGGCCTGCTCCTCGTCCAGGAGTTGGCCTCCCAGTGGGGCTGCTGCCCGCGCCGGGGTGGCATCGGCAAGTTCATCTGGTGCCACATCACCGCGCCCACCGCCGAGGCCGCCGCGTGAATCCGGTCCGAGCCGGGATCGCGGGCATCATGCTGCCGACCGTGTTCCCCAGCCTCGACCACGCGCTCCCCGTCCTCTGGGACCACGTCCGCCGACACCCCGTCCGGGCCGCCCACCGGGACTTCCTCCGCCTCTGCATCGGCCCGGGCGGCAACAACGGCGTCGCCCACTCCCTCGCCCGCAGCGGCCGCTGGTCCATCACCCTCTACCTCGGCGACACGGCGGACCGAACCGCCCACCCGCTCACCATCACCACCCGCCACCGCCCCTGAACTCCCCGCCCCGGCCCGGCGTACACGCCGGGCCGGGGCGACCGAACCGCTTTCCCGTCATGGAAAACGGCACCGAGAACTACGACCCAAGCATCCTCCGACACACGCAGGCCGCCATCCGCGCGGCCGACTTCGACATCGACCTGGACCTGTGGCGGGCTCCCGACGACGACAGCCTGGTGACCGTCGCCGCTGGCTGCCAGCACGCCCCCGCCAAGGACGGCCCGGTCAAGCCGATGCCGAAGCCCGAACACCCTTGCCACAAGCCGAAGGTGGCCTGAACGGCGTACGCTGCCGAGCGACCGACAGGAGGCACCACGAATGGAAGAGTGGATCGATCCCCGGTACGCAGAGCTGGTTGCCTGCTACCGCAGGCAACAGGCAACGCCCGAGGGACCCACCTACGGCCCGCCCACCGATGACGTGCCGCTCCGCGGCTTCGTCCTGGAGCCGATGCCTCAGCAGTAGGGACAGCCTGCACAGGAAGTCGGCCCCGCCGACTTCCCGCGCAGCACGTGCGGCCTACTCCTCCCACCACTCCTCCACGCAGAACCGGGCCTCGCTGAGCATGGTGTCCCCGGCCCTGACAGCTCGGACGTACATGTTGGTGCCGTCCGGCCCCTGGTCTCCGGCACAGGTGAGGCGCAGGCCCGCGCCCCGATCCTCGATGTGGCGGATGATGTCCGCGTCGACATCGGCGACCGGCCTGCCGATCAGCGGGATGCCCTCGAACTCGATCTGCGGTCCGGTCAGCCTGTGCACGGTCACGGCGCCCAACACTGGGACGTCTGCCCAGTACCCGTAGTGGGCGGTCACCCCCGCTTCCTCGAAGACGTCCTCGTGCAAGCGCCATTGCCCGGCCTCGGGCGGGACCGAGGGCCAGGACTGGGGGTAGGCCCCTTGGCGGGCTGCCGGCACCGCGCCGCCCAGTGCGGCCGCCACCTGCGACGGGCTCATGCCGAACCGGAGCGGACCGACGCTCTCCATCGGCGTCCAACCCCAGCGGGGCCGCTCCCGCCCCGAAGTCGACGGCCACGCCCCGGCTTTCGCCCCCACCTTCCGAACGCCGCGCCATCGGACGACCGGCTCGGACCCGTACGGATCCGCTGCCAGCTCGGGCCCGACCAGCAGGGCGGTGGTGATCGCCCGGTTCCTCCGTTCGATATGGCCCTCCGCCGCCCGCCCCCACTCCTGGTCCGCCCCCATCGAGACGCCCCATCCGGCCACCTCCGGGTCACCACCACGGTTGACCCCGACCGACCGCCCTTCCTGACGGGCGAGTTCGAGGAGGTCCACGCGAGCCTCGGACGGGACGCGGGCGATCAGCTCGACGCCCCGCAGCCGCACCAGCGGACCGGACAGGGCATCGATCGCCACCGCGACCAACCGCGACCCCGGCCCGTAGAACACGGTCACGCCCTCGTCCCGGTACTCCTGCCAGGGCGCGCTTCCGCCCCTGTCCCACGCGGGGTCGGGGACCACCTGGTCCAGGGCCGACTCGACTTCCTCACGACTCATCCCGAACCGCAGCGGCCCGACCCCCACCAGCGGGTCGAGCACCCACCGGGCCCGCTCCGCCTCCGCTTTCCGCTTCCACCAGATCACCACGCCACACCCTCGCTGGACCCACCCTCCGACGGCGGAGCCGAGTCCCCCACCAGCGCCGCCCTGCCCCCTGCACGGGAAGTCGGCGGGGCCGACTTCCTGCGCACCACACAACGCCACACCGCACCGCGCCGGGTCAGCCGTGGTCGTCCCAGTCCTCCGCGTGGAACCGGGCACCGCTCACCACGGTGTCCCCGGCCCTGGTGGCGCGCACGGACATGCCGGAGCCGTCCGGCCCGAGGTCTCCGTCGCAGCCGATGAGCAGCGTCCCGTCATGGCTCTCGACGTACCGGGTGAGGGCCGCATCGACCTCGGAGACCGTCCGGCCGATCAGCGGCAGGCCCTCGAACTCCAGCTGCGGCCCGGTACGGCCGTTCACGGTCACGGCCGCCAGGGTGGGAGAGCCCTGCTGGTACCAGTAGTGCGCGGTCACTCCGGCCCGGTCGAACTGGTCCTCCGACAGGATCCACTGCCTGGCCCCGTAGTGCCGCATCGACTGGTAGCACCACCCCCGCCGGGCGGCCGGCGTCTCACCGCCCAGCGCGGCCGCCACCTCTCGCGGGCGCATCCCGAACCGCAGCGGGCCGACCCGCTCCAGCGGCGTCCAGTCCCAGCGGGGCCGGTCCTGATCGGACGTCACCGGCCAGGAGCCGGAGTTCGCCTCCAGCCTGCGGACGTCGCGCCAGGCGAGCACCGGTTCGGCCCCGTACGGGTCCTCGGCCAGCTCAGGACCGACGAGCAGGGCACCGGTCAGCATCGCGTCCCGCCGCTCCAGGTACCCGTCGGGCGACGTTCCCCACTCCTGATCGGCGCCCATGGACACGCCCCAGGCCGCGACCTCCGGATCGCCGCTCCAGTTCACCCCGACCGGAACGCCCTCCCGGCCGGCGAGCGCGTGGACCTCGGCCCGGACCTCGGACGGCACCCGGGCGATCAGCTCCACCTCTCGCAGCCGCACCAGTGGTCCGGTGTTCGCGTCGACCGCCACCGCCGCCAGCCGCTCGTCCGGCCCGTAGATCGCGGTCACGCCCGTACCGTGGTGGTACCCCTGCCAGCACACCCGGTCCTGGGTGCTCTGCACCGGGGAAGGGTGTTCCGCAAGGACGTCCCTGACCTCGTCGGGGCTCATCCCGAACCGCAGCGGCCCGACCCCCACCAGCGGATCGAGCACCCACCGGGCCCGCTTCGCCTCCGCTTTCCGCTCCCACCAGCCCACCAGGACACACCCCCGCACGATCGCTCCGCCCGACCCCGGCGAACCTGCCGATGATCTTGCCGGGCAGCCTAGACATCCCCACCGACACCAGGTTCCCGGCCGGCGCGGGGACGCCCCCAGGCGCGCCTCTGCACGGGAAGTCGGCGGGGCCGACTTCCCGTGCGCCGCCCGACTCGCCCCCGCAGGGCAAAAATTGCTCCGTCAGAGCGCGAAGCGGACGTCCGTCAGCCGCTCCGAGAGCTCCCAGAGCCGCCGCGCCGCCTCGGCGTCGGTCGCCCTCGGGGCGAGCCGCACGACCTTCGGGGCGCCGCGCAGCTCCCCCATCCCGCCCGGGCCGATGAACTGCCCGCCGAGGGCGTCCGGGGCGGTGGCGGCGAAGAGTTGGGGCAGCGCGCCCCGGTCCGGGGTCTGGGCGAGCGGGCGCAGGAGGCGGCCGAAGAGCAGCTTCACCGGGCCGACCGAGCCCGCCTGGATGCCGGTGGCCGCGTACCCGGGGTGGGCGAGCAGGCTGCGGACCGGGCTGTCTGCGGCGGTGAGACGCCGGTGGAGCTCCCGACCGAAGACGGCGTTGGCCAGTTTCGACTGGTTGTAGCGCCCCATCGGCGAGTACCCGCGCTCGCCGGTGAGGTCGTCGAAGTGGAACCGCCCCTGCCGGTGGTTGGCCGAACTCACGGTGACCACCCGGGGGTCGGTCCCGCCGGCCAGCAGGTCGAGCAGCAGGCCGGTGAGCGCGAAGTGTCCGAGGTGGTTGGCCGCGAACTGGAGCTCGTGCCCCTGCGCGCTGAGCGTGCGCGGCGGGGCCAGCACACCCGCGTTGTTCACGAGGACGTCCGGGCGGAGGCCGTCGGAGCGCAGCCGCTCGGCGAAGGCGCGGACGGAGTCGAGGTCGGCCAGGTCGAGGCGCCGCACCTCCAGGGACGCCCCCGGCCGCTCGGCGGTGATCTCCGCGGCGACGCGCCGCCCCTTGGCCTCGTCGCGGACGGCGAGGACGACCCGGCCGCCCCGGTGGGCGAGGGCGCGGGCGGTCGCCAGCCCGAGGCCGCTGCTGGCACCCGTGACGACGAAGAGTCGCCCCGTCTGGTCCGGGATCCGGTCGGCGTTCCACGCTTGAGGCTTCGTCATGCGACACACGCTGCCTCTCATGTCACCAAGTGTCAAGTGCGACTCCATGCGCCAGAAACGGCCCCGCGTGTAGCATCAGGGGATGACCACCCTCCCCGCCCCGAGCCTGGCCGAGCGCAAGCGCCGGCTCGTCTCCGACGAACTGACCAGGGCCGCACTGGGCCTGTTCGCCGAGCACGGGTTCGACGCGGTCACGGTCGACGAGATCGCCGCCGCCACCGGCATGTCCAAGCGGACGTTCTTCCGCTACTTCGCCTCCAAGGAGGACGTGGTCGTCCGCTTCCTCGCGGAGCTGGGCGACGGCATGCGCGCCGAACTCGCCGCGCGGCCCGCCGGGGAGAGCCCCTCCACCGCCCTGCGGCACACCGTCTGGGCCGCCGTCGACGCGTGCGCCGGCCACTCCGAGCAGACCCTGCGCGTGGTCCGGCTGATCCTCGGCACACCCGCGCTGCGCGCCCGCCTCCTGGAGCACCAGTCGCAGTGGCGGGAGGAGCTGGCCGCCGAACTCGCCGACCGGCTGGGAGTGGACGCCGCGGCCGGACTCCGCCCCCGGATGGCCGCGGGAATGGCCCTGACCGCCTTCGACGTCGTGCTCCAGTGCTGGAGCGCGAGCGGCGGAACGGCGGACCCGGCCGCCCTGACCGACCAGGCCTTCACCGCCATCGCCCCGGCCCTCGACGCCACACCCGTCAACGAGGCAGCCCTCGACGCCGCACCCGTCCGAGCCGCCCCGCGCTAGCGACCGCGTCGACGACCGCCGCGCGCCGCCCGTCCGACTGAACTCCCGGGCCGCACCGGCATCGAGAAGCCCGAGAACCCGCTCGCCTACGCCGCCGACGGCAACACGATCGGCGCCTTCTACCAGCGCATCGCCAACGTCTTCCCCACGTACGCCCGCCTCCCCGGAGGACCCGTTCCCCAGCGCCCCGGGCGAACTCGCCCACTACTACGCCTTCCAGGAGATCGCCGTCGGCCGGAAGCTCGTCCAGAACCCCACGACGAAGACGTGGGAGTTCACCGGCGCCGACGTCCCGCTGCCGGACACCTTCCCGGTCGCCCGGGTCCCCAAGGGCGGCTGGCCCCGCCAGGGCGACCCCAACTCGCCCGACGGGCCCACCGCCGGGCAGCTGGACGCCTTCAACCAGCACTACAGCGCCATGCTGCACGCCCTCGAACGCGCCTGGGGCGGCGACCCGTCCCCGCTCGGCACCGCGATCGGCCTGATGGGCCAACTGCGCGACACCGCCCAGCAGATCGTCGACGTCAAGCTCCCGGCCGACCCCCGCTTCACCTACGGCCCGGAGTGGCTCCTGGTGTGACCGAACGGCGCAGGGGCCGATACCGACGGGACCGGTACGGACGGGACCGGTACGGACGGGACCGTTCCGGCCCCGAAGGCCCTCGGCTCACCACACCACCGGCAGCCGCTCCGGCAGCCGCTTGATGAACCCCGGCCGCCAGGCCAGCTGGTCGGCGGGAACGGCGAGCCGCAGGCCCGGGAGCCGTTCGACGAGCGCGGTGAGGGCGATCTCGGCGTGGGTGCGGCCGAGCGCCGAGGCCGGGCAGAAGTGCCGGCCCGCGCCGAAGGCGAGGTGCGGGTTGCTCGGCCGGTCGAAGTCGATCCGCTCCGGGTCCGGGAAGACCGCCGGGTCGTAGTTGGCGCCCTCGACCAGGACGAGCACGAGTTCGCCCTCCTTCACCAGCACCCCGCCCACCTGGACGTCCGCGAGCGCGAGCCGCGGCAGGGCGTCGCCGATCGACAAGTTCACCCGCAGCAACTCGTCCACCGCGCGCCCGATCAGCGCCGGCTCCCGCCGGAGCCGGTCGGCGAGTTCGGGCCGCTCGCACAGGTAGACGACCGCGTTCAGCAGGAACGCCGAGGTCGACACCGCGCCCGCGCCGAACAGCGACAGCGCGACGGTGGCGAGCAGTTCGTCGCCGACCCGGTCCGCGACGTCCGGGGAACGGCGCAGCGCGGCGAACCGGCCGAGCAGGCCGTCCACCGGTTCCGGGTCGGCGTTCAGCCGCCCGAGCACGTGGCCGAGGTCCTTGTACCAGTTGGGGGCCGCACCGGCGAAGGGCACCGGGCTGGTGAGGAAGGCGAGGTCGACGCCGGCCATCAGCCGCCGCCCGTCCTCGGCCGGGATGCCGAGCAGTCGGCAGTGCAGTGCGGCGGAGTAGGGGTCGGCGAAGCCGTCGCGGAGTTCGCCGGGGGCGCCCTGGGCGGTGAGTGCGTCGATCAGCCGGTGGGCCTCGGCCTGGAGCCAGCCGTCGAGGGCGCGGTCGGCCCGCGGGGAGAGGGTCCTCATGACGGCGTCGCGCAGTCCGGCGCTGTTGATGCTGCCCATGTTGTCGACCACCTCGGGCGGGATGGTCAGCGCGTACTGGCGGGGGACGCCGGGGTTGGCGGTGTCCTTGAGGCTGAACCGCTCGTCCTCCAGGACCTGCTTGGCCAGCGCGTAGCTGCTGACCAGCCAGGCCGGATCGCCGGTCAGGGTACGGACCCTGGCGATCGGGGTCTCCTCCCTCAGCCGGTTCGCCTCGGCGGGCAGGACGTCGCCCCGGCGGGAGAGCGGGAAGGCGATGTCGGTGGTCGGCGGGTGGGTCACGGTCACGGTCGTGCTCACGGGCGTTGCTCCTCGGGGAAGTTCGGCGGTCCGGACGGTCGACTACGCGGGCACAGCGGCTTCTACGGCCTCGACGACGGAGGACGCCGCAGCCGGCCGGATCACCGCGTACGCCTGGCCCGCCGCGGCGCGCAGGCCTTCGTCCCGGCCGAACAGGACGGGCGTGAGCGGGAGTTGCAGGTGGTAGCAGCTGACCGAGGAGCGCACGCCGAGCAGCGCCGGGGTGTCCAGGAAGAACGGCAGTTCGGCGGCGATGTACCGCAGCCCGGCGGCGAGTTGGGGTTCGCTGGGGGCGAGGCCCTCGTCCAGCCGGGCGGCCAGGAAGCCGCGGGCCATGCCCTCGGCGGCCGCCCGGAACTCCGGGTCGGTCCGCAGGGCGTCGACGGCCCGCCGGTGCAGCCGCTGGTAGGCGCGGTCGCCGGTGAAGGAGGAGAGGGCGTGCACCCGGACGTCCGGGGCGTCCCGGACGTCGCCCCGCGGGCCGGCCTCCTCGACGCCCCGCTCGATCCGGCGGGCGGTGGCCTTGACCTCCTTGCGGGCCCGGCGCTCGGCCTGCTCGGGGGCGTAGCCGAAGGTCTCGAACTGGGTGCCGACGAGCAGGTCGGCGTAGACGATGTCGATCCGCTCGAAGAACTCCCGCCCCCACCGGACGAGTTCGGTGATCCGCCGGGCGCTGAAATAGCTGTTGCCGGAACTGACGCCGATGAGCAGGTGCTCGCCGCGCCGCCAGATCTCCTGGCAGCGGCGGGAATACGGAAGTGCCTCGTACCCGCCCGACGGAATCACCGTCGGGCGCTCGTCCCGGAGGGCGTCGCGCATGCCTTGCCTCCACATCACAGCAGTGGTCACGGACTGGGCGTTCATGGGGATGTGGGGGAATTCGCAGAGGTGCACGGCGGGTGGGGGGAGTTCACCCGGAGTGCCGTGTGCACCTGGTGGGGCTGCGGCGCCCTGAAACTACCGCTGCCGCGCGGGAGCTCCGCAAGTCCCGTACGGGGGTTGGCGAAATGTGATCACCGAGCGGCCGGAATCCATGTGAACCGCCACCCGGGAAACGTGTTCACGAAGATTTCCCCGACGACTGCCGAATACCGCCCGGACGGCTCCTCGGGCCAGTGTGAAATCCTCCAACATCCCTCGGGAAAAGGGAATGCGTTTCGGAAGATACGCCCCCCGGAAACGCCGAAGGCCGGTGCGGAGGATCCGCACCGGCCTTCGCCGACTACCGCTCAGCCGTTACTCGTTCGGCACCGTCGCGTACTTCGCGGTGCCCTCGGCCATCTGCTTGAGGGCGTCCTTGCGGTCCCGCTTCGACAGCTTGTCGATGTAGAGGGTGCCGTACAGGTGGTCGGTCTCGTGCAGCAGGCAGCGGGCGAAGAAGCCGGTGCCCTCGACGCGGATCGGGGTGCCGTCCTTGTCGACGCCGGTCACGGCCGCGTAGTCCGGGCGCGGCAGCTCGGCGTAGGCGGTCGGGACGGACAGGCAGCCCTCGTTGCTGTCGTCGAGCACGCGGCGCCGGTCGGCCGGGTACTCCTCCAGCTTGGGGTTGATCACGTGGCCGATGTGGCGCACGCCGTCGTCGTCCGGGCAGTCGTAGACGAAGACCTTGAGGTCGACGCCGATCTGGTTGGCGGCCAGGCCGACGCCCTCGGCGGCGTACATCGACTGGAACATGTCGTCGATCAGCGCGGAGAGTTCGGCGTCGAACGCGGTGACGTCCTTGACCTCGCGGTGCAGCACGGGATTGCCGACCACGGTGATCGGGCGCGCGGTGCCCTTGGTGAGGTCGGGCTCCTCACCGATCACCTTCGCGGGGGCCTCGGGCGCCGCCCCCTCCACGTCGTGCTCGTGCTGGTGGTCGTGCTGCTCCGCCATTGTCTTCCGCTCCCATAGGTCTACGCGTACCTCACCAGGGTACTCAGCGGGATCAGCAGACCTCTTCGAGATCCCGGTAGGCCCTGGTCGAGGGGGCGGCCGCGACCCAGCGGTCGAGCAGGGAGCGGACCAGGTGGGCCGGGGCGGCGAGCCCGCACTCGCGCTCGACCAGCCAGGACATCCCGGCCGCGCCGCCCTGGCTGAGGTGGCTGAGGTGCCCGGGGTGGGCGGCGTCGCCGTCGTCGTGGGGGTCGTGGTGGGCGACGATCCCGTCGTCGGCGGCCATCCGGCTCTCCGAGCACGCGCGGCACAGCAGCCGCACCGAGGAGGTCCAGTCCTCGGCGGCGTAGCCGGCGTCGGCGACCAGCCGTTCCAGCGCGTCCCGGTCGCCGGCGGTGGCGGCCTGCAGCAGCACCACGTAGGTCGGCACCGGGGAGGGCGCCCACAGCTCGATCTCGTCGAAGACGGGGTAGGCGACGCCGTCGGTGACCCGTTCGCCGTGCGGGGCGCCGTCGTGCAGCACGACCTCGCCCCAGCGGCGGCCGGAGGAGGGCAGCGGGATGGACAGCACCTCGATCCGGGCGGGGTCGAGGCGCCGGCCCCACACCACCTCGGACTCGCCGTCGGGGGACAGCCGCACCGGGGTGGTGCCCAGCTCCAGGCTGACCGGGCCGTCCCCGCCGGGGCCGCCGGGCAGCTTGAGCCCGTAGGCCTGCCAGGCGCGGCGGGCGAGCGGCCAGTCCTGGAGGGCGGTGGCGGTGATGCCGAGGTTCCACCAGTCGGGGGCGCCCTGCTCGCGGTCGAGCAGGGCGACGGCGCGCAGGCCGGCCGAGCGGGCCTGCTCCCAGTCGCGGCGGAACTTGTGCAGCAGGGCGAGGTTGAACCAGGAGTCGGACAGCCAGGGCTCCAGGTCGGCGGCCATCACCAGCAGGGCGCCGGCGTCCTCGTAGCGGCCGTCGCCGATCAGCGTGAAGGCCCGGTCGGTCGTCTGCCGCCAGGTGGCGGACGGCCGGTGCCGTGCCCGGTGGAAGATCCTCACGTTCGTCCCTGCCGTCGTCGTCCGCTCAAGTCCCTTGCCGCCGGGCCCGTCCCGTCCTCGACGGGGCCCGGGTCCCGGTGCTCCGGGTCGGTGTTCCACGCTACGACCGCATCCAACCACGCCCGCCCCCGCCCGCGCTCCCCACCGCCGAGGTTGGGGCCGCCCCTCCCCAGCCTGCCCGTCGGAGCGCACCTCCTCAACCCCGGACGGGCGCCGCCCGGCCGCGCCCCGACCGCACCGCCGCGCCCCGGCGGGCGGGCGGGCCCCTGGGCGGGCGCCACCACACCCCTCGCGAGGACGGCGCTCTCGGCGGCCGACCCTCAGCCCCG
Organism: Kitasatospora sp. NPDC056076; assembly: GCF_042266305.1. NCBI lineage: Bacteria > Bacillati > Actinomycetota > Actinomycetes > Kitasatosporales > Streptomycetaceae > Kitasatospora > Kitasatospora sp. NPDC056076. The sequence goes on from NZ_JBHJWG010000049.1 coordinate 43,840, forward strand.
CCCCCGGCAGCCGGCCCTCAGCCCCGCCCCTGCCCGCCGACCCGGGCGAGGGCGTCCACCACCCGGGCGTCGTAGACCCGCCCGCGCCCCAGCCGCAGCACCTCCAGCGCCTCCAGCCGCCCCACCGCCTCGCCCAGGCCCCGCCCCCGGGCGGCGGTGAGCAGGTCGTCGTGGGCGTTGGCGACGCGGATGATCCGGGCGGCGAGCGGCACCGGGCCCTCACCGCCCACCGGCCCGGGGCAGGGGTCGGCCAGTCGGGCGACCTGCTCGGCGACCTGCCGGGGCACCCCGGTGCGGCTGATCACCTCGCTGCCGAGCCGGGCGATGCGCTGCTGCTCGACGGCGGGCAGCAGCGCGGTGGCGCCGTCCGGCACCGGTTCGACCAGGGAGAGCTGCCCGACGTCGTGCATCAGCGCCGCGTACTCCAGCAGGGCGAGCTCACGGGTGCCCAGTCCCAGCTCGCGGCCGAGCGCGCACGCCGTGTCCGCGACCCGGCGCGCGTGCCCGTGCGGGGTGTACCCGGCGACCTCGGTGGCCCGGGCCAGGCTGGCGATGGTCTGCCCGGTGGTGGCCCGCACCGCGGCGGCCCGCCGGAAGGAGACCTGGGCGAGCAGCAGCGGGGTGCAGAACAGCGGCAGCGCCCACAGCCCGACCTCGCCGGCCGCGAGGCTGACCAGCATCCCGGTGGCGACGATCGCCGAACCGATCCCGAACAGCGAGCGCAGTTCGTCCTCCAGCGCGGCCGGGAAGCGCGGCCCGCCGGCCCCGGGCCCGTCCTCGGGCTCCCGCCCGCGGGCCGCCGCCGGGGCACACGCCCCGTCGCGCCGTGGCCGGTCGCCGACGGCTCCCGGAGCGGCGCCGGTCAGGTGCCCCCAGCTGCGCCCGGCCCGCCCTCCGGTCGAACGGCGGGCGGGCGAGGACGGGCCCGAGGAGCGCAGCAGCGCCGCGAGCGTCGCGTCGCAGAGCGCGGCCAGCGCGGCGACGGCGGTCAGGAAGGCCCCGTAGGCGGGGCCCTCGGGCGAGAAGCGGTCGACCAGGCCGCCGTTGTAGAGCGGCTGGAACACGGCGGCGGCGAAGCCGACCGCGAGCAGCCGGCGGGCCGCGCTGTCCCGCCGGGCCGGGTCCGCCCAGGGCGGCCGCCGGTGCGGGCGCCCCGGCCGGTGCGGCAGGGCGAGCCCGGGCAGCCAGCCCAGCAGCAGGCCGACCCCGGTCACCGCGACGACCTGGAGGGTGCCGTGCGCGGTCGGCACCCCGCGCAGCGGCCCGAGCAGGGCGTACGCCAGCGCGCCGGCCGCGCCGATGGGCGCCTGCTCACGGTCACCCGGAAGGGTGATCCGGACGCATTCGCCGAGCGCGATCAGCGCGGTGAACGCCAGCGCGACCCTCGGCTCGGCGATCCCCCGCACCGCCACCGCGCCGAACGCCGGCACCACCAAGACGGCGGCGGCCGCGTGCACACCCCGCGCGGTGCGCCCACGCCCACGCCCCGAACCGGCCCCGTGCCCGCTCCTGTGCCCCGCACCGGCCCCGGCCCCGTGCCCGCTCCCGTGCCCCGCACCGGCCCCGCCCTCGGCCCGGCCCCCGCCCCCGGCCGCGCGCCCGGTCACGGCTGCCCGGCCGCGGGGCGGGCCCCGCCCTGGGCGGGCACCCGTCCGGGCGCGGCCCGCACCGGCTCGGGCACCCCGAGCGGGATGTCCGGGACGGCCCGTACGCAGTCCTCGGAGTGCACCACCGGCTGCCAGTCGTGCACGGCCAGCGCGTCGATCAGCGCCCGCACCATCACCGGGTCGAACTGGCTGCCGGAGCAGCGCTCCAGCTCGGTCACCGCCTCGGCGACGGGGCGGCCGCGCCGGTAGGAGCGGGTGGAGGTCATCGAGTCGAAGGCGTCGGCGACGGAGATGATCCGGGCGAACTCGGGGATCTGCTCGCCGGCCAGTCCGCTCGGGTAGCCGCGCCCGTCCATCCGCTCGTGGTGGTGCAGGATCCCGGCATGCGCTTCACCGAGGAAGTCGATCCCGCGCACCAGCTCGTACCCGTACACCGGGTGGACCTCCACGGCGCGGCGTTCGTCCTCGTCGAGGGGACCGTTTCTGCGCAGCAGCTCGGTGGCCACGCCGAGCTTGCCGACGTCGTGCAGGATCCCGGCGAAGCGCAGGGTGCGCAGCCGCTCGGGCTCCATGCCGAGCTGATCGGCGATCAGCACCGAGGCGCGGCCGACCCGTTCGCTGTGCCCCCGGGTGTAGGCGTCCTTGATCTCCACCGCCTGCACCAGCGACTGCACGGTGGCCTGGTGGGCGTCCCGTTCGCGCTGGCCCTGGGCGAAGACCCAGGCCGAGATGGACAGCGGCAGCAGGGCCAGCAGGGCGGCGAACGCCCCGTACGGGCCCTGCCAGAGCACCGCGACCATCAGTCCGCCGGCCGCGTGCACCAGCACCGGCAGCCCGCACACCGCGCAGGCGCCGCGGAGCACCTCGGTGACCGGCCGGCTCTCGCTGAGCACCACCATCACCCCCACCACCAGCCCGTTGACCAGGCAAAACGCGCCGACGGCGGCGAAGCCGGGCAGCAGTGCGGCGGGGAAGCGGGAGCCGAGCAGCAGCTGCGGGCCGTGCAGCAGGTGGAAGGCGACCGAGGAGGCGAAGGCGCACAGCGCGAGCTGCGAGCCGTTGAACAGCTGGCGGCCTCGGCAGCCGGGGCCGGTCGGGCCGCCGAGCAGGGCGGCGGGGGCGGCGACCAGCGCGGCGGCGGCCGGCGGGAGCATCAGCACCCCGGCGAACAGCACCGGGAAGAAGGCGTTCGCCCCGGGGCGGGCGGGGACCCGTCCGGCGGGCGCGGGGCGGCGCAGCAGCCGGCGCAGCAGGAGCGAGCAGGGGGTGGGCAGGCCCTGGGCGAGCGACTCCCAGCAGCCGTGCAGGAAGCCGAGCAGTCCGATCTTGGGCCAGTCCGCCGGGTGTCCGAGCCAGCGCGGCACCCCGGGCGTGACGGCCTCGGGCAGCAGCGGCAGCAGGCAGCACAGGGCCGCCACCGGGACGGCCACCAGGTAGCGCGCAGCCCCCCGCGGCAGGGTCGCGCCTCCACTGTCGGTAGCGATCTCGGCCTCCCCGCGTCCGGGCCCTGTTGCCTCAGCGCGCCGGGCTGACCGGCGGTGAGCGTCCGTCAGGAGGATAGGCCGCCGTCCGGGCGTGGGGACGCATGATCGCGCAATGGCGCAGTTGGCGCACCGCCAACTCACTCGAACGAGTGAGGGCGCATGCGAGCAGAACGGGAGCGGCCCCGGGAGCGCATGCTCCCGGGGCCGCTGAACTCCCTGCCCGAACCGCTCGGCACCGCCCTCGCCGGCGGGCCGTACGGGCCGCTGCGCCGGACTACTCGGCCGGCGCTCCGGCCTCGACCGGCGCACCGGGGCGCACGCCCGGCGCGTCGCCCGCGTCCTCGCGCGCCTGCACCGGCCTGGGCGCCGGACGGGCCGCCTCGACGTGCACCTCGACGGTCGTCTCCACGGCGACCACCACCGGCTCACCCGAGCGCTGCCCGGCCCGGATCGAGTCGATCCTGGCCAGGACCTTGCTGCGCAGGTCCGTCGGGGTGTCGTCGCAGCCGCAGGAACGCTTGATCAGCGCCTTGATCGCCTGCTCCAGCCCGTACTGCTTCAAGCAGGGCGAGCACTCCTCGAAGTGCACGCGCAGCTTGGCGCAGTCGCCCTCGGCCATCTCGTTGTCGAGGAATTCATAGAGGTGGTCGAGGACCTCGCCACACTCGGTTTCGTGCGGATCGCCGCAGCTCATGAGCCCGAGCCCTTCGCTTCCTGCCCTGCCCCGCTGCCGGCCGGGACCAGCCCGCGCTCACGGGCGTAATCCTCCAGCATGCCGCGCAGCTGCCGGCGGCCGCGGTGCAGCCGGGACATCACCGTACCGATGGGAGTACCCATGATGTCCGCGATCTCCTTGTACGCAAAGCCTTCTACGTCCGCGAGATACACGGCGATCCGGAATTCCTCCGGGATCGCCTGGAGCGCGTCCTTCACATCGCTGTCGGGCAGGTGGTCGAGCGCCTGGGTCTCGGCCGAGCGCAGACCGGTCGACATGTGCGACTCGGCCCTGGCCAGCTGCCAGTCCTCGATCTCCTCCGCCGCGGTGCGCTGGGGCTCCCGCTGCTTCTTGCGGTACGAGTTGATGAACGTGTTGGTGAGGATGCGGTACAGCCAGGCCTTGAGGTTGGTGCCCTCACGGAACTGGTGGAAGGACGCGTACGCCTTGGCGAACGCCTCCTGGAGCAGGTCCTCCGCATCCGCGGGGTTGCGCGTCATGCGCAGCGCCGCCGAGTACATCGGGTCGAGGTAGCCCAGGGCGTCGCGCTCGAAGCGCTCCCGCCGGGCCTCCTCGGACTCCTCCGCCGACACCCGGAAGGTGTCCTCACCGATCGCCTCGGCCAGCTCCTCACCGGTGAGCGCCTCGCCCGCAGGCAGGGCCTCGTCCGGGCCACGGCCCGGATCGGCCTCGTGCTCGGTCCCGACGACCGGACCCACCTCCTCGGCATGACGGGCACGGCCCACTGCGGGCCGCCCAGAAATGGAGGATATCGGGCTGACGGGCTTCTCGCCCGCGTCGAGCCAGTCCGACCAGGAGGGGGCGAACGCCGCGGCGGCCTCGCGCTCCTCCGGCCGTTCGGGGCACGCGATCGAACCCATCTGCCCTACCTCTCACCGGTGACTCATGCTGACGGACACGACAACCACACCGGCCCCGCCCGCATTCCCGCCCGCACCCGCCGTTCACTCGCACGAGTGAGCGAGCGGAAACACCCTGCTCACGGCCCCTCACGGCCCCTCACACCGGCACCGGAGCCACAGCGGCACCGGCGTCACAGCAGCCCCAGCACCCAGTCCCCCACCGCCGAGCAGATCAGCTCCAGCACCTCGTCCTGCCCCACCGACGCCCGCTTCGGCACCTCGAACCCGTGGTTCCCGTACGGCAGCGCCACCAGCTCGTGCCCCGCCGGCAGCTCCGGGAACTCCGCCGGCCCGCCGAACGGGTCCGCCGCACCCTGCACCACCAGCGTCGGCAGCCCCGACCCCAGCAGCTCCTCGGCACGGCTCTTCTCCGGCTTCCCCGGCGGGTGCAGCGGGAACGCCAGCGCCACCACCCCCACCGCACCGCTCGCCGCCCCCGTCCGACAGGCCACCCGCGCCCCCGCGCTGCGCCCGCCGACCACCAGCGGCAGCCCGGCCCCGGCCAGCCGCTCCGCGACCGGCAGCCAGCCCACGTCCAGCGTCCTCGGCGCCGGGCCCAGCTTCTTCCCCGCCACCCGCCACGGCTGCTCCACCAGCGCCACCGTGATCCCCCGCTCCGGCAGCCGCCCGGCGAGCGCCACCAGGTCCCGGGCACCGGTCCCGCCGCCCGCCCCGTGGCCCAGCGCCAGCACCGCCCTCGGCGCGGCCGCCCGGTGGTAGGTGATCCGGGCGTCCCCGGCCCCGGTGGTGACGAGTTCGGAGGTGGTCATCCCGGCAGCTCCCAAGTCTCAGAACAGTGTGGTCTCGTACTCGACCTCGGTCCACGGCTCCTTGAGCTCCGGACCGTTGTTGCGGATGTTCCCGACCGCCGGCGACACCGGCGTGGCCAGCAGCGCCCCCGGCGGCGGGGGTATCAGCAGCCGGCGCACCTCCTCCGGGTCGCCCAGCCCCGGGTCCAGCCACTGCCCCCAGTCCCGCCGGTCCAGGAACAGCGGCATCCGCTCGTGGATCGGCGCCAGCGACTCCTCGGCGTCCGTGGTCACGATCGTGAAGGTCACCAGCCAGGCCTCCGGGTGCCCCGGCGGCACCGCCCGGTTGCGCCAGAACTCGTACAGTCCCGCCAGCGCCAGCGGGGCGCCGTCCGCCCGGGACACGAAGAACGGCTTCTTGCGCGCCTTGCCCCGCTCCCCCGGCACCGTCTGCCACTCGTAGTAGCCGTCCACCGGCAGGATGCACCGGCGCGAGGCGAAGGCCTGCCGGTAGGCCGGCTTCTCGTGCACCGTGTCCGACCGCGCGTTGATCATCTTCACCGCTGTCTCGGCGGAGTTCGACCACTGCGGCACCAGCCCCCAGCGCAGCGCCCGCAACTGCCGCACCGGCCGCGCCGCCCCCTTGGCCAACCGCTCCAGCACCACGTACGCGCTGTTGGTCGGCGCCACGTTCCAGTTCGGGTCCAGGGACTCCTCCGGGTCCCAGAACTCCACGTCGAACAGCTCGACGACGTCCTCCGGCTTGCTGCTGGCTGCGAAGCGACCGCACATGCGGGCCAGCCAACCACACCGCGCCCGCTCAGCACTTCCTCATCCACGGAGCAGAACCGCCCGCTCCCCTCCGCCCGTCCCCGCATGGGAGGCTGCCCCGAACGGCCCAACCCGGCCCGAACGGCGAATCACGACACAGCACAGCGAACGGAGGCGCAGCCCGCCGATGAACCCGAACAACCAGAACCTCGGCGAACTGTGGGACCGGGTCACCGGCACCCAGGCCGCCCCACCCGGCTGGCTCGTCCTCGCGACCGGCTGCGCCGCCCTGCTCGCCGTCCTCGCCCGCCCGCTCTGGCACGTCACCCGCAACGCCGTCACCATCGCCCACGAGGGCGGCCACGGCCTCGCCGCGCTCGCCACCGGCCGCAAGCTCGCCGGCATCCGGCTGCACTCCGACACCTCCGGCCTCACCCTCTCCTACGGCCGCCCCACCGGCCCCGGCATGGTCCTCACCGCCGCCGCCGGCTACACCGCCCCCGCCCTGCTCGGCCTCGGCTGCGCCGCCCTGCTCGCCGCCGACCGGATCACCCTGCTGCTCTGGCTCGCCATCGCCCTGCTGCTGGCCCTGCTCCTGCGGATCCGCAACGCCTTCGGCCTGTTCACCGTGCTCGTCGCCGGCGGCGCCTTCTTCCTGGTCTCCTGGTTCGGCAGCGCCCAGGTCCAGGCCGGCTTCGCCTACCTCGGCTGCTGGTTCCTGCTGTTCGGGGCGGTCCGCCCGGTCCTGGAACTCCAGCACCAGCGCCGCACCGGCTGGGCCCGCGACTCCGACGCCGACCAGCTCGCCCGGCTCACCCACGTCCCCGCCCTGGCCTGGGTCACCGTCTTCCTGCTCACCGCCCTCGCCTGCCTCGCCCTCGGCGCCACCTGGCTGCTGCAACCCCTCCACTAGATCACCGCCGTCCCGCCATCCGGCCGTAGCAGGGGCCGTTCCGTCACGGACCCTAGACTGGCCCCCATGACCGAGACCCTGTGGCCCGCCCCCGTCGCCAGCGCCCCCGTCGACGCCACCGTCACCATTCCCGGCTCCAAGTCGGTCACCAACCGGGCCCTGGTGCTGGCGGCCCTCGCCGACGGACCCGGCTGGGTACGCCGCCCGCTGCGCAGCCGCGACTCCCAGCTGATGGCCGACGGCCTGCGCGCCCTCGGGGTCACCATCGAGGAGAAGGTCAACAACGACTCCGGCGGCACCGGCGGCGGCGAGGCCTGGCGGGTCATCCCCGCCCCCGCGCTGCGCGGCCCCGCCAACGTCGACGTCGGCAACGCCGGCACCGTCATGCGCTTCCTGCCCCCGCTCGCCGCCCTCGCCGACGGCCCGGTCCACTTCGACGGCGACCCGCGCAGCCACGAGCGCCCCCAGCACGGCGTGATCAACGCCCTGCGCGCGCTCGGCGCCCGGATCGAGGACGGCGGCCGCGGCAGCTTCCCGCTCACCGTCCACGGCACCGGCGGCCTCGACGGCGGCCCGGTCGAGCTGGACGCCTCCTCCTCGTCCCAGTTCGTCTCCGCCCTGCTGCTCTCCGGCGCCCGCTACCACCACGGCGTCGAGGTCCGGCACGTCGGCGGCCCCGTCCCGTCGCTGCCGCACATCCGGATGACCGTCGAGATGCTGCGCCTGGCCGGCGCCCAGGTCGACGCCCCCGAGGACGGCGGTGAGAAGGACGTCTGGCGGGTCACCCCCGGCGCCCTGCTCGGCCGCGACCTGGTCGTCGAGCCCGACCTGTCCAACGCCGCCCCGTTCTTCGCCGCCGCCCTGGTCACCGGCGGCCGGGTCACCGTCCGCGACTGGCCCCGCCACACCTCCCAGCCCGGCGACCAGCTGCGCGACCTCTACTCCCGGATGGGCGGCGCCTGCGAGTACACCGACGAGGGCCTCCAGTTCACCGGCACCGGCCGGATCCACGGCATCGAGGCCGACCTGCACGACGTCGGCGAGCTCACCCCGGTGATCGCCGCCGTCGCCGCCCTCGCCGACTCCGAGTCCCACCTGTACGGCATCGCCCACCTGCGCCTGCACGAGACCGACCGGCTCGCCGCCCTCGCCAAGGAGATCAACGACCTCGGCGGCGACGTCAGCGAGACCGAGGACGGCCTGCGGATCCGCCCCCGCCCGCTGCACGGCGGCATCTTCCACACCTACGAGGACCACCGCCTGGCCACCGCCGCCGCGGTGCTCGGCCTCGCCGTGCCCGGCGTCGAGGTGGAGAACGTGGGCACCACCGCCAAGACCCTGCCCGACTTCCCCAAGATGTGGGCGGAGCTGCTCGGCGGAGCGGCCGCGGACGCCTGAGCGGAGACTTGAACCATGCGCCGCTACGGCAAGGACGCCGACGAGGACGACATCCGCAACCGCCCCGCCCGCCGGGGCTCCCGGCCGCGGACCCGGATCCGGCCCAAGCACGAGGACGCCGACGAGGCGATGGTGCTGACCGTCGACCGCGGCCGGATCACCTGCCTGGTCGACCCGGGGACCAAGCAGGAGCGTGAGGTCGTCGCCATGAAGGCCCGCGAGCTGGGCCGCAAGGGCGTCGTCGTCGGCGACGTGGTCAACCTGGTCGGCGACCTCTCCGGGGACGCCGACACCCTCGCCCGGATCGTCCGGGTCGAGGAGCGCAGCTCCGTGCTGCGGCGCACCGCGGACGACGACGACCCGTACGAGCGGATCGTCGTCGCCAACGCCGACCAGCTGGCCATCGTCACCGCCCTGTCCGACCCGGAGCCCCGCCCCCGGCTGATCGACCGCTGCCTGGTCGCCGCCTACGACGCGGGCATGGAACCGCTGCTGGTGCTCACCAAGTCCGACCTCGCCCCGGCCGGGCCGCTGCTGGAGTCGTACGCCCCGCTCGGCATCGACTACGTCGTCACCCGCCGGGACGAGCTGGAGACCGCCGGCGCCGAGGCCGTCCGCGAGCACCTGCGCGGACTCTCCACGGTGTTCATCGGCCACTCCGGCGTCGGCAAGACCACCCTGGTCAACGCCCTCGTCCCGGACCGGCGGCGGCAGACCGGCCACGTCAACGCCGTCACCGGCCGCGGCCGGCACACCACCGTCTCCGCCCTGGCCCTGCGGCTGCCCCCGCCGCCCGGCGTCAAGCCCGGCTCGAAGAAGGCGCTCGACCCGGGCTGGGTGATCGACACGCCCGGCTTCCGCTCCTTCGGCCTCTCCCACATCGACCCGTCCCGGGTCATCCTCGCCTTCCCCGACCTGGAGCCGGGCACGGTCGACTGCCCGCGCGCCTGCAGCCACGACGAGCCGGACTGCGCCCTGGACGCCTGGGTCGCCGACGGCCACGCCGAGGCCGCCCGGCTCTACTCGCTGCGCCGTCTGCTGGCCAGCAAGGAGGCCCGCGAGGGCGACTGAGCCCGGCGGGGGCCCCGCCCCTTCCCCGAGGCTCGCGGCCCGTTCGAGGTGTCGGACCGCCCCTCCCTGGCGATCATAGGAAAGTCGGGCCGGACACGGCCCGTCCGTCGATCGACAGGGAGGGCGCGCGATGGCATGGGCCCTGGTGATCCTGGCCGGCCTGCTGGAGACCGGCTTCGCGATCAACCTCAAGCTCAGCGAGGGCTTCACCAAGCTCTGGCCCACCATCAGCTTCTGCGTGTTCGCCCTCAGCAGCTTCGGGCTGCTCACCCTCTCGCTCAAGAGCCTGCCGGTCGGCCCCGCCTACGCCGTGTGGACCGGCATCGGCGCCGCCGGCACCGCCATCTACGGCATGGCCTTCCTGGACGAGACCACCTCGGTGCTCAAACTGGTGTCCATCTCCCTGGTGATCGCCGGCGTGATCGGCCTCCAGCTCAGCGGTTCCGCCCACTGAGCGCCCGCCCTCCCCGGCCGACCCGCTGAGCTAGGGTTTCGGGCATGGCCGACTACCACGACGATCTCCGACTCGCCCACGTCCTCGCCGACTCGGCCGACTCGGTCACCCTGGAGCGCTTCCGCGCCCTCGACCTGAAGATCGAGACCAAGCCCGACCTGACGCCGGTCAGCGACGCCGACAAGGCAGCCGAGGAGCTCGTGCGCAGCATCCTCCAGCGCGCCCGCCCGCGCGACGCCGTGCTCGGCGAGGAGTTCGGCCTCCAGGGCTCCGGCCCGCGCCGCTGGGTGATCGACCCGATCGACGGCACCAAGAACTACATCCGCGGCGTCCCGGTCTGGGCCACCCTGATCGCCCTGCTGGAGGACGGCCCGGACGGCGTGGAGCGCCCGGTGGTCGGCATCGTCTCCGCCCCGGCGCTGCAGCGCCGCTGGTGGGCCGCCAAGGGCCTGGGCGCCTACGCGGGCCGCAGCCTGACCAAGGCCTCCCGGATCCACGTCTCCGGGGTGTCCCGGATCGAGGACGCGTCCTTCTCGTACTCCTCCCTCACCGGCTGGGAGGACCGCGGCCGGCTCGACCCGTTCCTGGACCTCACCCGGGCCTGCTGGCGCACCCGCGCCTACGGCGACTTCTGGTCCTACATGATGGTCGCCGAGGGCGCCGTGGACATCGCCGCCGAGCCCGAGCTGTCGCTCTGGGACATGGCCGCGCCGTGCATCGTCGTCGAGGAGGCCGGCGGCAGCTTCACCGGCCTGGACGGCGTCCCCGGCCCGGGCGGCGCCGACGCGGTGGCCACCAACGGCCTGCTGCACGACGAGACCCTGCGGCGGCTCTCCGTCTGAGCCGCTGTTCGCCCGTTCGCCCCCGGAGCGCCCCCGGAGCGCTCCCGGGGCCCCGGGCGCAATGGTGCGGGCCCTGTGACCAGTGGGAGCTGGTCACAGGGCCCGCCGCTCGTTCCGGCCCGTCCTACTGCTTGCGCAGCTCCCGGACCGCCGCCTCCAGCCGCTGCCCGTAGTCGGCGTCGGCCTTGCGGAAGTTGTCGATCGCCCGCTCCACGATGTCCTCGCGGTCGGCCGAGACCTTGGCGATGAAGCCGGCCAGGTTGGCGATCAGCCGCTGCTTCTCGTCCTCCGAGAACAGCCGGTACAGGTCGCCCGCCTGCACGAAGTCGTCGTCCTCGGCGTGCGAGGGCGCCGCGTGGGTGCCGGTGGGGCCGTCGACGGCGGTCGCGGCCCAGAGCGGACGGCCGGTCTGCACCGGGCCGCCGAAGCTGTTGGGCTCGTAGTTCTTCTGCCGGCCGTGGCGGCCGTCGTACAGGTACCCGTCCCGGCCGTTGGTGCGGGCCTCGGTGGCGTGCGGGCGGTTCACCGGCAGGTGGTCGGCGTTGATGCCGACGCGGTAGCGGTGGGCGTCCGCGTAGGCGAACAGCCGGCCCTGGAGCATCTTGTCCGGGGACGGGCCGATGCCGGGCACGAAGTGCGCCGGGGAGAAGACCGACTGCTCGACCTCGGCGAAGACGTTCTCCGGGTTGCGGTTGAGCTCCAGCCGGCCGATCTCGATCGGCGGGTAGTCGGCGTGCGGCCAGACCTTGGTCAGGTCGAAGGGGTTGAAGCGGTAGCCGGCCGCGTCGGCCGCTGGCATGACCTGGACCTGCACCGTCCAGCTGGGGAACTCGCCGCGCTCGATCGACTCGCGCAGGTCGCGCTGGTGGCTGTCCGGGTCCTCGCCGGCGAGCCGGTTGGCCTCGGCCTGGGTGAGGTTGCGGATGCCCTGGTCGGTCTTGAAGTGGTACTTGACCCAGAAGTGCTCGCCGGCCTCGTTCTGCCACTGGAAGGTGTGCGAGCCGTAGCCGTTCAGGTGGCGGTAGCTGGCCGGGATGCCGCGGTCGCCGAACAGCCAGGTCACCTGGTGGGTGGCCTCGGGCGACAGGCCCCAGAAGTCCCAGACGTTGTCGGCCTCCTGCGAGCCGGTGTACGGGTCCCGCTTCTGGGTGTGGATGAAGTCGGGGAACTTGATGGCGTCCTTGATGAAGAACACCGGGGTGTTGTTGCCGACGAGGTCGTAGTTGCCCTCCTCGGTGTAGAACTTCAGCGCGAAGCCGCGCGGGTCGCGCACCGCGTCGGCCGCGCCGAGGTTGCCGGCCACCGTGGAGAACCGGAGGAAGACCTCGGTCTGCTTGCCGACCTCGGACAGGAACCCCGCCCGGGTGAAGGGCGTCACGTCGGCGGTCACCGTGAAGGTGCCGTACGCGCCGGCGCCGCGGGCGTGCACCACGCGCTCCGGGATCCGCTCGCGGTTGAAGTGCGCGAGCTTCTCGAACAGCAGCTGGTCCTGGATCAGGGCCGGGCCGCCGGGGCCGGCGGTCTCGGTGTTCTGGTTGTCCGCGACGGGGGCACCCGCCTCGGTGGTGAGGGTCGGGCGAAGCTCGTCCTGCGTGGTCATGGCGGGTTGCCTCCGGGGGATCCGATCGTGATGACACGATCCTAACTTGGACTTCGTCTAAGTCAATACTGGCCCTAATCTCGGAGCGTGACTTATTCTGGTCCCATGAGTGATCTGCTGGAGAGACTGCGCGGACGCGGCTGGCGGCTGACCTCACAGCGCCGCGTGGTGGCCGAGGTCCTCGACGGCGAGCACGTCCACCTCACCGCGGACGAGGTGCACGCCCGCGCCGCCGCCCGCCTGCCCGAGATCAGCCGCGCCACCGTCTACAACACGCTCGGCGAACTCGTCACCCTCGGCGAGGTGCTGGAGGTCGCCACCGACGGCCGCGCCAAGCGCTACGACCCCAACGCCCACCGCGCCCACCAGCACCTGGTCTGCTCCGGCTGCGGCGCGATCCGCGACGTCCATCCGCACGGCGACCCGCTCGCCGCACTGCCCGCGGCCGAACGCTTCGGCTTCACCGTCACCACCGCCGAGGTCACCTACCGCGGCCTGTGCCCCGACTGCCGCCACCGAAGCGGCAGTTGACGCCCCGCCGGGACGGGCCCCGGGCCCGGACGGGCCCTACGCGCTCAGCTCGGCGTGCAGCGCGCCCAGCAGCCGCCCGGCCCGCTCCGCGACCTCGGCCGGACCGTAGTCGATCGCCCGCCGGCACCAGTTCTCGGCCTGCACCGGCTCGCCCCGGCGCAGCGCCAGCAGCGCCAGCCGCAGCGCCGCCCGGCCGTGCCCGGCGTCGGCGGCCCGGGTGTACCAGAGCATCGCCTCCGCCTCGCAGTCCTGCCGGGCCAGCAGCAGCCCCAGGTTGAACGCCGCGCTGCGACTGCCCGCCCCGGCGGCCCGCCGGTACCAGCTCTCGGCGATCTCCAGCGCCCCGCGCTCGGCCGCCCGCACCCCCATCCGCACCTGGGCGCGCCGGTGCCCGGCATCGGCCGCCAGCGCGTACCAGTGCTCGGCCTCGGCGTCCGCGTCCCCCCGCCGGTCCAGCACCGAGGCCAGCCGGAAGGCGCCCTCCGCCGAACCGCCGGCCGCCGCCTGCCGGTAGCGCTCCAGCGCGCCGGACAGGTTGCCGCGCTGCTCCTGGGCGACCGCCAGCTGCAGCGCCGCCTCGCCGTGCCCCTCGGCCGCCGCCCGCGCGTACCACTCCTGGGCCTGCCGCGACTCGCCGCGCCCGGCGTGCAGCACGCCCAGGTTGAAGGCGCCGTCCACGCTGCCGGCCTCGGCCGCCTTGGAGAACCACGGCTCGGCGCCGGACTCGTCGCCGCGCTGCAGCAGCACCACGGCCAGCGCGTTGCAGGCCTCCCGGTGCCCGGCGTACGCGGCCCGGCGGTACCACTGCTCGGCCTGCTGGTCGCGGCCGGTGCCGGCGCAGAGCAGGCCGAGGTTGAAGGCGCCGTTCTGGTCGCCCGCGTCGAGCGCGGTGCGGTACCAGTGCTCGGCGGCCTTGGCCTCGCCGCGGCTCGCGTGCAGGGCGCCGAGCGCGTTGGCGGCGTTGCCGTCGCCCGCCTCGGCGGCCTCCTGCCACCACTCGGCGGCGGCGGCGACGTCCCCGGAGTCGCGCAGCAGGAAGCCGAGCGCGCAGGCGGCCCGCGGCTCCCCGTTCTGCGCGGACTGCCGGTACCAGCGGGCGGCCTCCTCCAGCAGCGACCGGTCGGTGCGGGCCCGCTCCTCCAGCAGCACGCCCAGGCGCAGCGCGGCGCGGGCGTGGCTGCGGGCGGCGGCCGTGCGGTACCAGGCCTCCGCGGTCTCCTTGTCCCCGGCGGCCTCGCGCATCCTGGCCAGCCGGTAGGCGGCCTCACGGTGCCCGGCGTCGGCGGAGACCTTGAACCAGCGCTCGGCCCGCACGTCGCGCCGGTGCTCCATCAGGTCGCCGAGGGCGTAGGCGCCCAGCGGGTGGCCGTGGTCGGCGGCGTAGTGCAGCCAGTACTCGGCGGCCTCCTCCTCGCCCTGGTCGCGCAGCTGCAGCCCGAGCGCGTGCGCGGCGGGGGCGCTGCCCGCCACCGCCGCGTGGCGCCACCACTGGCCGGCCTCGGCGCGGTGGCCCTGCTGGTGCAGCAGGACGCCCAGGTTGTTGGCGGCGGCCCGCACCCCGGCGGCCGCGGCGGCCCGCAGGTACGGCTCGGCGTCCTCCAGGTCGCCGCGGCGCAGCAGCAGGGTGCCCAGGCGGCCCGCGGCGTCCGGGTCGCCGCCGTCGGCGGCCTGCCGGTGCCGGGCCTCCAGGGCGGCGGACTCCCGGGCGGCCAGCGCGGTCTCGAAGCTGGTCGGGTCCAGCCCGGCCGGGTCCAGCGCGGCACCGGCCGGCGCCTCCTCACCGCCCGCCCCGTACGGGCCCACGGCGGCGGAGAACTGCCGGGTGGAGACGTGCACCAGGCTGTCGGGCCCGGAGCCGCCGACCGCGGGGCGCTCGGACAGCCCGCTGGTGCGCTGGGCGGGCAGGGCTCCGGGGCGGCTCTCGGGGCTCTCGGCGCTCTCCGCCCAGGCGTCGGTGTCCGCCTCGACGGCCGCACCGGACTTGGCGCCTGACTTGCCGATCAGCCTCATGCCGACTCCCGCTCCCCCAGAGTGTCGCGGCATCGTGCCCCGGCCGACGGCCGGGGGGACTCCCAGGAGAGGTGCCGGACCGGACGGCCCGTCAGCGGCCGTGCACCGTCCCCCATGTGTCCCATCGTCGCATCACCCGCTACCCGCGTACACCTGCCCCGGCCGAATTCGAGTGGGGCGGACCCGAAGCCGACGGAATTGCTTCGGCGCTTTGTCGATTTCCCGACACTTGCGCCCCACAAACCCCGGTGCCGTCCCCGTTGGCGACGGTCGATAGTACCGGAGCGGTTCCCGCCGCTTCCGGACGGAAACGTCCGGGTACGACAGAGGCCCGGAGGAATGATCCTCCGGGCCTCTGACACTGAGTAGCGGGGACAGGATTTGAACCTGCGACCTCTGGGTTATGAGCCCAGCGAGCTACCGAGCTGCTCCACCCCGCGTCGTTGATCAAACTCTAGCACGGTTTCGACGGGACCCGACACCACCGGCCGACGGCCCCCGCCCACCGCGGCACCATCCCCGGACCCGGCAGGACTCCGGACCCGACCGGGGCCCGGATACGACAGAAGCCCGGAGGATGTGATCCTCCGGGCTTCCTGCTACTGAGTAGCGGGGACAGGATTTGAACCTGCGACCTCTGGGTTATGAGCCCAGCGAGCTACCGAGCTGCTCCACCCCGCGTCGGTAAGAGAACCGTAGCACGGACGCGGGGTGGACCCAAAAACGGTCACCGCAGCTCAGCGGGGACTAGGGGTGCGGACTGGCCGCCCCCGAGCCGGTCGGCGTCGCCGTCGGCGCCGGTGCCTGGCCGCCCGCCCGGGCCGCCTCGGCCGCCTTCAAGGCGTCGCCGAGCGCCTTCTGGGCGTTGCCGTACGCCACCCAGTCGCCGTTCTTGAACGCGGTCTGGCTGTCGTTGTACGCCTTCTCCGCGTCCCCGAGCGCCCGCTGGAGCTCCGGCGAGATCGTCCCGCCCGGCGCCGGGGTGCCCGGCGCGGTGGGCGTCGGAGTCGGCGTGCCGGCGCCGCCGGGCGTCGTCCCGGTGCCCGGGGACGTCCCGGTGCCCGGCGTCGCCCCGCCCTGGCTGGACGGCGCCACCGGCGTGGCCGGCGGGGCCTGCCCGGCGAACAGCTTGCGCAGCGCGTCGTCCAGGGTGTTCTCGAACGCCACGTTGTCGTCCCCGTACACCGCCAGGACCTTCTGCAGCGTCGGGTACTTGGCGCCGCGCCCGCGCACGTACACCGGCTCGACGTTCAACAGCCCGCCGCCGACCGGCAGGGTCAGCAGGTTGCCGTACTCCAGCTCGGTGTCGCCGCCGCTCTTCAACGCGAAGATCTGGTTCGCCACCTCCTGGCGGGAGTTGAACTTCGACTGCACCAGGCCGGGGCCGGGGGCGCCGCTCTCGCCGGTCATCTTGAGGATGCGGATCTTCCCGTAGTCCTCGCCCGGGTCCGCGTTGACGGCCATGAAGGCCGCCAGGTTCGGCCGCTGGTTGGGCACGAAGGTGCTGGTCAGCGAGAAGCTCGCGGCCTGGGCGTCCGGCATCCGCACCGTCACGTAGTACGGCGGCTGGACCTGCTTGGTGTCACTGGTCGGGTCCACCGGGACCTGCCAGATGTCACTGCCGTTGAAGAAGGAGTTGGCGTCCGTCACGTGGTACTGGCCGAGCAGGTCGCGCTGCACCTTGAACATGTCCTGCGGGTAGCGCAGGTGCGGCAGCAGCGTCGCCGGGATGTCCGACTTCGGCTCCACGGTGCCCGGGAAGGCCTTCATCCAGGTCTTGAGGACCGGGTCCTTCTCGTCCCACTGGTAGAGCTTCACCTCGCCGGTGTAGGCGTCCACCGTGGCCTTGACCGAGTTGCGGATGTAGTTGACCTGGTTGGCGGCGGTCAGCAGCTCACCGCGCTGGTTGGTCAGCGAGTCCTTGGTCGCCGTGCCCAGCGTCGTCTTCGACGAGAACGGGAAGCCGTCCGAGGTGGTGTAGCCGTCCACGACCCACACCACGTGGCCGTCCTGCACCACCGGGTACGGGTCGGCGTCGATCGACAGCCACGGCGCGACCTTCTCCACCCGCTCCTTGGGCGTCCGGTTGTAGATCACCTTGGCGCCGTCGGTGATCGCCCCCGCGTACAGCATCTGCGGCTCGGCGAAGCGCACCGCGTACGCGGCCCGGGTGATCGGGTTGTCCAGCGAGACACCGCTGTCACCGGTGTACGTGTACTCCACGTTCTGACCGGTCTTGACGTCGGTGTAGTCGATCTCCTTGTTCGAGCCGCCGACGATCGAGTACGTCGTCGTCTTCTCGCCGTAGTAGATCCGCTGCTCGTAGTCGCCCAGCGCACCGGTGGCCGGCAGGCCGGACTCGGTGAACACCGGCCCGCCCTTGTCGTCGACCTGGTTGCCCTTGGCCAGCGCCGCGCCGTAGCCGTGGGTGTACTTGAAGTGGTCGTTGATCCAGTTCCGCTGCACCCCGTTGAGGTCCAGCTCGCGCAGGCCGATCACGGTGTCCTGCTTGCCCGTGGGCGTGCTGTAGCGGTCCACCGAGAGGGTGCTCGGGAACGCGTAGTAGTTGCGCTGCTGCTCCAGCGACTGGAACGTCTGCGACACGATGTTCGGGTCCAGCAGCCGCACGTCCGCGATGGTCTGCGCGTCCGGCTTCAACGCGTCACCCGTGGTCGAGCCCTGCGGGCTGTACGGGGTGGTCTGCGCGTCCGCGATCCCGTACGCCTGCCGGGTCGCGTCGATGTTCTTCTGGATGTACGGCGTCTCCTTGGCCTGCTCGTTCGGCTTGACCTGGAACTGCTGCACGATCGCCGGGTACAGCCCGCCGATCAGCACCGCCGACAGCACCATCAGCCCCAGCCCGATCAGGGCCGGCGCCCAGGTGCGGCGGATCGGCGTCAGGAAGAACAGCACCGCGCAGATGATCGCGACGAAGAACAGGATCGTCTTCGCCGGCAGGAACGCGTTGGCGTCCACGTAGCGCAGGCCGGTCCAGCCCGAGACCCCCTTGTAGGAGCCGGTCTTCACCGCCAGCGCGTACCGGTCCAGCCAGTACGCCACCGCCTTCAACAGCACGAACACGCCCAGCAGCACCGCCAGGTGCCCCTGCGCGCCCGCACTCGCCCGCCGGCCCGGGCCCTGCAGCCGCAGCCCCCCGTACAGGTAGTGCACCAGCGCCGAGGTCAGCAGCGAGACGATCACCGCGCTGAACGCGAAGCCCAGCACGAACTCGTAGAACGGCAGGTCGAAGGCGTAGAACGAGACGTCCATGCCGAACTGGGCGTCCTTCTCACCGAAGGACGTCGCGTTCGTCCACATCAGCCAGGTCCGCCACTGGCCGGACGCCGCCGCGCCCGCCACCAGGCCGATCACCAGCGAGACCCCGATCAGCGCCCAGCGCTTGAACGGCGCCAGGCCCGCCCGGTAGCGGTCCAGGCTCTGCTGCTCCACCGACATCGCCGACAGCGGCGGCCGCAGCCGGTGCGCCAGCCACACGTTGAAGCCGACGATCACCGCCATCAGCAGGCCGAAGACCCCGAACAGCCCGACCTTCGTCCACAGCTGGGTGGTGAACACCGAGGAGTAGCGCACCGACCTGAACCACAGCCAGTCCGTCCAGAACCCGGCGAACATGACGAACAACAGGAACAGCACCGCGAGTACGCCCAGGGTCAGCAGGGCCACCCGCGCCCGCCGGGAGGGCGGGCCCACCCTCCGCCGGAAACCCGGCCCTGAGCGTTCCGGCATCTGGAATACCACGGTGGCACCTCAGCTGTGTCGTCTGGAATCGGTCGGTCGTCAGAGCAACTTAACCAGTCTTCGACCGAGTTCCCACCGTTAGCAGACGGTTACGACACCGTTCGCCCGCAACCCCCCGCCGCCCCGCCCGGACACCCCGCCCCGGGCCCCCGGGACCGCCCCGGCGAGCGGGCGCCGCCCGGCGTGTGAGGATTGAGTCATGTCCGACGCGCCTGATCTGAACAACTCCCCCGACGACGTCTCCAAGCTCCCCGCCGCCACCCCCCTCACCCGGGCCGCGCTGGAGATCGACGAGTACGCCGCCACCCTCGGCTGGGACCTCCCGGCCCGACTGTTCGCCCTGGTGGACAGCGCCGCCCTGCGCAAGGCCGACCCGCGCATCGCCAAGCAGCTCGGCCTCGCCGACAGCGACGAGCCCGGCCTCACCCCGGTCGAGCAGGACGAACTCCCGGCCGGCATGGAGCTCGACAAGTTCCTCGGCACCATCGCCTGGCCCGCCGCGGTGGCCGGCTGCGCCCTGGTGGTCGAGCGGCTGATGCTGCCGCCGGGCGCCGAGCAGTCCCGCCCGCGCGGTGCCAGCGACGCCCAGCTCGCCGAGTGGGTGGCCAACCACCCCAAGCGCGAGGAGGTGCGGATCACCGCCGCGGTGCTGCGCGACGGCAAGAAGGAGATCGCCCTGCGGCTGCGCTCCAAGGACGTCGCCCGCGAGGTGCTGACCGGCCCGGACCTGGTGCCCGGCCTGACCGAAGCGCTGCTGGCGACCTTCTCCTGACGCCGGTTCCCGCCCCCGCCCAGGGCCCGCCTAGCGGGGGCAGGACGGCAGCGCCGAGGCCTGCCCGGAGCGGATCTGCTCCAGCGACTTGAGCGCGCCGTCCAGGGTGTCCGTCTTGATCAGGGTCAGCCCGGACGGCACGTTCTTGGTGGCCTCGGCGCAGTTCGAGGCGGGGGTGAGGAAGTACTCGGCCCCGGCGTCCCGGGCGGCGATCAGCTTCATCGATATCCCGCCGATCGGGCCGACCTTGCCGTCGTCGTCGATGGTGCCGGTGCCCGCGACGAACTTGCCGCCGGTGAGGTCGCCGCCCGGGGTGAGCTTGTCGATGATGCCGAGCGAGAACATCAGCCCGGCGCTCGGGCCGCCGACGTCCTGCAGGCCGATGTCGATCTGGAACGGGTAGGTGTGTCGGATCCCGGTGCCGATGCCGACCACCGCGAGCTCGGCCCGCTCGGCCGGCGCCTTCGGGTCGAGGTCCTTGGCGCGGACGGTCGGCACGGTGACGTCGGTCCTCGTCCCCGGGGTGGCGGAGCCGTTGCCGGAGGTGTCCTTGGCCCGCGGCACCACGGTGAAGACCACCGACTCACCGGGCTTGTGCTTGGTGACGGCGGCGACCACCTGGTCCACCGAGTCGACGGCGGCGCCGTCCACCGCGACGATCTGGTCGCCCGCGTGCAGCCGGCCCTCGGCCGGGGCCCCCGCGGTGACCGACTTCACGATCAGCTCGTTGCCGACCGGGACGCCCAGCTGCTTGAGCGCGGCGGTGCGGGCGCTGTCCTCGGAGGAGGCGAACTCCTCGGCGTTCTGCTTCTTGGCGTCGGCGTCCGACTGCCCCTTGGGGTAGACGTTGTCGTGCGGCACCACCAGCACGTCGTCGCGCATCCAGCCGATCACCGCGTTGACCAGGCTGGGCTCGTACTTGGCCCCGGTGACCTGGACGGTGGTCATGTTGAGGTGGCCGCTCGTCCGGTACGAGTCGTGGCCGGTGATGGTGATCACCGGCTTGCCCCCCTGCTCGCCGAGCGTGTTGTACGTCGGGCCCGGGCTCATCTCCGTGTACGGCACCTTCATCAGCACCGAGACGCAGAGCAGCGCTATGAGCAGCAGGGTGGCAGCGAGCATCGTCGCGGAGCGGCGTGGCATGCCTCGACAGTACGGGACGCCCGTGACGCGGCGCCCGCCGGGCTACCGGCCGGAACCCTCCCCGGGGGCGGCGGAGCCCGCGGTGGTCCGTTCCATCGCGGCCATGAAGCGCCGGTGCTCGGCGAGCGAGGCCGGGTCGCCGGTGGCCCTCGGGGCCCGCTGGGCCCACCCCGCCCACGCGGCCGCGACCAGGACGGCGACAACCGGAATGATCAGCCAGGCGAGCGCACCCATGTCAGTACTCCCAGCTCCTCGGGTCTATGAGCAGATTAACCACCCCGGCGGACAACGCGGCCGGCGCCATCCGGGTTACGGGACGGCCGATCGGCTCACTTCCAGGGAGTATCCGGCGCCCCCGGCCGGACCCGTTCGGGTGAGGCCGCGGCGCGCCTGACCCGAAGGACGTGCTCCGCGTGCGGGCGGTTGCACCGCACCCGCGCGGACGAGCGGCCGCCCACCGCCCCGGGAACGGGAGTCCGGTCAGCGGCCCCCGGGGGCCGGGAGCCCGGTCAGCAGCCCCCGGCGCCGACCCACTCCTCCTCGCCGTCGGCGAAGACCTGGTGCTTCCAGATCGGCACCTCGTGCTTGAGGTCGTCGATCAGCCGGCGGGCGGCCGCGAAGGCCTCCCCGCGGTGGGCGCAGGAGACGGCGACGATCACGGCCTTGTCGGTGATCTCCAGCCGGCCCACCCGGTGCACCGCGGCGAGGGCCCGCACCGGGAAGTCGGCGACGACCTTCTCGGCGATCCGGCGCATCTCCGCCTCGGCGGTGGGGTGGCAGCTGTACTCCAGCGCGGAGACCGACTTGCCGCCGTCGTGGTCCCGGACCGTCCCGACGAAGACGGTGGTGCCGCCGGCCGCGTCGTCGCCGACCGCCTCGTACACCTCGTCCAGCGAGAGCGGGGTGTCGCGGACGGCGAGCAGCCGGATGGGGTCGTGGTTCTCGGACATGACCCCATGATTCCCCATCGGGGGCCGATCGGGGCAAGGGGCTTCCGCATCACGATTCCGAAATTTCGCATCGTGAGAAACGACGCCCGCCGGGCGCCCCCAGCGGGTCCCGGCTCAGAAACGGCGCCGCTTGCGGGCCCGGCGCACCAGCGCCGCCGTGCCGACCAGCGCCACCGTCGCCCCGGCCGCCCCCAGACTGGTCGCGGCCTCCTTGCCGCCCAGCCGGCGCCCCGCCACCGCGTGCTTGCCCGACACCTGCGCCAGCAGCTCGGCCAGCACCTGCTCGTTGGTGAACTCCGGACGCCAGCCCGCCTCGTGCAGCCTGCTCCCGGACACCACCCACGGGTACATCGTGTACGCCAGGTCGCCCGCCGGCGCCGGGGTCAGCCCCAGCCGGTGCAGCCGCGCCGCGGTGCCGAGCGCCAGCGCGGCTGGCAGCTCCATCCGCCGGATCCCCGACAGCCGCTCCACGTCCTCCTGCTCCAGCCAGCCGTCACAGCCGACCGTCACCTCGCCCTCCACCAGGCCCAGCGCCGCGTACTCCAGCGCCGCCGCCAGGTCGTCCACGTGGCAGAACTGCCAGCACGGACGCGAACCGGCCACCACCAGCAGCCGGGGCGCCTCGAAGTGCCGGGTCAGCACGGTGTCCACACCGGGGCCCACCACCACGGCCGGGCGCAGCACCGTCACCTGCAGCCCCGGGTGGGCGCGCGGCGCCCGCCGGGCCAGCCGCTCGATCTCCAGCAGGTCCCCGACCAGCGAGGCCTCCTCGGTCGCCCGCAGCTCCGAGTCCTCGGCCAGCGGCACCTCGTTGTCGGCCAGCGCGCCGTAGACCATCGCGGAGGTGCACAGCACCACCCGGTGCACCCCGGCGGCCGCGGCCGCGGTCAGCACCGTCTGGGCGCCGCGCACGTTGTAGGCGCTGCGGGCCCGCGGATCGGACTCCATGCCGAAGTCCATCGCCAGGTGCACCACCACGTCGACCCCGGCCAGCCGCTCGGCCACCGCGGGGTCCCGCACGTCCAGGACGCGCCACTGCACGCCCGGGACCTCACCGCGCCGGTCGTCCACCGCCAGCACCCTGCGCACGTGCGGGGAGGCCACCAGCCGGGCGGCGACCCGCTCGCCCAGCACCCCCGCGGCACCGGTCACGGCCACGGTCAACGGCCGCCCGCCGTAGGCTGGAGGCGGCGACGCCGTGGCGTCCGGATCGTCCTCTCCAGCGGTCAGCCCAGAGCGAACGTCCGAAGGCGGGGAACTCACCGGCCATCCTCCACGGTTAGCTTATGTGCGTACGGACGTGTGTCACGTACGTCCATCCTGCCCGAGGCGAAGGCCCGGCGGTGCACCCGGCGCGGGCCTGGCCCTCGGGAGCCGCCCACGAGTCCCCCGCTCCACCGGAGCCCCGGGCGGACCGCACTGCCCGCCACACCCGTATGACGGCCGACCGGATCGAGGACCCCGTGAGCGACCTTCCCTTCGGATTCGGCGTTCCCCCCGAGGAGCCCGAGGACGGCAAGGCCAAGCCCGACGACGCGCAGAAGAAGAAGGAGCAGGGCCAGGAAGGCACCGGCGGCCCCCAGCCGTTCGGCTTCGGAGCCGGCAACCCCTTCGGCGCGATGTTCGGCCTGCCCGGCACCCCGGGCGGCCCCGGCGGCGCCGGAGCCGACAACCCCTTCGCCGCCATGTTCGGCGGCATGAACCCCGGCGACCTCGGTGCCGCCTTCCAGCAGCTCGGCCAGATGCTCTCCTTCGAGGGCGGCCCGGTGAACTGGGAACTCGCCCAGAACATCGCCCGGCAGAGCGTCGTCGCCGAACCCGCCGAGGGCAAGAGCAAGGACCGCTCGGTCGGCGACGCCGAACGCTCCGCCGTCGTCGAGGCCGTGCGCCTGGCCGACCTCTGGCTCGACGGCGTCACCGAGTTCCCCTCCGGCGCCGGCACCGCCGTCGCCTGGAGCCGCGCCGAGTGGATCGAGGCCACCCTCCCGGTCTGGAAGGACCTCGTCGACCCGGTCGCCGAGCGGGTCGGCAACGCCATGGGCGGCGTCCTGCCCGAGGAGATGCAGGCCATGGCCGGCCCGCTGATGGGCATGATGCGCTCCATGGGCGGCGCCATGTTCGGCACCCAGATCGGCCAGGCGCTCGGCGCCCTCGCCGGTGAGGTCGTCGGCTCCACCGACGTCGGCCTGCCGCTCGCCCCGGCCGGCAAGGCCGCCCTGCTCCCGCAGAACGTCGCCGAGTTCGGCGAGGGCCTGAACGTGCCCGCCGACGAGGTCCGGCTCTACCTCGCCCTGCGCGAGGCCGCCCACCAGCGCCTCTTCGCCCACGTCCCGTGGCTGCGGGCCCACCTGCTGGGCGCCGTCGAGGCCTACGCGCGCGGCATCAAGGTCGACACCTCCCGCATGGAGGAACTCGTCGGCCAGCTCGACCCGAGCAACCCGGAAGCCCTCCAGGAGGCCCTGGCCGGCGGCCTCCTCCAGCCCGAGGACACCCCCGCGCAGAAGGCCGCCCTGGCCCGCCTGGAGACCGCCCTCGCCCTGGTCGAGGGCTGGGTCGACGCCGTCGTGCACGCCGCCGCCGAGCCCCACCTGCCGCAGGCCGGCGCGCTGCGCGAGACCGTCCGCCGCCGCCGCGCCGCCGGCGGGCCCGCCGAACAGACCTTCGCCACCCTGGTCGGCCTGGAACTGCGCCCGCGCCGCCTGCGCGACGCCGCCCGGCTCTGGGCGCTGCTCGCCGACGCCCGCGGCGTCGAGGGCCGCGACGCGCTCTGGGAGCACCCCGACATGCTGCCCACCGCCGCCGACCTGGACGACCCGGACGCCTTCGTGCACCGCGGCAGCGGCGACCTGGAGGGCGGCTTCGACTTCGACGCCCTCGACAAGCTGCTCGGCGAGGCCGCGGCCGGCAAGCCCGACCTCACCAAGAACGACCCGCCCAAGGGCGACGCTCCGCAGAACGACGCTCCGAAGGGCGACCAGGACGGCACCGACGGAAAGGGCGAGCCCACCGCATGACGGCCACCGGGACGGGTACGTCCACCCTCCACGCGGACGCCGTCCGCACCCTGACCGACTGGCGGCCCGCCGAGCGGGACCAGGAACAGCTGCGCCTCGACTACCTCGCGCACCTCGCCGAGCAGCCCGAGGGCCTCTACCGGTCCTGCCTGCCCGCCCACATCACCGCGAGCGCGGCGGTCGTCGACCCCACCGCCGGGCGGGTGCTGCTCACCCTCCACCCCAAGGTCGGGATCTGGCTGCAGATGGGCGGGCACTGCGAGCCGGGCGACGCCGACCTCGCCTCCGCCGCCCTGCGCGAGGCCGTCGAGGAGTCCGGCATCCCCGACCTCACCCTGCTGCGCCAGGACGGCGTGCCCGTCCCCGCCAAGCTGGACCGCCACCAGGTCCGCTGCACCGGCAAGGACCGGCCGGAGAACACCCACCTGGACGTCCAGTACATCGCGGTGGCCCCGGCCGGGGCGCAGGCGCTGATCAGCGAGGAGTCGCTGGACCTGCGCTGGTTCGACTACGACCGGCTGCCGGAGCTGACCGACCACTCGGTGCGCGACCTCGTCGCCCGGGCCCGGGCGCTGACCGCCTGACCGCCTGACCGCCTGACCGATCGAAGCGCGACACGAAGAGGGGGCGCGGACCGTACGGTCCGCGCCCCCTCTCGCCGTCCGCCCTCACCCGCAGGAAGCCCCCGGATCCGACCCCAGCCCCGGCCCCGGCGCACCGTGCCGGGCCCCCGGGATGTGCGGCAGCCGGGCCGCCGACACCACACCCTCCAAGTAGCCGCGCGCCCGCTCCGTCCGCGGATAGGCCTCCAGCAGCGCCCAGAACGCCGGACCGTGGTCCGGCACCAGCAGGTGCGCCAACTCGTGCAGCAGCACGTAGTCCAGCACGTACTCCGGCATGCCCTGCAGCCGGTGCGACAGCCGGATCGTCCCCTCGCTGGGAGTGCACGAGCCCCAGCGCGAATTCTGGTTGGTCACCCAGCGGACCTGCACCGGCTGGGCCCGGCCCTCCAGATAGGCCGCCGACAGCTCCCGGGCCCGTGCCATCAGGGCGTCGTCCCCGAGGACCCGCCGACGCTCCTGGGCCGCGAGCTTCTCCAGCATCTGCGCGACCCAGCGCTGCTCCTCGGCGTGCGACATCCGGGCCGGGATCAGCACGACGGTGCGGTCGCCCTCGCGGTAGGCGGAGACCGTCCGGCTTCGCCGGGCGCTGCGCCGCACCTCGACCCGGCTGCGGTCGTGCGCCTCCGGGGGCACCGCCCCGGCGGGCGGGTGCTGCGGCCTCGCCTGCTGCTTGTCGTGCGGCTTCTCGCGCTGCTTCTCGTCCGGGCGCCCGCGCGTGCTCGGCGCCGCCATCTGCGACCCGGACGCTGCACGGGCACGCCGACGCGACGCCGGTGGATGGGAGTCCCGCTCGGCTGCCATGGCACACGACGTTACCCGGTACCACTGACAGAAGTCCGGTGCCGTGGCCGAAATCTTTCATGGAGCGATCGGGAACGAAAGGCCGACGAGGGGTGTCCGGAAACCGACGCCAGGAAGGATGGGCAGTTATCCACAGGGCCTCCGAACAGATGGTGTGATCATGCGCCCGGGCCTGTGGATAACTTTCCGCACGCCCCCGCCGCCATGGGGCATGCTGCGGTCAGCCGTCCGGAAACGATCGGAAGGGAGACCACCGTGCGCCTCATGCTCAAGCCCGCGCTGTCCCGCAGCTGGCGGGACTCCGAGACCCTGCAGTTCGGCACCGTCACCCGGTTCGCCGGGGTGCTCGGCAACGCCGACAAGACGCTGTGCGAGTTCCTCGACCTGCTCGACGGGACGCGCGAACGACCCGAGCTCCTCTCCGCCGGCGAACGGATCGGACTCGGCCGCGAGCCCACCGACACCCTGCTGAGCGAACTGCAGGAGACCGGGCTGCTCGACGACGCGGAGGCGACCGGCCGGGCACTGTCGCACTTCCCCCGGCCCCACCAGGACATCCTCGGACCCGACCTCGCCTCGCTCTCCCTGGTCCACTCCGGACCGGGCGCCGCACCGGCCGTCCTGGTCCGGCGCGCCAGGTCCAGGATCGAGGTGCGCGGCGCGGGCCGGGTCGGCGCGGCCGTGGCGACCGTGCTCGCGGCCGGCGGCGCCGGCACCGTCACCGTGGCCGACAGCGGGCGGGTCCGGCCCGACGACTGCTCCCCCGCCGGACTGCCGCCCTCGGACATCGGGCGGCTGCGCTCGACGGTCGCCCGCGAGGCGGTGCAACGCGCCACCGGCCGCCCACTGGCCCCGGTGCCCCGGCCCAAGAGCGACGACCCACCGCCCGACTTCGTGGTCCTCGCACCCCGGGACGGCAGCGCGGCCTTCGCGGGCGGGACGTACGAGGCCCGGCTGCTGCTCCGGGCCGGGGTGCCGCACCTGTACGTGGGCGTGGTCGAGGAGTTCGGCATCGTCGGGCCACTGGTGATCCCCGGGCGGTCGGCCTGCGGGCACTGCCTGGTGCTGCGCCGGGAGGACGAGGACGCCGCCTGGCCACGGGTCCTCGCCCAGCTGGCGGACGACGGCCCGGGCCGGGCCCGCACCCCGGCCTGCGACACGGCCCTGGCCACGGCCGTCGCCGGCCTGGCCGCGCTGCACGTCCAGGTGTACCTGGACGGCGGCCGACCGCCGAGCGTCGACGGCTGGTGCGAGATCTCCGCAGGCGACGGCATGCCCCGCCGCCTGCGGCTCCGAGGACACCCGGACTGCGGCTGCCTGTGGCAACCACTGCCGCCGGGCTGAGACACGAGGAGGACAGGAGGTACGAGGAACGCACCGGGCACCGGCCCGGGCGGCTGCGGGGCTCAGCAGCCACCCGACCCGGCGCCCGGGGCCGACACGGGCAGGACGCCCGGCCAGGTGAGCCCATGGCCAGGTGAGCCCATGGCCAGGTGAGCCCATGGCCAGGTGAGCCCATGGCCAGGTGAGCCCATGGCCAGGTGAGCCCA
>NZ_JBHJWG010000050.1:0-71219 GCF_042266305.1 Kitasatospora sp. NPDC056076
GTTCTTCGAGGCCAAGTCCTCCGACTTCTCCTGCACCAACAAGTACACCGTCGACCTCAAGCTCACCACCGCGATCGACGGCAGCACCACCTGGAACAACTCGCCGACCGTCCTCAACGGGATCGGGTCGGCGGACGTCGGCGGCGCGGGCCAGAGCGGCTGCGGCACCACCCAGTTCGACTACGACGTCACCGGCGTCTACCGCCAGTTCGTCGCCGACAACGGCAGCCTGACCTTCGGCCTGTTCGCCCGCAACGAGTCCGACTCGGCGGCGTTCAAGCGCCTCACCTACAACCCGGCCGTCGTCATCGAGTACGACCGCATCCCCAACACCCCGACCAACCCGAACGTCTGGCCCGTCCCCTCGACGGCCGTGCCGTGGTCGGACAACCAGGGTTGTGACGGCTCCCTCGGCTGGATCAACTCCTCCGTCGGCTTCAACGGCTCCGTCAACCTCAACACGACGGTCAGCAGCAACGCGCAGAACGCGCTCGGCGCCTGGGCCCACATCTGGGACTACGCCAACCAGAACGCCGACGCCGACTCCGGCTACACCGCCACGGTGGCCAACGGCAGTGTCGCGAGCTTCCAGGTCAAGCCGGGCGTGATCCAGGACGGCCACGTCTACGGCTGGAACGCCAAGGCGACCGACGGGCTCAGCCAGATGTCGGCGTCCACCCCGACCTGCCGGTTCGGCGTCGACCTGACCCCGCCGACCCTCACCGTCCCGGACACCACCACCAAGTACTCGGACGCCGACCTGGCCAACGTCTTCCCGCCCTCGGGCAACGGCCAGGTCACCAAGAAGCACATCGGCGACACGGGTACCGTCCCCTTCACCGCCGCCGACCCCGCGCCCGGCGGCAACGCCTCCGGCGTGGTCTGCGCCCGCTGGTCCTTCGATCCGCAGTTCTCCGGCGCCTCCTGGGCCTGCGGCAGCGACTTCCCGGCGAACGGCCTCCAGGTCCACCCGACCCGGTGGGGCACCAACATCGTCTACATCCAGGTGATGGACAACGCCCGCAACGTCTCCCCGGTCGCCCAGTACTCCTTCTACGTGCCGTGGAACCCCAACGGCCCGCCGCCGGTCTTCGGTGACGTCACCGGTGACGGCGCGCCCGACATCCTCGCGCCCGACCAGGCCGGCTACCTGCGCGCCTACAACGTCCCGGGCAACCCGAACGCCCGGAGCGCCCCGATGACGACGGTCGCCTCCGCGGCCGCCGCCCCGGGCGGCAAGGGGTGGAACGGCATCCAGCTGACCCACCGCGGCACCCTCACCGGCGGCAACAACATCGACGACGTGATCGCCCACGCACCCGGTGACACCGAGCTCAAGCTCTACCCGAACCCGGGCAACACCGGCGTCTACGGCCGGATCGACAAGCCCGTCGCACTCGCCAAGCCCAAGTGCGCCAAGACCGCCACCGAGGACTGCTCCTGGCTGACCACCACCGGCTACAACGCCACCGACTGGTCCACCACCCTGCGCATCGCCGCCCTCGGCGACCCCGTCAACACCGACCTCGACCCCAAGCTCGGCTTCAAGAACAAGACCGGCCTGCTCACCGTCGAGAGCACCAACAACGGCACCGACGCCGCCCTCTGGTACTACCCCGCCACCAACGCCAACACCCTCGGCAAGCCCGTCCGACTCGCCGCCACCGGCTGGAAGGACAAGGAACTCATCACCCCCGGCGACTGGGCCAAGCAGGGCCACCCTGGTCTGTGGACCCGTAACCTCGCCGCCTCCACCGACGCCGCCAAGGACGACCTCAACGGCCTCACCTTCACCACCGGCACCGTCCTGGCCACCGACAACCAGGGCCAGCCCGTCAACGACCCCACCGGCAAGCCCCTGATGGTCCCCACCCTCACCGGCATCGCCACCAATGCCAAGATCGGTTACGCGTCCACCAGCACCTGGACCTCCCTCGGTTCGGACGGTGACATCACCGGCAGCGGCAACGCCGCCCTCTGGGGCACCAAGGCCGACGGCTCCATCGACATCTGGTGGGGCAGGCCCACCACCCCGGGCAACCCGACCGCCGGCTACGTGTGGGAGGACGGCCCCGGCACCGTCGCCAGCACCGCCGTCAACCCGTCCCAGTGGACGCTCGACGGCCGCACCAGCGGCGACACCGGCGACGCGGACAAGAACCCGCTCTACCCGAACGGCGACCCGGCCACCACGTACCCGGCCAAGGCCGCCTTCACGACCGACCACAACGGCACCGCCGGCAAGGCCACGGTGTTCAACGGCTCGACCCTGTACCGCACCAAGAACGCGGTCGCGGCCAACGGCACCACCCCGGGCCTGGACACCACCCAGAGCTACACCGTCTCGGCCTGGGTGAAGCTCAACACCCTCACCAACATGAACGGCTACCCGACGATCCTGTCGGTCACCGGCCAGGAGCAGAGCCCCTTCTACCTGCAGTACTCGAAGAACCTGGGCAACTGGACCTTCGTCCTGCCGGACTCGGACAACTACAACACCGGTGGCTACTTCGCCGCCTACGACCGGACCGGCCGCACCAAGGCCCAGACCGGCGTCTGGACCCACCTGACCGGCTCGTACAACGCCCTGACCCGCATCGCCACCCTCTACGTCAACGGCAGCGCCGTCGGCAGCACCCAGGTGTCGAGCACCTTCAAGGCCCACGGCGCGGTCAACATCGGCGGCGCGATCTCCGACCGCTACCCGGGCGACAACTACATCGACGGAGCGGTCAGCGACGTGCGGGTCTACCCGTACGCCCTGACCGACCCCCAGGTGAACACCGTCGCCACCACCGACTCGTCGGTCCAGATCCACTCCGCCCTCCCCGGCACCAAGTGCCTGGACGGCCAGGGCGGCGCCCAGGGCGCCCTCCTGGCGATCAACGACTGCTCGAACGGCGACGGCCAGCACTTCACGCTGACCTCGGACAACAAGATCAAGGTCAGTACCGGGCTCTGCCTCGGCACGGCGGGTACCCCCGTCGCCAACGGCACCCGGGTCACCGCGCAGCTCTGCGGCGACCCGACGGTCCAGAACTGGACCCGCCGGTACGACGGCTCGCTCGTCCACCAGGCGTCCGGCCTCTGCCTGGACGTCCACGGCTGGGACACCACCAACGGCAGTGCCCTGGACCTCTGGGACTGCAACGGCGCCGCCAACGAGCGCTGGTACGCCGAGGCCCAGACCAAGTAGGGCCGTGCGGCCGACCCTTCGGCCGCCGAGAACGGTGCCCCGCCCGGACTTCCGGGCGGGGCACCGCTGTTGTTCCCGGGGGCTGGCCGTTCCGGGCAGGTCCGGACGGTCAGACCGACATGCCCCGGGTGGTGGCGGGGGCGGTGGGTGGGGTGGTGGTGCCCGCGGTGGTGCCGAGGGTGCGTTCGACCTTGGCGACGGCGGTGCGGTACTGCACGGAGGCGGCTTGGGGGTCGGCGGCCTGGCGCTGGAAGAAGCCGTAGGCCATGCCGACGGTGCCGAAGCGTTCGATGCCGAGGTAGGCGCTGAGCTGGACGCCCGCGAGGGTGCCGTCGAGGCGGACGGCGGGGGCGTCCTGGCGGTCGCCGAGGGTGACGGGGGTGACGGTGAAGGTCACGGAGGCGTCGGTGCCGGCGTTGAAGGTGATGGTGTGGCAGGTCCTGAACGCGTCGGTGGCGGTGGCGAAGTCGGTGGCGAGCCTGGCCGGGTCCTCGGCGGTGAGGGCCTCGGTCACCATCGGGTTGCCGCCGTCCGGGCCGTCGAGTTCGGTCTCGGCGTGCGGGGTGGCGGGGCCGGGGGCAGTGGCGTGCATGTTGATCAGGGCGTTGAGGGCGTCGCAGCCGCGGACGGGGGTGGGGTTCTCGCTCGGGCCCGGGCTGCCGCTGGCGGGGGCCTCGGTGTAGCCGGGGCCGAGGTCGGTCGCGGTGAGCAGCGCGGCTCTCAGCTGGTCGGCGGAGGGCAGCCCCGGCGTGGGAGCGGCGGCGCTCGCGGCGGCGGTCGGGCCCAGGGCGGCCGCCGCGACGAGGGCGGCGGCGGCGAGGGCGTGGAGAGGCCTCGGGAGGGACATGCGGGCCCCCGGTCGAGAGGTCGGGCAGGGACAGGGCACCAGTGTCGCACCGGGGCCCGGGCCGGGCGCGCGGGGCACGCATCACCGCAGGTCAGTACAGATGCGGGGGGGGCACCGGGGCCCGCAGCGCGGCGCCGCGGGCCCCGGTACGCCGGGTAGCCCCCCGGCCACCCGGCGTCAGAGGGTGGCGGCCAGTTCCGTGCCCTGCTTGATGGCCCGCTTGGCGTCCAGTTCGGCGGCCACGTCCGCGCCGCCGATGACGTGCACGGACAGGCCGCGTTCGCGCAGCGCCGCCTCCAGGTCGCGGCGCGGTTCCTGGCCGGTGCAGAGCACCACGGTGTCCACGGGCAGGAGTTGGCGTTCGCCGTCGACGGTGTAGTGCAGTCCGGCGTCGTCGATCAGGTCGTAGCTCGCGCCGGCGACCATCACCACGCCGCGGTGCTTGAGTTCGGTGCGGTGGATCCAGCCGGTGGTCTTGCCGAGTCCGGCGCCGACCTTGCCGACCTTGCGCTGGAGCAGGTGGACGCTGCGCGGGGGCGTCGGCCTGACCGGCGGGCGCAGGCCGCCGCGCTCGCGGTACTCCGGGTCGATGCCCCACTTGGCCTGGAACACGGGCGGGTTGAGGCTGGCCTCGTCGCCCTGGTCGGTGAGGAACTCGGCGACGTCGAAGCCGATGCCGCCGGCGCCGAGGATGGCGACGCGGTCGCCGACGGGGGCGCCGTCGCGCAGCACGTCCAGGTAGCCGAGCACGCTGGGGTGGTCGATTCCCGGGATGTCGGCGGGAGTTCGGGGCGTGACACCGGTGGCGAGGACGATCTCGTCGTAGCCCTCGGCGGCGAGCTGCTCGGCGCCGACGAGGGCGCCGAGGCGCTGGGTGACGCCCAACTCGGCCAGCCGGGTGCGGTAGTAGCGCAGCGTCTCGCCGAACTCCTCCTTGCCGGGGATCAGCCGGGCGATGTTCAGCTGCCCGCCGACGGTGTCGGCGGCGTCGTGCAGCGTGACGTCGTGGCCGCGTTCGGCGGCGGAGACGGCGAACGCGAGGCCGGCCGGTCCGGCCCCGACCACGGCGATGGACTTGCGCAGCGCGGTCGGGCCGAGGATGAGTTCGGTCTCGTGGCAGGCCCGCGGGTTGACCAGGCAGGAGGTGATCTGGAGGTTGAAGGTGTGGTCCAGGCAGGCCTGGTTGCAGCCGATGCAGGTGTTGATGGAGTCGGCGCGGTCCTCGCGGGCCTTGGCGACGAAGTCGGCGTCGGCGAGCAGCGGGCGGGCCATCGACACCAGGTCGGCCGTGCCGTCGGCGAGCAACTGCTCGGCGATATCGGGGGTGTTGATGCGGTTGGTGGCGACCAGCGGGATGCCGACCTCGCCCATCACCCGCTGGGTGACCCAGGCGAAGGCGCCGCGCGGGACGGAGGTGGCGATGGTGGGGATGCGGGCCTCGTGCCAGCCGATGCCGGTGTTGATGACGGTCGCGCCGGCGGCCTCGACGGCCTGGGCCAGCTGGACGACCTCGTCGAGGGTGGAGCCGCCGGGGACCAGGTCGAGCATGGAGAGCCGGTAGACGATGATGAAGTCCTCGCCGACCCGCTCGCGGACCCGGCGGACGATCTCGACCGGGAAGCGCATCCGCCGCTCGTAGGGGCCGCCCCACTCGTCCGTGCGGTGGTTGGTGGCGGCGACCACGAACTCGTTGATCAGGTAGCCCTCGGAGCCCATGATCTCGACGCCGTCGTAGCCGGCCCGGCGGGCGAGTTCGGCGCAGCGGGCGAAGTCCTCGACGGTCTGCTCGACCTGCTCGGCGGTGAGCTCGTTGGGCACGAAGGGGCTGATCGGGGCCTGGAGGGCGCTGGGGGCGACGAGGTCGCGGTGGTAGGCGTAGCGGCCGAAGTGCAGGATCTGGAGGGCGATCTTCCCGCCCTCGGCGTGCACGGCGTCGGTGACCACCCGGTGCTCGTCGGCCTCCGCCTCGGTGGTCAGCATGGCGCCGCCGTCCCAGGGGCGGCCGGCCTCGTTGGGGGCGATGCCGCCGGTGACGATCAGGCCGACGCCGCCGCGGGCCCGTTCGGCGTAGAACGCGGCCATCCGCTGGTAGCCGCCGGGGGCCTCCTCCAGGCCGACGTGCATCGAGCCCATGATCACCCGGTTGGGCAGGGTGGTGAAACCGAGGTCGAGCGGGCTGAGCAGGTGCGGGTAGCGGCTGCTGCCGGGGGTCGAGCTCATCGACGTCTCCTGTGGGGGCGGCCGGCGGGAGGGTCTCCCGGATTGTTACCGCAGAGTAGGGGACGTTCGCCGGGCTATGCAACTAGTTGCATAGCCCGGCAACCGGCAGCTCCGCCGTAACGGCCGCATTACCCTCCGCACTCGCGCCGCGCCGCGTATCGTCGACTCCCTGCGCAAAGGGCCCGGAAGACCCTTCCCGGCCTCACGGGGCTCGTGGAAGGGGACGCCCGTGCGGGGTGGCTCGGTGGCCGTGGTCGGTGGCAGCATCGCCGGAAGCGCCTTCGCGGGGGCGGCGGCCCGGCTGGGCGCCGAACGGGTCGTGGTGCTGGAACGCAGCCCGGGACGGCTGGAGGACCGCGGCCTGGGGATCTGCACCCACAACGACCGCTTCGCCGAACTGGTCGACGCCGGCCACGTGCCCCCGGACACCCGCCGCCACCGGCTCACCGTGCGGCGCTGGGTCACCCGGGGTCCGGCCGGCGGGACCGGCGGGACCGGCGGACCGGACGGCCGCGGACGGCCGCTCTGGGTCCAGCCGTTCCCGTTCCACTCGCACCACTGGGCGGTGCTCTGGCAGACCCTGCGCGAGCGGACCCCGGAGGCCGTGGAGTACCGGCCGGGCACCACCGTGACCGCCGTCGGCGGCGACCGAGGCGGCGCCTGGACGGAACAGGCCGACGGCACCCGCACCCCGTACGACCTGGTGATCGGCGCGGACGGCTACCGCTCGGTGGTCCGGGCCGCGGTCTGCCCGGAGGCCGCGCCCGAGTACGCCGGTTACGTGTGCTGGCGCGGCAGTTACGACGCCGCGCTGCTGGACGACCTGCCCGGCGGGGCGGCGGCCTGGCCGGAGGAGGAGTGCGCCACCGTCTGCTACCCCGGCGGCCAGGTCGTGCTCTACCGCATCCCCGGGCTCGCCCCCGGCAGCACCCTGGTGAACTGGGTCTTCTACGCACCCACCCCGGACTGGCTGCGCCTGGACGGCCCGACGGCCGTCGCCGCCGGCGCCCTCAGCGACGAACAGCTCGACGGCATGCGGGAGTTCGCCGCACGCCAGCTGCCCCCGTACTGGGCCGCCGTGATCGCGCGGACCCCGCGCGAACGGACCCTGCTGCAGCCCGTCTACGACCTGGCGGTCCCGTACCGCACCGCCGGACGCCTGCTGATCGGCGGGGACGCGGCGACCGTCGTCCGCCCGCACAACACCAGCGGCGCGGTGAAGGCGCTGCAGGACGCCCACGCCTTCGAGCTGGCCGGGCGGCGGCTCGGCGGCCGCTCCTGGGGGCCGCTGCTGGCCGCGTACGACCGGGAACGGACCCCGGCCGGGCGGGAGTTGGTGGACCTGGGCCGGTCACTGGGCCGGGCCCAGGTCACCGCGGCGCCGGACTGGTCGGTCATGGACGGAGCGGCGATGGCCGACTGGTGGCAGGGCCAGCTCAGCGGCGGCTCGGGGTTCGGCGGGCACGCGCTCGGGCGGGCCGGCTGAGCCGACCCGCCCGGGCAGGGGCCGCGCCGGCCCCGAAGGCTTTCAGACGATCAGACGTTCACGCCGTAGTCGGTGGCGATGCCGCGCAGACCGGAGGCGTACCCCTGGCCGATGGCGCGGAACTTCCACTCGGCGCCGTTGCGGTACAGCTCGCCGAAGACCATCGCGGTCTCGGTCGAGGCGTCCTCGGTGAGGTCGTAGCGGGCGATCTCCTGGCCGTTGGCCTGGTTGACGACCCGGATGAAGGCGTTGCGGACCTGGCCGAAGTTCTGCAGCCGGGCGTCGGCGTCGTAGATCGACACCGGGAAGACCACCTTGGCGACGTCGGCCGGCACCCGGTCCAGGTCGATCTTGATCTGCTCGTCGTCGCCGTCGCCGCCACCGGTCAGGTTGTCGCCGCTGTGCTCGACCGAACCCTCGGGGCTGCGGAGGTTGTTGAAGAAGACGAAGTGCTGGTCCGAGACCACCTTCCCGAGCGCGTTGCAGAGCAGCGCGCTGGCGTCCAGGTCGTAGTCGGCTCCGGTGGTGGTGCGGACGTCCCAACCGAGACCCACGATCACGGCGCTCAGTCCGGGCGCCTCCTTGCTCAGCGAGACGTTGCCGCCCTTGGCCAGCGAAACTCCCACAATGCCCTCCTCGGATCTCTCCCTGCGGACGAATCTACAACACTGTAGAGATCACGAGAATCCGCCTGCAGGCGGGCCCCGCCCCGGGGATTTCTCAGGGGCCGCGGCGGGAACCGATCGCCCCCCGATCCCTGCGAACTCCGAACTCCGATCACGGTACCGGCCGGAGCGCCAGGAGGATACGCCCGACCTAGACTGGCGGTGGATCCCCTTGGCCGTCCCCGTTCCGAGGCCCCTCGCGGGAGGTTTCCATGCGCCAGCGGTACAGCTTCCACCTCGACCGGGACGGACACTCGGTCACCGTCAACGTCCGCTCCGGCTGGATCACCGAGACCGAACTGCTGGTGGACGGCAAGGAGTGCGCCTTCCACCGCACCCACGGCCACGGCGGCTACCCGCTGACGCTGTCCGGGCAACTCGCCGAGGAACCGCCGCGGCCCCTGGCCGTCCGACTGGACCGGACGGGCCGGGCGGAGCACCCGCTGGCCTGCGTGCTGGAGCTGGCGGGCGCCGAACACCCGATGCCGGAGCACACCGCGCGCTGATCCGGCCCACAAGGGGCATGTGCGGAGGAATGCCGCGGAACACTACAATCCCCCGTCCACCGCCGCCTGCCCGAAGGCCTCCCGATGACCTCTCCCACCGCCCCCGACGCCCCCGACGCCTTCGACGCCTTCGACGAGCTGCTGCGCGACGCGATGGTCGGCGCCGAACGCTTCGGCCACCCGCAGCACGTCCGGCTCACCTGGCTCGCCGTCCGCCGGCACGGCGCCGCCGCCGCGCTCGACCTGGTCGGCGAGGGCATCCGGCGCACCGCCACGAAGGCCGGGGCGCCACAGAAGTTCCACGTCACCATGACCAGGGCCTGGGTCGAGCTGGTGGCCCGGCACGCCGAGGGCGGCGCGGCCGACTTCGAGGAGTTCTGCGCGCACCACCCCGAGCTGCTCGACCGGGATCTGCTCGCCCGCCACTACCGCCCGGAGACCCTGGCCGGCGACCGGGCCCGCACCACCTGGGTCGAGCCGGACCTCGCTCCCTTCCCCCAGGGCGGCTGAACGCCCAGCGCGTCCCCGACACCCCGCGGCCCCGCTACTCCCCGGCGGCGAGCTCCCCGACGATCTCCTCGACCGCCTTCCGGGCCCGTTCGGCGTCCTCCGCCACCAGCCCGATCCTGGTCCGCCGGTGCAGCACGTCGGCGGCGTCCAGCGCGCCCTCGTGGGTGACCGCGTACGCGATCTCGGCGCGGGTCACGTCGAGGCCCTCCGCCACCGGCGCCGACTCCCCCGCCGCCATGACCTCGTGGGACAGTCCGCCGTGCCGGGCGACCAGTGAGGCGGGCACCCCCTGGATCGGCAGCGGGCGGCTGTCCCGGTGGCCGGGGGCGCCGACCAGCGGCAGCCGGGCCGTCCAGCAGGTGCGGGCGGGCAGGCCGCGCAGCCGGACGGCGGTGTCCACCGCGTCCTCGGCCATCCGCCGGTAGGTGGTGAGCTTGCCGCCGACCACGGTGATCACCCCGGACGGGGACTCCAGCACCGCGTGCTCCCGGGAGATGTCGGCGGTGTTCCCGCCCCCGGTGTCGATCAGCGGGCGCAGCCCGGCGTAGGCGCCGCGTACGTCCGCCCTGCTCAGCGCGGTGGCGAGGGCCGCGTTGACGGTGTCGAGGAGGAAGTCCAGCTCGGCCTCGGTGGGCTGCGGCTCGTCCGGGACCGGGCCCGGGGCGTCCTCGTCGGTCAGGCCGACGGCGACCCGGCCGAGCTGCTGCGGCAGCGCGAAGACGAAGCGGCTGGTGGAGCCGGGCACCGGCACGGTGAGCGCGGCCACCGGGTACCCGAGGGTCGCGGCGTCGACCAGCAGGTGGGTGCCCCGGCTGGGGCGCAGCTTGATCGAGGTGTCCACCTCGCCGGCCCACACCCCGGTGGCGTTGACCACCGCGCCGGCGGTGACGGTGACCGACTGACCGCTGAGCGCGTCGACCAGCTCGGCGGAGGTCCCGGTGACGGACTCGGCCCGCACCCGGGTCAGCACGCTCGCCCCGTACTGCGCGGCGGTGCGCGCCAGCGCGACCACCAGCCGGGCGTCGTCGACGAGTTGGCCGTCGTTGGCGACCAGCGCACCGCGCAGGCCGTCGGTCCGCACGCCCGGCACCAGCTGCCTGGTCCGGGCCGCGTCGATCCGGCGGACCCGGGGCAGCAGGGCGCCCGGGGTCCCGGCGCTCAGCCGCAGCGCGTCCCCGGCGTGGAAGCCCGCGCGGATCAGCGCGGCCTGGCCCGGGCGCAGCAGGTCCGGGAGCAGCGGCACCAGTTGGGGCAGCGCGCGGACCAGGTGCGGGGCGGTGCGGGTCATCAGCACGCCGCGCTCGACGGCGCTCTCCCGGGCGACCTTGACCCGCCCGGAGGCGAGGTAGCGCAGGCCGCCGTGCACCAGCTTGGAACTCCAGCGGCTGGTCCCGAAGGCCAGGTCGCGGGCCTCGACGAGGACGGTCCGCAGGCCGCGGGCGGCGGCGTCCAGCGCCACCCCGGCGCCGGTCACCCCGCCGCCGATCACCAGCAGGTCGATCCGCGGGTCGGCGGCGAGCGCGTCGAGTTCGTGCGTCCGTCGGACGCCGTTGAGCTGGGCGGTGCCGGCGAAGCGGTCGGCCTTGGAGGTCATGGCGCGAGGTATCCGTTCAGCGCTCTGGCCAGTTCGCGCCGCCAGGCCGCCTCGGGCAGCAGGGAGGCGACCATGCGGTGCGACTGGACGGTGGACTGGGCGATCAGCAGGACCATGGCGGCCAGCTCGGTCGGCTCCCCGGCCCGGACCGAACCGTCGGCCTGGCCGAGGGCGATGCCGGTGCGCAGCGCCTCCAGCAGGCCGCGCTGGCTCTCGCCGAGCCGCTCCACCACGTACTGGAGCAGCAGGTCGGAGTCGTCGGAGTGGAGCAGGGCGCCGAGCACGGGGTGGTCGCGCAGCCGGACGGCGACCTCGACCACCTGGTCCACGAAGGCCTCGCGGCCCATGAAGGCCTCCCGGCCCGCGGAGGCCTCCTGGTCCACGGAGGTCTCCCGGTCCACGGCGGTCCCGCGGTCCCCCGGGGTCCCCCGGTCGGGTACGCCCAGCGAGGTGCTCTCCAGGGTGGCCATGATCTCGCGGGTGAGCAGCGCCCCGATCACCGCCTGGACGTCCGGCCAGCGCCGGTAGACGGTCGGGCGGCTGACCCCGGCGCGGCGCGCGATCTCGGCCAGCTGGGTGCGGCGGACGCCGAGGTGCACGACCAGGTCGGCGGCGGCGTCCAGGATCGCGTCATCGGTACTGCGCGGCGCTCCGGCCGTGGCGTTACTACTTGACATGATGTGTGAAACTGTAACGCATGGCACCTGAGACGCAAGCGGGAGCGGCCGCAGCCGCGCTGCCGCTCCCCCCGATGAAGTGGAACGCCTGGGGCGACCCGGCCCTCGCCAAGGAGCTGTCCGCGGACATCAAGGGACTGCTCGCCGCCGCCCTCGGCGTCACCGGCGACGCCGCCCCCGGGCCGAGCGCCGCCGAGGTCGTGCTGCGCCCCACCCGGGCCACCGCCGAGGACGTCGAGGCCCTCGCCGCCGCCGTCGGCGCGGAGCACGTCAGCACCGCCAACGCCGACCGGCTGCCCCGGGCCGGCGGCAAGTCCACCCCCGACCTGCTGCGCCGCCGCAGCCGCGCGGAGCAGGACGCGCCCGACGCCGTCCTGCTGCCCGGCAGCGAGCAGGAGATCTCCGCCGTCCTCGCCGTCTGCGCCGAGCGCCGCCTCGCCGTCGTCCCGTTCGGCGGCGGCACCAGCGTGGTCGGCGGGCTCGACCCCGAGCGCGGCGGCCTGCGGGCCGTCGTCTCCCTCGACCTGCGCCGCCTCGACCGGCTCCTCGACCTGGACGAGACCTCCGGCGAGGCCGTCCTCGGCGCCGGCCTCACCGGCCCCGCCGCCGAGGCCCTGCTCGCCGAGCGCGGCTGGGAGCTCGGCCACTACCCGCAGAGCTTCCGGTACGCCACCATCGGCGGCTTCGCCGCCACCCGCTCCTCCGGCCAGGACTCGGCCGGCCACGGGCGCTTCGACGACATGGTCCGCGGCCTGCGCGTGGTCACCCCCAGCGGGACGCTCGACCTCGGCCGGGCCCCCGCCTCCGCCGCGGGCCCCGACCTGCGCCAGCTCTTCCTCGGCTCCGAGGGCACCCTCGGCGTCATCACCGCCGTGCGCCTGCGCGTGCACCCGCTGCCCGCCGTCAAGGCGTACGAGGCGTGGAGCTTCCCCGACTTCGCCACCGGGGCGGCGGCGCTGCGCGCCGTCGAGCAGCAGGGCACCGGCCCCACCGTGATCCGGCTCTCCGACGAGGCCGAGACCATGATCAACCTCGCCCTCACGGAGCAGATCGGCGGCGCCCCCGCCGTCAGCGGCTGCCTCGCCGTCACCGTCTTCGAGGGCACCGCCGAACAGGTCGCCGCCCGGCACGACCTCACCCGCGCCGTCCTGCTCGCCGCCGGTGGCACCTCGCTCGGCGAAGCGCCCGCCCGGGCCTGGGAGCACGGCCGGTTCAACGCGCCCTACCTGCGCGACTCGCTGCTCAACGCCGGCGCGCTCTGCGAGACCCTGGAGACGGCCACCGACTGGAGCCGGCTCGCCGGCCTGCGCACCGCCGTCACCGAGGCCCTCACCACCGCCCTGCCCGGCTCGCTCGTGCTGTGCCACATCTCGCACGTCTACCCGACCGGCGCCTCGCTCTACTTCACCGTCGTCTCCGCCCTCGGCGAGGACCCGCTCACCCGCTGGGGCGCCGCCAAGCAGGCCGCCGGCGACGCCATCCTCCGCGCGGGCGGCACCATCACCCACCACCACGCGGTCGGCGCCGACCACCGGCCCTGGATGACCGACGAGATCGGCGACCTCGGCGTGCGCGTCCTGCGCGCCGTCAAGGCCGAACTCGACCCGGCGGGCATCCTCAACCCCGGCAAGCTGATCCCGTGACCGCGCCGAGAACCGTCATCCGCAGGGTCACCGTTCTCACCAACCCGGCGGCGGGCACCGGCCACGCCGAACCCGCCGCCCACCGGGCCGTCGCCCGGCTGCGCGCCCTCGGCATCGAGGTCGACCCGCAGGCCGGGCGCTCCGCCGACGACGCCGTCCGCCTCGCCCGCGAGGCGGCGGCCGGCGGGGCCGACGCGGTGGCCGTGGTCGGCGGCGACGGCATGATCAACCTCGCCCTCCAGGCCCTGGCCGACACCGCCGTCCCGCTCGGCGTCATACCCGCCGGCACCGGCAACGACCACGCCCGCGAGTACGGCCTGCCCATCGGCGACCCCGAGGCCGCCGCCGACGTCATCGCCGCAGGCCGCACCCGCGCCGTCGACCTCGGCCGGATCACCGGCCCGGACGGCTCCGTGCGCTGGTACGGCTCCGTCCTCGCCAGCGGCTTCGACTCACTGGTCAGCGACCGCGCCAACCGGCTGCGCTGGCCGCGCGGCCGGATGCGCTACAACCTCGCCATCCTCGCCGAGTTCGCCAACCTGAAACCGCTGCCGTTCCGGATCACCCTCGCCGACGGCACCGTCATCGAACGCGACCTCACCCTCGCCGCCGTCGGCAACACCCGCAGCTACGGCGGCGGCATGCTGATCTGCCCCGCCGCCCTCCCCGACGACGGCCTGCTCGACGTCACCCTCGTCGACGCCATGCCCCGGCTGCGGATCGCCCGCTTCTTCCCCACCCTCTTCAAGGGCACCCACACCAGCCACCCGGAGGTCACCACCCTGCGCACCGCCTCCCTGCGGATCGAGTCCCCCGGCATCACCGCCTACGCCGACGGCGAGTTCATCACCGCCCTCCCCGCCGACGTCACGGTCCGACCCGAGGCCCTGCACCTGCTGGTGCCCTGAGGCCCCCGGAACCCCCCGGGCGGCGGCGGCCGCCCGGGGCCCACGGGCCCGTCGTCACAGATGCGCCCTGATCTGCCGGACCGGGTGGCCGAGGGCAGTGGCCAGGGCCGCCGCCTGGGCCTCGGTGAACCAGGGTCGCTCCGGGTCCCACACCTCCAGCTCGAAACGGGCGAAGCCGCACGGCCAGTCGTGGTCCAGGGCGTCCAGGGTCGTCGCCGCGCCGCAGCAGGGCACCGTCACGGCGAGCGTCGCGAAGCCGCCCTCGGCGTGCTCCTCCATCAGCTCGGACCACCACCCCAGCGGGACGGCGCCGCCGCAGTGCGGGCAGCCGATCCGCTCCAGGTTCGCGCCGCAGTCGACCAGGGTCGTGCGCTCGTGCCAGGTCGACTCCGGCTCGGCGCCGTCGTCCTCGCCGAGGAACTCGGCCGCCAGCGCCCGGGCCCGCTCGGCCGCCGCCGCGTCCGGCTGCCAGTACGGGTCGGTCGGGATCACCGACAGCACATCAGCGCTCATCGTTCGGTCCTCCCCTCCGTCCGTGGTCAGCCGACCAGCCGGCGGCGCCAGAGCAGCGGGCGTACCTCGATCGCGTCGGACGGGTCGCCGCTCCACACCGCCGGCAGGCCGACGGCCGCGAGCGCGGCCACCACCTCCCGGCCGACGGCCGCGGTGGTCGCCGCGGAGCCGTCGAAGCCCCCGTAGAGCAGGGACAGGCCGCGGCCGGCGGCGGCCGACTCGGTGCACTGGGAGTGGAAGTAGACGAAGCCCCGGGCCTCCGGCACCCCGGCCGCGCCGATCTCCGCCTCCCCGCAGGAACGGCAGCAGGCGAAGTCCTCCCGCGCCGTGATACCGCCCGCCTCCAGCGCGGCGAAGGCCCGGGCGAGGCGCTCCGGATCCGTCTCGCCGATCCAGCCGCTCTGCACGCCGACCCGCTCCAGCCAGAGCCGGTCGGCGAGTTGCTCGGCCTGGGCCCGGGAGAGCGGGCGGCGGTCGCCCGACACCAGGTACTCCTCGGCCTGCTCGGCCAGCCGGGCACGGTCGGTGTAGCCTCCGGCGAGGGTCAGCCGCAGCTGCTCCTCCAACTGCCGCCGCTCCTCGGCCGCCAGCTCCGGCGCGGGCACCGGCTCGGGCACCGGACCGAAGTCCAGCGGCGCCCAGGCCAGGCCCTCGCCCCAGCCCGGCTCGTGCCGCGCCCAGCCCGTCATCGCCGCGACCACGGCCTCCGGCCCGTCCACCCGCACCTCGAAGTGCCGGGCGGCGGAGCCGTCGCGGTGCTCCAGCGCGTAGTGGCCCCCCGCCTTGTGCCACACCTGGATGTAGACGTCCGGCAGGTCCGGTATCCGCTGCACGACGAGGAAGGTGTCGGCCCCGGCGCCGATGCGCCGGACCAACCCCGCCAGTCCGTCCGCGGTCACCCTCGGGAGCCGCTCGTCGTTCGTCTGCACCGTGATCGCCAGCATGCGGCCACCCTGGCACACCCCACTGACACCGAATCCGGCGCGCAGGTGGGGCCGCTCAGCGCCGCCGCTCGCGCAGCCAGCCGGCCAGGTACGCGACGGCCACCACCGGGTCGTCCGTCTCCAGCAGCACGGTGTTCTCCCGTCCGTGCCCTTCGAGTACGGTGAAGCCGGAGCGCC
This sequence comes from Kitasatospora sp. NPDC056076, assembly GCF_042266305.1. NCBI lineage: Bacteria > Bacillati > Actinomycetota > Actinomycetes > Kitasatosporales > Streptomycetaceae > Kitasatospora > Kitasatospora sp. NPDC056076. The sequence goes on from NZ_JBHJWG010000050.1 coordinate 15,887, forward strand.
AGGCCACGATGCCGGGGATGCCCTCGGTGCCCCAGGTCCGGAAGTCCGTGGAGGCGGAGACGCTCAGGCAGGCCATCGAGGTCCACGGGAACAGCGCCCGCAGCACCGGCTCGGCCGCGGCGGCCTCGATCAACCGCCCCATCGGAACGCCTTGCTCCCCGCGCGCCGCCTCTGCCCGGGTGTGCTCGATCCGGGCCCGCCACTCCGCCGCGACCTCGGCGGCGAACGTCTCCTGGTCCACGGCGAACCATTCTGCCGGACGGCCCGGACGCCGCTGCCGGCAGCCGGACCGGCGGGCGCGGTCGCCCCCACCCGGCGCCGCGGCCTCTTCGCCCTCACACTCCCCGTGTCGCCCTGATCCGGCCCGAGGCGATCGCCTCGACCAGCTCCCGGTGGTCGGCCGCCGTCCGGTCCGCGTAGTGCAGGGCGAAGTCGGCGACGGCGTCGGCGAAGGTGTCGGCGCCGCCCAGGTAGCCGGCGACGGCGAGGCGGTCGCCGGTGCGGGCGTGGGCCCGGGCGAGGGCGCGCCCGCACAGGTCGGCGTAGGCGCGCAGGCCGGACGCGGTCATCGTGTCGACCTCCACCGAGCCCTTCATGTCGCGCAGTTGGCGGCCGTAGAAGTGCCGCCCGGCGGGGCCGGTGGTCCAGCCGAGGAAGATGTCGCTGGCGGCCTGCATCAGGTGCTGCCCGGTGACCACCCGGCGCCCGCCGTGGTGGGCGGCGACCTCGGCCTCCAGTCGGGTGGGCGGCAGGTGGTCCTCCAGCACCGACCGGCCGGCCTCCTTGAGCTGCAGGAACAGCGGGTCGCGGGTGTCCCGGCCCTCCAGCAGGACGATGTAGCAGCGGGTGCCGACGCTGCCGACGCCGACCACCTTCATCGCCGCGTCGACGAAGCGGTACCGGTCGAGCAGGACCCTCCGGTCCTCGGCGAGGGTGGCCCGGTAGTCGCTGAACACCTTGCCGACGCCGCGCAGTTCGCTCCGCTCTAGCTCCTCGACCAGCGGCGGCACACTGACGATCCGGCGCCGGCCGTCGCGCTCCTCGGTGAGCTTGCCGAAGGCCTGGAGGCTGGTGCGGCGCCGGGCGCGGTCGAGGCCGGCCTCGACCGCCTTGCGCCGCTTGGTCCTGCGGACCAGCGCCAGCAGGTCGGCGGTGTCGATCCGGCTGTACCAGACGTCGAGTTCGCCGAGGCCGGCCAGCCGGCGCATCGCCGCGGCGTAGCCCAGGACGGCGGTGCGGGCGGCGCGCCGGGCGCGGTCGTCGTCCTGGCCGCGGTCCCGGGCGGCGACCGCGATGCTGGCGGCGAGGCGTTTGACGTCCCACTCGAAGGGCCCGGGGTGGGTCTCGTCGAAGTCGTTGACGTCGAAGAGCAGCGCGCGTTCCGGCGAGGCGTACACCCCGAAGTTCAACAGGTGGGCGTCGCCGCAGAGTTGGACGGTCAGCCCGGTGTCGGGGACGGCCCCGAGGTCGGCGGCCATCACGGCGGCGGCGCCGCGCAGGTAGCCGAACGGGCTGTCGGCCATCCGCCCGTAGCGGATCGGCAGCAGCCGGGCGACCCGGTCCGCGCCCTGGGCCTCCAGCAGGCTGAGCGGGTCGGGCCGGTCCGCGGCCGGGATCCACCGGCCGTGCTCGGAGCGGGAGACCCGTTCACGGGCGGCCCGGCCGGTACGGCGGCGTTCGGCGGGGGTGGTCATGCGGCGGCTCCGTCCGTCACCCGGCGGCCGCACCCGTCGGCGCGGCGCTGGGACCAGCGTGCCGGAGGGCGCGGCGCGCGCCCTCCGGCACTGGGCCGAACGGAGGAGCGGAACGAACCGGGGGGAACAGGGACACCCCGGCGGGGCGGGGCGGGCTCAGCCCACCGTGAAGTCCGCCATCATCGCCATGTCCTCGTGCTCCAGGTTGTGGCAGTGCAGCATGTACGTCCCCGCGTAGTCGCCGAACCGCACCAGCACCTCCACCGTCTCGGCCGGCCGCAGGTCCACGGTGTCCTTCCAGCCCGCGTCCCACGGGCCCGGGCCCTTGCCGTTGCGCGCGACCACCTGGAAGGGGTCGAGGTGGACGTGCACGGGGTGGTGCACGTCGGTGGAGAAGCGCCAGCGCTCGACCCGGCCGAGGGCGGGGGCGGCGAGGCTGCGCCCGGGCTCGTACGGGTCGCCGTTGATCGTCCAGCCGTCGCCGCCGCTGCGCCGGAAGGCGAAGTCGCGGGTGGCGACGACCGCGGCCGGGTCCAACTGCTCGACGGTGGACAGCTTGTCGGGCACCGTGGCGCCGTCGTCCACCGCCCGGGAGGAGACGTCGAAGCGCATCACCTCGGTGGTCCGCCCGCTGCCGAAGCGGTTGACCAGGCGGACCTGGGTGCCCGGCTGGTAGCGGGAGAAGTCGACGACCACGTCGAAGCGCTCGGCGGGGGCGATCTCGATCCCGTCGTGGGTGACCGGGGCGGCGAGCAGTCCGCCGTCGGAGCCGATCTGGACCAGCGCGTCGCCGCCGGCGGGCTGCGGGTCCAGTTCGAGCCGGTAGAGCCGGCAGTTGGAGGCGTTGAGCAGGCGGAGCCGGTAGTGCGCGCGGTCGACGTCCAGGCGCGGCCACGGGGCGCCGTTGACCAGGATGACGTCGCCGAGGACGCCGTTCATGAAGTCGTTGGTGACGCCCGGCTTGGTCGACGAGGCGTCCGCGGCCGGGTACTTGAAGGAGCCGTCGGCGGCGAAGGAGCGGTCGGCGAGCATCAGCGGGAGGTCGCGTTCGCCGCGGGGCAGCGGCAGGGCGGCCTCCTCGTCGTCCTGGACGAGGTGGAACCCGGCCAGGCCGCGCCAGACGCCGGGGCCGGTGAAGCCCATCCGGTGGTCGTGGTACCAGAGGGTGGCTGCGCGCTGCTTGCCCGGGTAGGTGTGGGTGCGCTCGCCGACCAGGGTGTGGCCGCTCATGTGCCGCATCCCCGCCATGCCGTCCATCGCCGAGGCGGCGGAGGCGGAGTCGGGGGAGCCGACCGGCAGCAGCAGGTCGACCGGGTAGCCGTCGCTGTCGGCCGGGGTGTGCCCGCCGTGCAGGTGGACCACCGAGGGCACCGGCAGCTGGTTGCGGTGCCTGACCACCGCGGCCCGGCCGGAGCGGGTGACCACCGTCGGACCGGGGAAGGTCCCGCCGTAGGTCCAGGCCTCGGTCCGCACCCCGGGCAGGATCTCCAGCTTCGCGACCTGCTGGGTGATCTCGTAGTGGTCGCCGCCGTCGTCGCTGCGCACCGGCTGGAGCACGGCCGGCACCGGCAGCGGGACCTGGAAGGCCGCGGGCAGTGCCAGGTCGCTGCCGAGCAGCCGCCCGGGGCGGCCCTCCGCGAACAGGTACGCCGCCGACGGCACGGCGACGGCGGCCACCGCGCCCGCACCGAGCACCGAGGCGCCGAGGCCGAGGAACCGGCGGCGGTTCACCGCTCCACCGCCACCGGCCCGCCGGGGCGCGGCAGCCGTCCGCCGCCGTCCGGGCCCGGCTCGGGCAGGGCCGCCCGGGCGGGCAGCGGCAGCCGCCAGGCGCCGACCAGGCCGAACAGGATGCCGCTGACCAGCAGCACGCCGAGGGTGACGTGCAGCCCGATCGACCGGGCGTAGCCCGCGCCGATCTGGCCGGTCACGGCGACGGCGAGCAGGGCGGTGGTCCACAGCGGCCAGCGCGGCCCGCCGCCGGGCCGGAGCACCAGCGCGGCCGCCACCAGCTGGAGCACCACCACGGTGGCCAGCAGCATGGCGTTGTCCTCGTGGTCCTTGAGGGAGTCGTAGGTGCCGTTGAGGAAGCTGCCGGCGAGCATGGCCTGGAGCAGGGCCAGCAGCGCCAGCGTGGTGGCGGTGGCGCGCAGGAGGACCAGCGGCCAACGGGGCGCGGGGGCGGCAGGAGGACTGCTCATGGGGTGGCTACTCTCTGCTTCGACGGCTCGGGCGGGGCGGGCGAGAGCGTAGCTGATCTCACCTCACAAACGGCCGCACCCAAGGGTTTTGGGCAGGTCAGCCGCGCCTTTGCACCGGTTCACCCGAGGTTTGTCACCCGTTCGGGCGATCCGCTCGTACGGCCCGCCCCGGCCCCCCGGTCCGCCCCGGCCCGCCGCCCACGTCGAACCGCCGTCCGCGCCCACCCGGCGCCTGCACCCACCCGACGCCTACACCGGGTCGGCGGCGATCCCGAGGTAGGCGGCGCGCAGGTCGGCGAGCAGCGGGTGGTCCGGGTCGAAGGCGGTGCCGTCGACGGCGGCGAGCGGCCGCAGGCCGACGCCCGCGTTCAGCGCGAAGGCCGCGTCGAAGCGCGCCAGCTCGTCGACGCGGACCGGCTCGCGGGACCGCGGACCGTCGTACGCACCGCTCAGCAGCGCCTCGGTGACGCCGGGCAGCGCGGGGCCGGCGGGCAGCACCAGCCGCTCCCCCGCCAGGAAGGCGACGTTCCAGGTCGCCCCCTCGGTCACCAGGCCGTCCCCGTCGGTCAGCAACACGTCGTCGTAGCCCGCGAGTTGGGCCGCACGGCGGTGGTGCACCAGGCCGAACAGGCCGACGTGCTTCACCGCCGGCAGCTCCCGCCGGTGGGCCACCGTGCGCACCCGTAGCGGGGCCGGTTGCGCGGCGCCGACCGGGCGGGCGGTCACCAGCAGGACGGGGGCGGCCGGGGCGGCGGGGCGTTCCAGGCCGAGCGCCGGGTCGTAGCAGGTCACCCGGACGATCCCCGGCCCGCCGTCGGGCGGCAGCGCCGCACGGATCCGCTCCCGGACCACCGCCCGGTCCAGCTCGGCGGCGAACAGCACCCGGCAGTCCCGGACCAGCCGGTCCAGGTGCAGCTCCAGACCGCGGACGGCGCCCGCCTCGACCCGCAGGGTGGTGAAGTGCCCGTAGTTGAGCAGTCCCAGCGCGGCGAGCCGCGCCGGGTCCGCGGGCGCGCCGTCGATCTCGATCTCAGCCATCCCCCGAGTCTGCCAGCCGCGGCGACACCAGCGGTGGCGCCTCCGGCAGCACCACCGGGCGGTACGGGCCGGCCACGGCACGGCCCGCCGCCCGCTCGGTCCGCTCGAACTCCTCGATCCTGGCCGCCAGGCCCTCCGGCTCGCCCGCCTCCGCCCAGCGCCAGGCCTCCGCCCACCACTGCGGCCCGCGCACCAGCGGCCGGCCCGCCAGCGCCAGGTACAGCGCCAGCGTCGACCGGGCGTACTCGTGCACCCAGCCGTCACAGCCCCGGTAGTGCGCCGTCTCGTCCAGCCGCAGCCAGCGGCCCTCCTGCCCGGCGGCCAGTATCGGCACCCAGCCGCGCTGCCGGTCCGCGACCAGCAGGAGCAGCCGTCCGTCCTCCTCCCGCACCCGGTGCGAGGGGAGTTGGGGCATCCGGGCGAACGACAGCGAGCGCTTCCAGCCCACCACCCACAGCCCGCGGCGCAGGTAGTAGCGGACCGCCGACTGCCAGCCCCAGTGCGCCTCCAGCCGGAAGCCCGGCAGGCCCTCGGCGGTGGCCGCCGCGTACACCTCGTCCAGCGCGGCGGCGGCCAGCCCCTGCCCGCGCGCCTGCGGCCGCAGGTAGAGGGAGGACACCGCGAGCTGGCTCGGGCCCTTGGTCCAGTTGTCCACCGCGACCGTCCCGGCGACCTCGCCCCGCGCATCCAGGATCCAGTACCGGCGCCGGTACAGCTCACCGCCCGGCCAGTCCCGGCCGCTCTCCCCCAGCCGCTCCCGCCAGGCCCGTTCGGCGGGCAGGTCCAGCCCGTCCGGGTCCACCAGCTCGCCCGGACCGCCCTCCAGCAGGGACGCCAAGTCCCAACGGGCGAAGCGCCGTTCCTCCCCGTCGGCGACGGCCCGCAACCGCACCCCCGCCGCCAACCGGTCCTGCGCCCGCTCGACCGCCGCATCCCACGACCTCACCACGGGGGCCACCCTAGCGGCCCTCCGGGCACGACCCGTAATCCATCGGCCACCGAACGTCAGCCCGACCGCGCGGCGGGGCCGAGGCCCAGGGCGCAGGGGGTGGAGCGGCCGGAGTCACCCGGCCGGGCGGCGGGTCGCCCCGCCCGGCGCCGCGCTGGTGGTCCGGACGGCCCGGCCCGACGGGGCGGGGGTGCCCGACGGGGCGGGGGTGCCCGACGGGGCGGGCGCGGCCGCCGGGGTCCTGGGCGGGCGGGTGAGGGCGACGGCGGCGATCACCAGGACGCCGCCCGCCAGGGCGTTCCAGCCGACCGGCTCGGCGAGCAGGGCGGCGCCCAGCGCGGTGGACCAGAGCGGCATGACGTAGGTGACGGCGGAGGCCACGGCCGTCCCGGCGGTGCGGACCAGGCCGAGGTTCAGCAGGTACGCGAGCCCGGTGCCGAGCGCGCCGAGCACCAGCAGGGCGGTGGCCGCCGACCCGCCCGGCCAGTGCGGGGCGCCGGCGGCGAGCGGGGCGACCAGGGCCAGTTCGGCGGTGGCGCAGGTGATCTGGACGGCGGAGAGGGTGGTGACCGACTCCGGGCGGCCGGACAGGAAGCGGCGCAGGTAGGCGAAGCCCGCGCCGTAGCAGCAGGCGGCGGCCAGGCAGGCGAGGGCGCCGGCGCCCGCCCCCGGGCCGAGGCCGCGCCACACCCCGAGCACGGTGAGCACGCCGACGAAGCCGAGCCCGAGGCCGGCCAGCCGACGGGCGCCCGGGTGGCGCTCCTCGGGGACGGTGAGCACCGTGAACAGCAGGGTGAACAGCGGGGTGGTCGCGTTCAGCACTCCGGCGAGCACCGAGCTCACCCTGGTCTCGCCGAACGAGAACAGCGTGAACGGCACCGTGTTGAGCAGCACCGCGACGACTGCCGAGTGGCCCCACAGGGCCCGGTCGCGCGGGGCCCGCTCGCCGCGCAGCAGCAGGACCGCCCAGAGCGTGGCGGCGCCCAGCAGGCTGCGCCACAGCGCCACCCACACCGGCGGCACCCCCGCGTCGACCGCCACCTTGATCAGGGCGAAGCTGGCGCCCCAGATCGCCGACAGTGCCACGAAGCCCGGCCACCAGCGCCGCACCCCGACCACCTCCCCGTCCGTTCCCGTGTCCGCCGCGCGGCCCGTTCCCGCGTTCTGGACAGAGGGTGGCCCACCGACGGAACATGAGTCCAACAAGTGACGATGCATGAGGGATAAGGAAGTCTCATGGCACCGGAGGTCAACCTGGCCCAGCTCAGGGCGCTGGTCGCGGTCGCCGACACCGGCGGCTTCGGCGCGGCCGCCGACGAACTGGGCATCAGCCAGTCCGCCGTCTCGCACGCCGTCGCCGCCCTGGAACGCGCGCTCGGCGCCCCCGTGCTGCGGCGCGGCGCTCCCTGCCGCCCCACCCCGCTCGGCGAGCAGGTGCTGCCGCACGCCCGCACCGCCGTCGCCTCCGCGGCGGCCGTCCGCACCATCGCGACCCGGCACTGCGGCGGCCTCACCGGCACCGTGCGGCTGGCCGCGCCGACCACCGTCTGCCAGGCCCTGCTGCCCGGGCTGCTGCGGGACTGGAAGGCGGCGCACCCCCAGGTCACCGTGCGGGTCTTCGAGGGCGAGGACGTCGAACTGACCACGTGGCTGGAGGCGGGCACGGTGGACGCCGCCGTCCTGGTCGACGCCGGGCCGCTGCCGCCCGGCGCGGTCGCGCTCGGCGCTGACTCGATGCACGCGCTGCTGCGCCGGGACCACCCGCTGGCCGGCCGGCCGACCGTCCACGTCGGCGAGTTGGAGGACGACGACTTCCTGCTCTCGGAGGGCGGCTGCGAGCGCCACATCCGGGAGGCCTACCGGCGGGCCGGCACCCGCTTCACGCCCCGGCACCGGATCCGCGACCTCAACACCCTGATCGGCATGGTCCACGCGGGCGTCGGCGTCTCGGTGATGCCCGCGCTGGCCGTGACCATGCTGCCGCCGGAGTGCGTCCTGGTGCCGATCCGGCCCGCCGTGCACCGCACCCTCACCCTCACCGGGCCGACCGGGCGCCCCTGGTCCCCGGCGGTCGGCGGGCTGCTCGCCGGGGTGCGGGCCGGCCTGCTCCCGACGGTGGCCGCACCGGCCTGAGCGAACCCGGCCCGAGCGAACCCGGCAGGGCCGCTCAACCCCGCAGCCGCACCCGGTCGAGGACCACCCCGACCACGCGGTCCGCGGGCACCGCGCCCCACAGCCGGGAGTCGGTGCTGAAATCCGGGTTGTCGCCCAGCAGCACCACGTGCCCGCCCGGCACGGTGCCGGCCGGGAGCACCGGGCGGACCGGCGGCGGCACCGGCTCCCCGGGCAGCGCGGCCAGCCGCTTCACCAGCAGCCGGGCGGGCCGGGCAGCCGCCGGGCCGTCACCCGCCGGACCACCGCCCACCGGGCCGTCACCCGCCGGGCCGCCACCCCTGGCGGCGAGCCCGGCCGGGGCGACCACCACGATCCGCCCCGCCCGCAGCCGGGCCAGGCCGCGCCGCAGGACCAGGACCCGCTGCCCGGGCCGCAGCGCCGGGCTCATGCTCGGCCCCGCCACCACGACCACGGACAGCGCGGTGCGCAGCAGCACCAGTCCGGCCGCCGCGGCGGCGAGCCCCGCGAGGGCGAGCACCAGGAACAGCCGCATCGCTCCGCCTCCTCCGGTCAGCCGGCCGACGGGGCCGCTACGGCGGCGTCCTGGTAGCCGGACGCCTGCAGCGTGAACAGTTCCGCGTACGGGCCGCCGCGCGCCATCAGCGCCCGGTGCGTCCCCTCCTCGACCACCCGCCCCGCGCCGAGCACCACGATCAGGTCGGCCTCGCGCACCGTGCTCAGCCGGTGCGAGATCACCAGGCTGCCGGTGTCGCGGCGCAACTCCCGCAGGTTGTCGTGGAGTTCCTGTTCGGCGGCGGCGTCGAGCCCGGCGCTGGGTTCGTCCAGGATCATCAGGTCGGCGTCGCGTCGCATGAACGCCCGTGCCACGGCGAGCCGTTGCCACTCCCCGCCGGAGAGGGAGCGGCCCCAGCCGGCGTCCGTCCCCTCCGGCAGGAAGATCCGGCTGAGCAGGGCGCCGTAGCCGCCGTCGAGGCGCTGCACGCGCTCGTGGATGCCGGCCGCGCGGGCGGCGGCGGTGATCCGGTCCGGGTCGTCGAGGTGGGCGAGCCGGCCGAGGCCGATGTTCTCGCCCGCCGTCAGGTCGTAGCGGCAGTAGTCCTGGAAGACGACGCCGATCCGCTGCCGGTACTCCTCGGGCGGGAAGGCGCGGATGTCGACGCCGTCCCAGAGGATCCGGCCGCGGTCCGGGTCGTAGAGCCGGCACAGCAGCTTGACCAGGGTGCTCTTGCCCGCGCCGTTGAGGCCGACCAGGGCGGTGACGGCGCCGGCCCGCAGGGTCAGGTTCACGCCCCGCAGGATCCACGGCGCGTCCTGGTGGTAGCGGAACCAGACGTCCTGGAACTCGACGGTGCCGGTGAGCGCGCCGGGCGTGCGCGGGTCGGCGGCCGGGGTGAGGTCGGGCGGGGCCTGGCCGAGCGCCCGGTAGTGGTCGAAGGTGAGGGCGGCCTGGTAGGCGGAGGCGCCGCCGGCGGCGAGCTGGCCGACGCCGGTCTGGATGCCGGCCACCGCGGCCAGGCACATCGAGACCTGGCCGAGGGAGAGTTCGCCGTGCCGGGCGGCGCGCACCGCCCACAGCAGGCCGAGCGCGTAGACGCCGACGCCGAGCAGCGAGGCGGGCAGCCGGCGGGCGAGGTTCTGCCGGTCGGTCCGCTCCTCCGCGCCGTTGACGGCCAGCAGTTCGCGCCGGGCGCGCCCGCGCAGGAAGTCCTGGAGGCCGAAGAGCCTGATCTCCTTCACCGCGTCGACGTCGGCGATCAGGCTGCCGTAGAAGGACTGGCGGCGGCTGCGGGCCATGGTCTCGCCGAGGACGGCGGCCCGGCGGCGCCCGGCCGCCAGCTGGCTGCGCACCAGGGGCAGGGTGAGCAGCAGGGTGAGCAGGCCGAGCAGCGGGCCGACGACGAAGACGGTGCCGAGGAAGCCGAGCACGGTGATCAGCGCCTGGAGGCTGCCGAAGGCCGCGCCGACCAGGATGTCCGGGGCGGCGCCGCCGGCCTGCTGGGCGAGCCGCAGGCGGTCCTGGAACCGCGGGTCCTCGAAGGGGCGCAGCCCGGGCAGCCGGTTGACGGCCTGGAACAGCTCCTCCTGCACCCGCAGCCGGATCGCCCGCCCGGAGCGGGCGCGGGTGTACTCGCTGAGTGCGGGGGCGAGCGCCAGGCCGAGACCGGCCGCGATCAGCAGCAGGCAGGTGCCGGTCAGTGAGCCGGCGGCCGGGCCGGGGGTCGGGCCGGGCGGCGAGCCGGGGGCGGCGCCGCCGAGCTGGTCGAACAGCCGGCTCACCAGCAGGGCGGCGACGGCGGGCAGCAGACCGGCCGTCACCCCGCAGAGCAGGGAGAGCAGCAGGGCCGCCCGGCCGGAGCGCCAGGCCAGTGCGCAGGCGGCCAGGGCCGAGCGCAGGGCCCGGCCGGCCCCGGGCGGCTCGGCCCCGGGGTCGGCGGACCAGGGGGTGCTCATCGCGCGGCGGTCGGGAGGACGAGCTCGCCCGGGGCGAGGTGGTTGGTGATCCGGCCGTCGGCGGAGACGTCGACGTAGCTGGGCCAGCGGACGATTCCGAACGCCTCGGCGGTGGAGCCGGGCTGGGCTCCGGCGGGCTCCACCACCACCCGGGCCACCGGCTCCAGCAGGGTGCGCAGTTCGGCGACCACCGGGCCGCTGCCCTTGACCACGGCCAGGACCTGCCCGCGGCCGCCGGGGAAACCGGTGACCGCCTTGACGAAGTCGGGGGCCTGCTCCAGACAGGGTCCGCAGCTGCCGGAGAAGAAGCCGACCACCGCCGGCGCCCCGGCGAGGTCCGCCCGGGTGACTTCTCCGTCCGTTTCCGAAACCGCCCGGAATTCCGGTACCGGGGTGCCGTCGGGAAGTCGGTTCTCGGGCATGGAAACACCGACCCGGACATTTCCGAAGGAGGTCGACGAACCGTTGTTGTTGATTTTCCGGGCGAGCGCCAGGGTCAGCATCAGATTGACCAGGGAAATGCCGCCGATGAGGACGATGAAAAGCGTGGACATGACGGTTTCGCGCCTCGTTCCGGATTGCGGGGATGCGGGGAGGTGGTGACTCGGTGCGGCGGCTCAGCGGGCCGTGGAGAAGAGCTCGATCAGGGTGTCCGTGGCGATGATCAGGGCGCTCAGGAAGCCGGCGGCCAGCAGCACCACCGCCGCCCCGGCCGTGCCCGGACCGCTGCCGGGGTCGGGTGCGGCGCCCGCGACGAGGCCCGCCGCGGCGACGGCGAGCAGCACCAGGTTGCGCGCCACGTGCGCCCGGGTGACGGGTACGCCGGAGGCCCCGAAGCAGGGGCAGGAGACGTCGGCGCCCTGCCGCAGCAGCCGGACCAGCACGGCGGCGAAGAGCGCGATCAGTCCGCCGGTCGCGGCGAAGGCCCAGCTGGTGACGGGTGCGGGCACCCAGACCAGCAGGGCGAGGAGGGCCTCGGCGAGCGGTACGCCGATCGCCGCGGCGCCGGTCAGCCGGGGTGGCAGGACGGCCATCGCGCGCAGCGCGGACCGGAAGTCGCGGCGGGCGCGGAGCTTGGCCCAGGCGGATCGGGCGAACACCACCGCGATGACGGCGCGGCAGCCGAGCAAGAGGTATGCGGTCATGACTCCCCCTCCGCCGGTGCCCCCGCCGACGCAGGGCGGGGACACCGGCGGCCGTGTGTCAGCCGGCCGGATCAGTCGGCCGAGCCGGTCGGGTCAGCAGCCGCCCACGATCGCGTAGGTGATGCAGCTGGGGGCGACGGCACAGTTCCAGGAGCAGCACTCCCGGACGTAGAGCGTCTCGCCGACGCAGTTGGTGGTGGTGCCGGCCGGGCACTGGCAATACGCGTCGGCGGCCTGCGCCTTGCGTCCGCCGGAAACCGCCCGGTCGACCAGGTTGAGAATCGCCTGAACCATTTTTTCCTCCGCTCGGGAAGGTGGACTGGAGAGGCTGTGCGGTTACCCACGAGATCTCGTGGTCCGAAAGCTAACCGACCGTTCGAGAACCTGTCTAGACCAAATTCGAGGATCATCGAGCTTTGATCCGGACGAGCCGATTCCCTTTCCGCGGCCCCGCTCCGCCGCCGTCGCGCCTCCGCCACACCCGCGCCCGCCCCCCGCCCGACCGGGCCCTCGACCGGACCCTTGACCGACCCTCCGGGAAAGGTCTATACCAGTGGGAGCTCTGGGCAACCACCCCACGCCCCGGGACAGTTCGGCCTGCCCGCGCCACCCCCACCTCCGGCGCGCACGGGCCCTCCCCCACGCATGCCTCCCGGAAAGGCCCCCCGATGCACCGCGTACTTCCCCCACAGCCACGCACCGCACCGACCACCCGCAGATCCCGGGCCGCCCTCGCCGTGGCCGGCGTGCTCGGCCTGGTCGCCGGCGGCTTCGCCGCCCTGGCCGGCACCGGCCCGGCCTCCGCCTCCACCACCGGCACCACCGCCGCCGGCCTGGGCAGCAACTGGTACGCCTCGGCGCCGTACCTGATGCCCGAGGACAACAGCCCGCCGGACGCCGCCGCCGTGATGGACGCCACCGGCCAGAAGGCCTTCCAGCTGGCCTTCGTCCTCGCCCAGGGCAACAGCTGTTCGCCCGCCTGGGGCGGCACCTCCTCGATCGACTCCGACACCGCCATGCCCGCCGTCATCCAGACCGTCCGCGGCAAGGGCGGGGACGTCTCGGTGTCGGTCGGCGGGTACGGCGGCACCAAGCTCGGCCAGGTCTGCGGCACCCCGGAGGCGACCGCGGCCGGGTACCAGCAGGTCATCACCAAGTACGGCCTCAAGGCGATCGACTTCGACCTGGAGGAGCCGGAGTACGAGAACACCGCCGCCATCCACAACGAGATCGGCGCGGCCCGGATCCTCCAGCAGAACAACCCCGGCCTGTACGTCTCGATCACCACGGCCGGGACCAACGCCGGCACCGGCTGGTTCGGCACCCAGATGCTCAACGAGGCCAAGTCGCAGGGCTTCACGCCGAACAACTACTCGATCATGCCGTTCGACGGCGGCTTCAACGGCGCCGCGGCGCAGACCGACGCGCTGGTGAAGTTCAACCAGATCCTGCAGACCACCTTCGGCTGGAGCGAGGCCACCGCGTACGCCCACGAGGGCGTGTCGATGATGAACGGCCGCACCGACGCCGCCGAGTACTTCCGCCAGGCCGACTTCCAGAGCGTGCTGGACTTCGCCACCGCGCACGGCCTGGCCCGCTACACCTTCTGGTCGGTGAACCGGGACCGCCAGTGCACCGGGCCGGTGGACCCGGGCCTGTCCGGCTCCTGCTCCAGCGTGGCGCAGAGCGACTGGGACTTCACCAAGTACACCGTGAAGTTCGCCGGGGCGACCCCGCCCACCACCCCGCCGACCACGCCCCCGACCACCCCGCCCACCGGCCCGGGCACGCCGACCGGCAGCCCCACCGGCAACCCGGGCACCTGCACCGCCCCGGCGTGGAGCGCGAGCACCACGTACACCGCGGGCGCCAAGGTCTCGTACAACGGCCACGCCTACCACGCCAAGTGGTGGACGCTGAACGAGGTGCCGAGCGCCAGCGGCCAGTGGGGCGTCTGGGGCGACGACGGCCCCTGCTGACCCCGCCGGAACAGCGGTGAGGGGCGGGCGTCCTGGACGCCCGCCCCTCTTCCGGTACTTCTGGTACCGGTGACGCCCCGGCTCAGTCGCCCGCGATCCGCCCCCGCAGCTCGGCGAGCACCCGCGGCGCCTCGGTCAGGCCGGCCGCCTCGGCGCGGGCGATCGCCGCGGTCAGCCGCTGCACCGCGGCCTTCGGGCGGTCGAGGTCGCCGCCCTCGATCAGCGCGGCCAGCCGGACCGACTCGGCCCGCAGCGACTCCGGCTGCGGCGCCCCGGCCGGTTCACCCTGCTCGCCGTAGACCTCGACGGCCCGCTCGGCCTCGGCGAGCGCCTCCTCGAAGCGGTCGGCGACGGCCAGGCAGCGCGCCCGGGCGTAGTGCGAACCGCCGCGCAGGTACCAGGCGGTGTACTGCTGCCCGCGCCGCTCGGCGGCCTCGCCCAGCGCGTCGGCCTCGGCCAGCAGGGCGAGCGCGGCGTCCAGCCACTCCGGGCCGCCCCGCTCGCACACCGTGAGCTGGGCCAACTCCCTCAGGGTCGAGGCCAGTTGGTCGACCTGCGGAGCCTCCTCGTGCGCCTCCCGGGCCCGCCCGAGGGCGGCCTCGGCGGCGTCCCAGCTGCCCGCCCGGGCCAGCGTCAGGGCCGCCTCGCAGGCGACCATGGTGTGGGTCTCCTGGTCCTCCCAGTCGGCGACCAGCTCGGCCAGCCGCAGGTACTCCTCGGCGGCGTCCCGGTACTCCTCCAGCTCGACCAGGCCCCGGGCGAGGTCCAGCCGGGCCTGGGCGACCATCCGGGCGTCCAGGCCGGCGGTCGAGGCCGAGGCGTCCAGGACGGACTCCAGCACGGCCACCGCGTCGGCGTCCCGGCCGGTGCCGCGCAGCACGTCGGCGAGCTGCAGCCGTACCCGGGCGGCGTCCTCGACCACCCCGTCCCCCAGCCGGTCGAAGCGCGCGGCGGCCTCGGACAGCGCCCGGACCGCCCCGCCGAAGTCCTCGACCTGCATGGCCGCGTGGCCGAGCAGCATGTACGTCGGCGCGTACGGGTAGGCGTCGTCGCCCCAGCGCACGGCCTCGGCCAGCGCCCGGTGGAACACCTCGACCGCCTCGCCGGGCTCGCCGCCCTGGAGCAGCACCTGGCCGAGCAGGCCGAGCACCCGCGGGGTGTGCCAGGGCAGTTCGGCCGCCTCCAACTGGGCCAGCACCTCGCGCAGTTCGGCCGCCGCCTCGGCCGACCGGCCCTGCCGGGCGGCGGCGTCGGCGAGGTACTGCCGGGAGGTCGCGGCCCGGCGGGCCGAGCCCAGCTCGACGGCCGCGCGCCGGTAGCCGCCGACGGCCGCCTCGAAGCGCGCGGTCGTCCCGGCGGACGGCTCGGGCAGCGCCTCGACCAGGTCGTGGTGGGCGGCGTAGGCGAGCGACTGCAGGACGATCAGGCGGTCGTCGTCCGTCATGTCGCCCATGGCGTGCAGCTCCTCGGCCCGGGCCGACGCGGCGTCCAGCGCCGGCCAGTCGGCCACCGCGCCCTCGACCTCGCCGAGTTCGACGATCAGCGTCCGGGTGCGGACCATCAGGGCCGGGCCGGGCAGCCCGGCCCGCTCGAACAGTTCGGCGGCCGCCAGCAGGCCGGCCGCGCCCTCGGCGTGGTCGTCCCGTTGCAGCGCCTCGTGGGCCCGCTGCTCGGCGAGTTCGGCGCGCAGCCGCTCCGGGCCGCCGAGTTCGGCGTGCTCCGGGTGGGTGAAGTCCGCGGCGGCGGCCCGCTCGGAGACCCGCTTCCACAGCCGGTCGCCGTCCGGGTGGCCGAGCAGCTCCAGCTCGCGGGCGCGCAGCACCAGGGCGGCGAAGTCCTCCGGTACGGCCTCGACGGTGCGCCGCGGCGCGGGGGCCACGGCCGGGGCCGCGCCCGCCAACTCCGGTGCGGCGACCGCCCGTACGCCCAGTGCCAGCGGCTCGGCCAGCAGCGGCCGGACGGCCAGCCGGGCCCGCCGGGCGGCGCCGACCGTGTCGGTGCCGTTGCGGGCGTCGAAGCGGGCGGCCAGGGCGTCGGCCTCGGTGCGCAGGTGGGCGAGCAGGGTGTCGACCGTCCAGCCGCGGCCGGCCGGGCCGCTGACCGCGAGCTCGCCGTGGCCGGCCGCGGCCAGGGCGGCGATCAGCACCTCGACGCCGGTCAGGAAGTCCAGCCGGGCGCCGGGCTCACCGGTGACCGCGAACAGGTCGCGGTTCTCGGCGAGCAGCTCCAGCCCGCGCGGCTCGTTGCCGGACAGCGCGCAGAACTCGATGTGCCGGGCCACCGCCGCCAGCATGGAGGCCTTGCCGCGGGCCGCGCGGTAGCCGGCGAGGTGGGTGGAGCGGGCCTCGTCGAGGCGGCCCAGGCGCAGCAGCGGCAGCAGCGCGACGGACTGGCTGAGGCAGGGCTCCTCGGCGCAGCTGCTGCGGCCGCTCAGCACCGGGACGAGGGTCTCCAGGGCGCGGGCGTCCTCGCCGAGGTCGAGGAAGTGCCGGGCGCGGGCGCGGGTCTCGCAAGCGTGGCAGTTGCTCAGCTCGGTGCGCGGGCGGGCCGTCCACAGCTCGTAGGCGTCCTGGACCCCCACGCCGGTGTGCCGGGCCAGGTGGTAGCGCTGGGCGTAGTACGGCTGGAGGCCGTGGCCGGCCGCCCGGTAGCGGTCGCGCAGTTCGGTGAGCCAGCGCTCGACGGCGGGCAGCGGGACGTCCGGATTGTCCCGCAGCGAGCCGGCCACCCACTTGAAGCGCCAGAACACCTGCTGCGCGGCCCAGTCGCCGAAGCCGTCCGGGTCCTGGTCCCACAGCTTGAGGATGCGGGCGAAGACGACCGGGCTCTTGTTGCTCTCGCCGTCGTACTCGTAGGCCTCCATGAGTTCGAGCAGGGCCATCGAGCGGACCTCGGTGTCCTCGAACTGCTCGGCGGCGTCGACGAGTTCCTCGGCCGTGACGGTGCGGGTGCGGCCGTACGGGCGGGCGTCGTTCTCGCGCAGCGCGGCCATCACCGCGCCGGGGGTGTCCAGCATCACGCCCCCTTCGGGCCGTCGTGGTCCGGGCCAGCCGCCTCGTGGCCGAGCATCGCGTGGTCGAGCAGGCTGATGAACGAACGGTTCAGCAGCGCGGACTCGCTGGCCTTGAGCGGGCGGCGGGTCATCAGCACGGCCTGCCCGTACAGCGCCTCCACGGCGGTGACGGCCAGGTCGTGGTCGGTGACGCCGGCGGCGCGGCGCACCAGCGGGTTGAGGTGGTTCAGCACCAGCTGGGCGCGGGGCGCCTCGGCGCGCAGCGAGCCCAGGATGTCCGCCCACAACCCGTCGGCCTCGTCGGCGAGTTGGGCGCGGGTGCGCTCGTGCCGGGCCTCCCGGTTGTCGAGCAGCAGGGCGGGTGCGTTGGTCGGGTGGAAGCTGCGCAGGGCGACGTCGCAGTCGAACCGGCCGACCACCTCGCGGGCGATCGCCAGGAAGGTGGCGGCGGCCAGTTCGGCGGCCGGGTCGACGGTGTCCAGGTGCGCGGTGACGGTGCCCGGGTCGAGGTCGGAGACGGAGACGCCGGGGCGTATCTCGGGCAGCCGGTGGACCAGGTCCCGGTCGTAGGTGTAGCCGCCGTTGACCACGCCGAGCCCGGCCGCGCCGGCGACCGGGGCGACCTGGCGGAACTCCTCGACCGTACGGGTCACCAGCACCACCGGGTGGCTGCGGGCGAACTCGTCCAGGGTGACGTTGCCGTCGGTGGTCTCGAACGGCAGCCAGGGCAGCATCATCCGCAGCAACTCGTCGTCGTAGCGGGCGAGTTCCTTGACGGCCAGGTGGTGCACGGAGAGGAAGCGGTGCAGCAGCGCCGGGTCGCTCGCGGACAGGCCGGTGAGCCAGTCGCGGATCCGGGCGCCGAGCGCGTCGCGGACGGCGGCCAGCGTCTCGTCGGCGTACAGGCCCTCGCGCGAGGCGGTCGGGCGCAGCCCGTCGGTGTCCACCACGCAGCGGACGAAGAACGCCCAGTCCGGCAGCAGTTCGTCGGCCTGGTCGGAGAGCAGCATGCCCTTGAGGTGCACCCGGTGGCCGTGGCGGCGCGAGGGCGGGGCGGCGTCGGGCAGCACGTACGCGACGCCGCGCAGGCCGACCAGCGGGAGGTCCAGCTCGATGGTGTCGAGCGGGACGAAGTCGAAGGTGCTCCGGCAGTACTCGGCGAGCGCGTCGCGCCGGGCCAGCGGGGAGCCGTGCCGCTCGGCCCACGGCGGGGTGCGGTTGACCGCGTGCTCGGTGCCGTTGGCGTCGATCACGGTGACGTCGTGGCGCAGCAGGCTGCCGAAGTCCCGGGCCAGGGTGAGCACCCGGGCGGGGCGGGTCCACTCGGCGGCGTCGGCGCGCGGGGCGAGGGTGACGGTGGTGCCCGGCTCGGGCTTGGCCGAGGCGGGCAGGGTGCGGATGGTGTAGCTGCCGTCGGACAGGCCGCGCCACTCGATCACCGGCGCGTCCGGGCTGCCCGCGTGCCGGGTGACCACGGTGATCTCGTCGGCGACCACGAAGCAGGCCAGCAGGCCGATGCCGAACTGGCCGATGAAGTCGCCGCGGGCCCGGGCCAGGCCGTCGCCGTCCAGCCCGCCGTCGGCGTCGCGCTTGGAGCTGCGGCCGATGGTGGCGAGGAAGGTGTGGACGTCCTGCTCGGTCAGGCCGATGCCGGTGTCGGTGACGGACAGCTCGTCGTCGGCCCGGACGGTGATGGCGGCCGGCGCCCCGGGGTCGACGGCGCGGCGGGCGGAGATCGCGTCCACCGCGTTCTGCAGCAGCTCGCGCAGGTAGACCCGCGGGCTGGAGTAGAGGTGGTGGGAGAGCAGGTCCACCAGGCCGCGCAGGTCCACCTGGAAGGTGTGCGCACTCGTCGGGTTGTCGGTTGGGGACACCGGAGGCTCTTTCGGTCGCGGAATGCGGAAGGGGTGACGTACGGGGGGCGCGGGTCAGTACGCGGCGCAGCGGTCCCGGTGGGCGCGGAAGGCCTTGACCGGGTCGCCGGCCAGGTAGTGCCAGGGCGACTCGGTGACCGTGCCGTCCAGCGCGTCGAACAGCAGCCGCGCCGTCTTGCGCTGGTCGGCGAGCGAGAAGGCCATCGCGAAGGTGTTGAAGCTCGACTGCCAGCCGCGGTCCGGGACGAAGTCCGGGTGGAGGACGGAGCGGAACGCGGCCTCCTGCAACTCGGCCACCACGGCGGGGCCGGACAGGTAGGCGTGGTCCTCGCCGTCCGGCAGGTCCAGCCAGCGCTCCAGGTGGGCGAGCGCCACCAGCTCGCCCAGCGGGCTGCCCTCGGGGGCGGCCAGCATCGAGGAGCGGGCGAACCCGTGCATGGCGTCGTGCGAGCCGCCCCACTTGGCGGACAGCTGCTGCAGGCGCTGGCGGTGCGAGCCCGGGTGCCCCGGCGCCCGGCGCACCGCCGCCTCGAAGCGGGCGGTGGCGACCTCCTCGCCGAGCGAGGCGCCGCGCGCGCTGATCTGCAGGAAGAACCAGGGGGCGAGCCAGCCGGGCTCCCGCTCGGCGACCTCCAGCAGCTGCTCCTCGGCGACGTCCAGCCGCTGGTGGAACAGCTTCCACTGCTCCTCGCCGACGTGCTTGGCCCGGGCGCCGCTGCGCGCCTCCCAGGCCCAGGTGACGTGCCGGGCGCCGGAGAGCAGCAGCGGCAGCGCGTCGCCGGGGGCGTCCGCCACCGCGCGGGCCGTCCACTGCTCGACCCCGGCGACGTCGGAGACCGCGCCGACCAGGAAGGTCAGCTCGGCGCCGGTCGCGGCGGCCAGCGCGGGGCGCAGCGCCGTCCAGTCCCCGGCGGCGGCCTGCCCGAGCAGCAGCCGCACGGACTCGTCGCCGAACGCCGGGTCGAGCCGCGGCGCCGACCCCGGGCCGGCGGCCGGCCCGGACGCCGCCGAGGCGGCCCGCCGGCCCAGCCCGAACCCGAACCCGCGCCCACCGGCGCGGTCCTGCGCGCCGGGCTCGCCCTCCCCGCCCGAGCGGCGTCGGAACAGCGGCATGTGTGTGGCCCCCTCGAACATCATCGGCATCAATCGCACGGCCGCACAGTGACCGCCCCAGGTGAGTACATATCACGGCCGACCGACATCCGTTTGCCCAGCCCAGCGCCGCCCGGAGCCGGGGGCGCCGGAGCCCGGGAACGGGTGACATCTTGCTGCCTGACAGTTTTCTGACAGCGGGCTGGGTGCCGTCGGCGCCGACGATCCGTCAGGCTGGGTCACGTGCACGCCATTCGCTTCCACCTCCGCGCCCCGGACCGCCCCGACCGCCCGGCCCCGCACCCGCCCTCCCCCGAGGCCGTCCGGGACGGGCTGACCCGCGGCCTGCCCGCCGGGGCCCGGATCGAGCACACCCGGATCCTGGTCGGACCGGACGCGGTGGACGGCGTCGCCTTCGTCCTCGCCGACGGCCTGCTCGCCGCCGAGGCCGCCCTCACCGCCGCCTGCGCCGCCGCGACCGGCCCGACCGGCCCGCTGGCCGGCTGGCTGGTGCCCCACTGCGCCCTGGACACCCTGCTCGCCCTGGGGCGTGTCTGACGATTCCCGCCGGGCGCGCGACGCCGGGGCACGCACCTCGCCGCGTTGTCGTGGGGCCGGGGGTGGCTCGTGAGACCCGGGCCGGGGCCGTTCGTGTGCAGGGGGGTCGCTATCTTGAGGGTTCACGGACAGCCGTAAGGGAGTGGGCGCATGGGGATGGGTGGTCGGCGGGTCACCGTCGTGGTGGCGGCCGGAGTGTTGGCCGGGGTGCTGGCGGGGTGTTCGTCCGGAGGGTCGGAGGCGGCCAAGGGGGCTGCGGGGACGCCCGGTTCGACGGCTGCGGGCGCTGCCGTCCCGAGTGGCACGGCGTCGGCCCCGGGCGGTACGGCGTCGGCACCGACGGCGGCCGGGGCCCCCTCGCCGGGTGGGTCCGCCGGGGCCTCGGCGCCCGCGGCCGGGGCGGGCGGCGGGGTGACGGCGCCGGCGGCGGCGCCCAGCGCGGACCTGGAGGCGCCGCTGCTGGACGACAAGGTGGTCGGGCAGGTGCTGCCGGACGCCAAGGCGATGGCCGGGTGGCAGGAGGAGAAGCGCAAGGTCGACACCGCCGACCACGCCGTGACCTGCACGGCCTCGGCCCCGTGCAGCGGCAAGCCGCTCAGCGGGTCGGTCCGGTTCTCCTCGGGGGACCTGGTGACCCGCTTCCTGGTGGAGACCCTGCCCAGCCGGGACGCCGCGAAGAGCCGGGCGAAGGAGACGTACGCCTCCTACCCGGTCGGGCCGTTCAAGAAGGTCGAGGCTCCGGCGGTGGGCAGCGAGAGCCAGGCCTTCGTGGGGCCGCTGGCGGACGGTGACGGCGTGAGCATCGTGGTGCGCTCGGGCACCGTGGTGGCGAGCGTGACCACCGAGGGCGGGCCGGTGGACCTGCCCGCCGCCCGGCGGTTCGCCGTGATGCTGGTCAACCGGATCGAGCAGGCGCAGTCGGGCAAGGTCCCGGACGCGGGGCTGGCCAAGGCCTGACGGCCCCTCCCCCACCCCGACGCCGACGGGGCGGCGACCAGAAGGTCACCGCCCCGTCGAAACCGGTCAACCGGTGGATCAGCCCGCCGACACCGGGAACGTCGGGTACTCGACGCCCGAGATGTACTGCACGACCCGGACCACCTGGCACGAGTAGCCGAACTCGTTGTCGTACCACAGGTAGAGGATCGCGTTGTCGCCGTCGACCTTGGTCGCACCGGCGTCCACGATCGAGGCGTGCCTCGACCCGATGAAGTCGCTGGACACCGCGTCGGGCGAGTCGGTGAAGTCGATCTGCCGCTTGAGCGGCGAGGTCAGCGAGATCCCGCGCAGGTGGTCCAGCACCTCCTCGCGGGTGGTCTCCCGCTTGAGCTGGAGGTTCAGGATCGCGATGGACACGTCCGGAACGGGCACCCGGATCGAGCTGCCGGTGATCTTCGCCTTGAGGTCCGGCAGCGCCTTGGCGACGGCCGAGGCGGCACCGGTCTCGGTGATCACCATGTTCAGCGGCGCCGAGCGGCCGCGACGGTCGGCCTTGTGGTAGTTGTCCAGCAGGTTCTGGTCGTTGGTGAACGAGTGGACGGTCTCGACGTGGCCGCGCACGACGCCGTACTCGTCCTCCATCGCCTTGAGCGGCGGGACGATCGCGTTGGTGGTGCAGGAGGCGCAGGAGATGATCTGCTCGTCCGGCTTGATCATGTCGTGGTTGACGCCGTGCACGATGTTCGGGACGTCGCCCTTGCCCGGGGCGGTCAGCACGACCTTGGCGATGCCGGGGCGCAGGTGCTTGGACAGGCCCTCGCGGTCACGCCACCGGCCGGTGTTGTCGATCAGGATCGCGTCCTTGATCCCGTACTCCGTGTAGTCGACCTCGCTCGGGTCGTTGGAGTAGATCACCGTGATCTCGTTGCCGTTGACGACGATCTTGTTGTTCGCCTCGTCGACGGTGATCGTGCCCTGGAACTGTCCGTGGATCGAGTCCCGGCGCAGCAGCGAGGCGCGCTTGACCAGGTCGTCGCCGCCGCCGTTGCGCACGACGATGGCCTTGAGCCGCAGGCCGTTGCCCGAGGCCTTCTCGATCAGCAGCCGCGCGACCAGCCGGCCGATGCGGCCGAACCCGTACAGCACGACGTCCTGCGCGGACCGGCGCTCCAGCTTGTTGGCACCGGTGGCACCGGCGACGGCCTGGGCGGTGAACTCCGCCACCGACAGGCCCCGGTCGTCCGCCCGGTAGGCCGAGGCGAGCATCGCCAGGTCGATCTGCGAGGGGCCGAGGTCCAGGGTGGTCAGGGCGTCCAGGAACGGCATCGTCTCGGTGACCGAGAGCTCCTCGCCGGCTATCTGCCGGGCGAAGCGGTGCGTCTTGAGGATGCTGACCACCGACTTGTTCACCAGGGAACGGCTGTGGAGCAGGACGGTGACGTCCTTCTCCCGGTGCAGTCGCCCGATGATCGGGATCATCGACTCCGCGATCTCCTCGCGGTTCTTCCAGTCCGTGAACACGTCGTCGTTGACAGTCACAAGTCCATCTTTCGAGCTGAGGGTGTTGCGCACATGGTAGCTTCGCCCGCTTCCGGCCCGACGGCCGGTCCCTCCCCCGCCCCTCCGCCCCACCCCTGCGACCTGCGCTTTCCCCCGCCTCCCCGCCCCCGGAGGTGACCACCGCCACCTCCAAGTCCCCCAGTAGAGTGGGCACACCGAAGATCCGGACAGAGGCGTGAGGGGGCCCGGGTGGCGACGTTGGGGATGCACCGGGACTTCCTGATGGAGTTCGCGGCACTGGAGCGGTCGGTGCAGCGGCGGGTCTTCGAGACCTTCGAGAAGTTCACCGGGGCCACCCACGCCGGCACCCACCTGGAGAAGCTCACCCACCAGCGGGACCCGCGGATCCGGACCATCCGGATCACCGACTTCTGGCGCGGGGTCGTCCTCAAGGCCGACCGGGGCGACGGCTACCTGCTGCTCAAGGTGCTCCCCCACGACAAGGCCAACGACTGGGCGCTCAAGCACCGCGCCTCGGTGAACGCCGCCACCCAGGGCGTCGAGATCCGCAACGACGTCGCCCTGGAGCGCGCCTCCGCCTCGCTGCGGGCCCGGGCCTCGGACGAGCCCCAGCGGCTCTTCGCCGACCGCTCCGACAAGGTCCTGCGCAGCCTGGGCATCGAGGAGGAGATCCTGCCGATCATCCGCCTGCTGCCCGACGAGGCGCACCTGGAGGCGCTCCACCGGGTCCTGCCGGAGCAGCAGTTCGACGTGCTGATCGGCCTGGCCAGCGGGATGGAACCGGCCGAGATCGACCGCGAGATCGTCCAGGCGTACGCGCGGGCGGCGGACCCGGCGGGCACCGGGCGCCCCGGGGACGAACTGGTCTCGGCGATGGCCCACGCCCGCGGCCGGGTCGCCCTGGTGTCCGGGCCCGAGGAGCTCCAGGAGATCCTGGAGCGCCCCTTCGACGCCTGGCGGATCTTCCTGCACCCGGCCCAGTACCGGATCGCCTACCGGGGTTCGTACCAGGGCCCGGCCCGGGTCACCGGCGGCCCCGGGACCGGCAAGACCGTGGTCGCCCTGCACCGGGCCTACCACCTGGCCCGCCGGCTGCCCGCCGACGCCCCCGACGGGTCGGTGCTGCTCACCACCTACACCAAGGACCTCGCCGCCGAACTGGAGCGCTGCCTGGGCCTGTTGATCACCGACGGGCGGATCCGGGCCAAGGTCCGGGTGGTCACCGTCGACGCCCTGGCGAACGAGGTGCTGCGCCGCTCGCTCGGCGGCGCCCCGTTGAAGATCCTGTTCAACCAGCGGGCGGTGCTGGCCCGTTGGCGCCGGGTCGGGCAGCGGCTCGGGGTCGACTTCACCGACGTCTTCCTGGACCAGGAGTGGCGGCAGGTCGTCCTGGCCCAGGCGATCGAGAGCCCCGAGCAGTACCTCAAGGCGCCGCGGACCGGCCGGGGCACCGCGCTCGGCCCGCTGCAACGCGCCCAACTGTGGCGCACGGTGGCCGCGTTCGAGGAGGAGCTGCGGCAGAGCGGGGAGCGGACCTTCCTCCAGGTCTGCGCGCACGCCGCCCGGTCCCTCGACGAACGGGACGAACGCCCGTTCCGGCACGTGGTGGTCGACGAGGCGCAGGACCTCCACCCCGCGCAGTGGCGCTTCCTGCGCGCACTCGCCGCCCCCGGACCGGACGACCTGTTCCTCGCCGGCGACCCCCACCAGCGGATCTACGGCAACAAGGTCTCGCTGCGCTCGCTCGGCATCCAGGTGGTCGGCCGCTCCTCCCGACTGCGCGTCAACTACCGCACCACGCAAGAGATCCTGAGCTGGGCCGCCTCGCTGCTCACCGGCGAACGCCCGGACGACCTGGACGGCGGCGAGGAGTCGCTGGCCGGCTACCACTCGACCCTGCACGGCGCCCAGCCCGAGGCGCGCGGCCACGCCGACCAGGACGAGGAGCTCCGGGCCCTGGTCGCCCGGATCGAGGCGTGGACCGCCTCGGGGGTCGGCCCGGAGGACATCGGCGTCGCCACCCGCACCGCCCAACTCGGCCGCGACACGGCCCGGGCGCTGGAGCAGGCCGGCACCCCGGCCCACCTGCTCGGCAGCGCGCCGGCCCCCGGCGTGCGGATCGGCACCATGCACCGGATGAAGGGGCTGGAGTTCCGTTGCGTCGCCGTGGTGGGCGTCGGCGACGCCATGGTGCCCAACGGCAACGCGCTCACCCCGGAGGACACCGACCCGCAGCAGCACCGGGAGGACCTCAACGGTGAGCTGAACCTGCTGTTCGTGGCCTGCACCCGCGCCCGCGAGGCCCTCGCCGTCTCCTGGCACGGCGCCGCCAGCCGCTTCCTCGAACCGGTCGTCCCGGCCGAACTGCTCACCCGCTGACCCCCGGCCGGGCCGGGCCGGTGCCCCGTCGCGCGTCCCGGCCTGCGTCCCGTCGCGCGTCCCGGCCCGCGTCCGCCGAGGATTTGCCCGGGCTTCGGTGGGGTGGGGTAATGAGAGGCGACCGGTGTTTGGGTGTTCCCTCAGAGACCCGGGAGCGTGCGATGAGCGGTGGGCCGGAACCGATCAGTGCCGAGGGGCTGCGTGCCGTGCAGGAGGAGTTGGCGCAGCTGCGGGCGGAGCGGGGGGAGGTGGCCGCGACCCTGCGCGGGGAGGATCCGGTGGGGGACCGCGCCGACGCGGCGGACGAGTTGCAGCGGGCCTCGGACGTGACGCGGCTGGACCGGCGGATCGTCGAGCTGGAGGGGCGGCTGCGGGAGGCCGAGGTGGCCGGGGCGCCGTCCACGGACGTGATCGGGGTGGGGTCGACGGTCACCGTGCGGTTCTCCGACGGCGAGCAGGAGACCGTCGAGATCTCCGAGCTGGCCGAGGAGCGCGAGCTGACCCTGGTGACGTACGACAGCCCGCTCGGGAAGGCGCTGCTGGGCCGCCACGCCGGGGAGACGGTGAACTACGAGACGCCGGGCGGCGCGGCGAGCGCGGTCGTGCTGGCGGTGGGCGGCAGCGGCTGACCGGGGCACGCGGGGGTCGTCCCGTTCGATAGGCCGCGCCGATCGGACGACTGGTACGACCTCTTTGACCTGCGACGATGCCGGACAGGACACTGGACGGGCGGCCCACCGCCGCCGGATTCCCCGTCCGAGCGAACCGTCCGAGGAGACCCCGCACGTGCGCACCGCCCGCTGGATACCGGCCGCGGCCGCCGTGGCGGTCGCCGCCTGGGGAGCGAACCAGTTCACCGCGCTGGCGAGCGTCTACCGGGCGCACACGGACTGGTCGCCGGTGTCGCTGGCCGGGATGTTCTCGGTGTACCTGGTCGGGCTGGTGCCCGGGCTGCTGCTGGGCGGCCCGGCCGCGGACCGGTACGGGCGCCGGCGCACGGTGCGGGCCGGGCTCGCCCTGTCGGCGGCCGCCAGCGCGCTGCTGGCGCTGGCCGACGAGCCCACCGGGTACGTCGCCCGGCTGGCGACCGGCTTCGCGGCCGGGCTGGTGTTCCCGGCCGGGACGACCTGGCTGCGGGAGCTCTCCGGCCCCGGGGTGTCGCCGGTGGCCGCCGCGCGCCGCGCGATGTACGCCACCGGGATCGGCTTCTCGGCCGGTGCGCTGGCCTCCGGCGTCCTCTCCGAGTGGCTGCCCGGTCCGACCGTCGTGCCCTGTCTCGCCCACGCCGCGGCCTGTCTGCTGGTCCTGCGGGCCACCGGCCGGCTCCCGGACGCGGCGCCGGTGGGCCGCCCGGTCCGGCCCGCGGAGCACCACCGCGCGGCCGTGCAGCACCCCCGGTTCCGCTACGTCGTGCTGCCCGCCAGCCCCGCCGTGCTGGGCGCCGCGACCGTCGGCTACGTCGTGCTGCCGCCGCTGGTCGCCCACCATCTGCCGGGCTACGCACCGCTGTTCAGCGGTCTGGTGGCGGCCCTGACGCTCGCCATGGGGGTGCTCGCCCAGCCCTTCGCGGCCCGGCTGGACGACGCGGGCAGCGCCCGGGCCACCCTCACCGCGATGGCGACGGTGATCGCCGGACTGCTGCTCGGCGCGCTGGCCGCCGACCGCGACTCGGTGGGGCTGGTGCTGGCGGCCGCCGTCGTGCTCGGCACCGGGTACGGACTGACCCTCGGCGCGGGCCTGCACGAGGTGGAGCGGCTCACCGCCCGCAGCGTCGGAGGCGCCACCGGACGCAACCCCGCCGGACCGACCTCCGCCGCGCTCTACCAGAGCACCACCTCCAGCGGCTTCCTCACCCCGCTGCTGCTGGCCGGCACGGCCGGGCGCGCGTCCTACCCGGCGCTGCTGGTCGGCATGGCCGCCGTCGGCGTGCTCTGCCTGGCGGTCACCGGCGCGCACAGCCGCCGCCACCTGCCCGGGCACCCGGCCGGCCCGGAAACGCGCGAGGATTCATCCGTACAGACCTGACCGGCCGCGAGGCCGACCCACGACCCGCGACCCGCGACCCACCCGAGGAGCCGACGACCATGGGCCGAGTGACCGTACCCCGCAGGGTGCTGCGGCTGCGCAAGGGCGTGCCCTCGCACCGCCCCGACACCCTGGCCGCCGAGGAGCCGATGGAGATCCGGGTCGGCGGCCGTCCGCTGACGGTGACCATGCGCACCCCCGGCAGCGACTTCGACCTCGCGGCCGGCTTCCTGGTCAGCGAGGGCGTGCTGCACGCCGCCGACCACCTGGCCGGGATCCGCTACTGCGCCGGGGCCACCGCCGACGGCGGCAACACCTACAACGTGGTGGACGTGGTGCTCGCGGCCGGTGTGCCCGCCCCGGACGCCTCGCTGGAGCGCAACTTCTACACCACCTCCTCCTGCGGCCTGTGCGGCAAGGCCAGCCTGGACGCGGTGCGCACCACCGCGCCGTGGAGCGTCGCGGCGGACGGGCTGCGGATCACCCCCGAGCTGCTGTCCGCGCTGCCGGACCGGCTGCGCGCCGCCCAGAAGGTCTTCGACAGCACCGGCGGCCTGCACGCGGCCGGGCTGTTCGACGCCCAGGGGCGGCTGCTCTGCCTGCGCGAGGACGTGGGGCGGCACAACGCGGTGGACAAGGTGGTCGGCCACGCGCTGCGCGAGGGCCTGCTGCCGGCCCGGGGCACGGTGCTGATGGTCAGCGGCCGGGCCTCCTTCGAGCTGGTGCAGAAGGCGGTGATGGCCGGCATCCCCGCGCTCGCCGCCGTCTCCGCGCCGTCCTCGCTGGCGGTGGACCTGGCCGAGGAGAGCGGGCTGACCCTGGTCGGCTTCCTGCGCGGCGACTCGATGAACGTGTACACCCGCACCGACCGGATCGACCTGACCGACCTGACCGAGGCCGGGCACGCCGCCGAGGCCGAGGCCGAGTAGATGCTGTTCCGCCAGCTCGAGTACCTGGTCGCCCTGGCCCGCGAGCGGCACTTCGCCCGCGCCGCCCAGGCCTGCCGGGTCTCCCAGCCGGCGCTGTCCGAGGCGCTGCGCAAGCTGGAGGACGAACTGGGGGTGCTGCTGGTGCGGCGCGGCCGGGCGTACGAGGGCCTGACCCCCGAGGGCGAGCGGATCGTGCGGTGGGCGCAGCGCATCCTGGCCGACCGGGACGCCCTGCGGGACGAGGTGGACGCGCTGCGCACCGGGCTGAGCGGACGGCTGCGGATCGGCTCGGTGCCGACCGCCTCGGGGGCCGTCCCGCTGCTCACCGGACCGTTCTGCACCACCCACCCGCTGGCCGCCGTGGAGCTGTCCACCGACCTGCGCGCCGATGAACTCCTGCGCCAGGTAAGGGACTTCGAGATCGACGCGGGCCTCAGCTACCTCCCGGAGCAGGGCACCGAGGGCGTGCGCACCGTCCCGCTGTACGAGGAGCGGTACGTCCTGCTGACCGGCCCCGCCGACGGTCTCGCCGGGCAGCCGCACGCCACCTGGACGGAGGCCTCCCGGCTGCCGCTGTGCCTGCTGCACCCGGGCATGCAGGGCCGCCGGGTGCTGGACGGGGTGTTCGCGGGCCTCGGACTGGCGCCGGTGCCCCGGGTGGAGACGGACTCGGTGGGCTCGCTGTTCGCGCACGTGCGCACCGGCCACTGGGCGAGCGTGGTGCCGTACGCCTGGCTGCACGTGTTCGGGGTGCCGCCCGGGATGCGGGCCGTCCCGCTGGTGGAGCCGGTGCACAGCACGCCGATCGGGCTGGTGACCGCGGCCCGGGAGCCGGGGTCGGTGATGGCCCGCGCCCTGCGGGAAGTGGCCCGGCGGACGGACCTGGCCGGGGTGCTGGGCGCCCTGCCGAAGGCGTAGCTGTCGACGCGCGGGAGCCGTAACGGTCGGTGCACGGGAGCCGTAGCGGTCGACGCGCGGGGGCCGACGGCCCGGCGTAGCGTCGACCCGGACCCCCGAGTGACCCAGCCGCGCGACGGAAGGCGAGCACCGTGACCACCTCCGACGACGAAGCCACCGCCGCCCCGCAGCAGCCGGAGGAGGTCGGCCCCTCCCCCGCCGCGCCGCCCCGCTACGCGCCGTACCACCACCCCGCCGCCGGCTGGGGCGCGGCGAAGAGCGTCACCCGTTTCATGGCCCGCGAGGGGGCGTACCTGGACGGCCCG
Source organism: Kitasatospora sp. NPDC056076 (assembly GCF_042266305.1). Classification (NCBI taxonomy): domain Bacteria; kingdom Bacillati; phylum Actinomycetota; class Actinomycetes; order Kitasatosporales; family Streptomycetaceae; genus Kitasatospora; species Kitasatospora sp. NPDC056076. Next base: position 45,033 of record NZ_JBHJWG010000050.1, read on the forward strand.
CGGGCCGTCATGCGGATGAACCACGAGAACGGCGGCTTCGACTGCCCGGGCTGCGCCTGGCCGGACGACACCAAGGGCCTGCACCTGGACATCTGCGAGAACGGCATCAAGCACGTCACCTGGGAGATGACCCGCAAGCGGGTCGGCCGGGAGTTCTTCGCCGCGCACTCGGTGACCGAGCTGTCCGACTGGAGCGACTTCGCCCTGGAGGACCAGGGCCGGCTCACCGAGCCGATGGTCTACGACCCGGACACCGACCACTACCTGCCGATCGGCTGGAAGGACGCGTTCGACCTGGTCGGCCGCACCCTGCGGGGGCTGGACGACCCGAACCGGGCGGCGTTCTACACCTCCGGCCGGCTCGGCAACGAGGCGACCTTCCTGTACCAGCTGATGGCCCGCGAGCTGGGCACCAACAACCTCCCCGACTGCTCCAACATGTGCCACGAGGCCAGTGGACGGGCCCTCCAGGCGGCGCTGGGCACCGGGAAGGGGACGGTCGACCTCAAGGACTGGGAGGTCACCGACGCGCTGTTCATCCTGGGCGTCAACGCGGCCTCCAACGCGCCCCGGATGCTCACCTCGCTCGCCGAGGCCTTCCGGCGCGGCGCGCAGATCGTGCACGTCAACCCGCTGGTCGAGGCGGCGGCGACCCGGACGATCATCCCGCACGACTTCACCGACATGGCGCTGAACCGGGCGACCCGCACCAGCACGCTCAACCTCCAGCCGCGGATCGGCGGCGACATGGCGCTGCTGCGCGGCATGGCGAAGGCGCTCCTGGAGCAGTCGGCGGCCGACGACGGGGCGCTGGACCGGCTCTTCATCGAGCGGCACACCAGCGGCTTCGCGGCCTACCGGCGCGTCTGCGAGCAGACGCCCTGGGCGGAGCTGGAGCGCCAGAGCGGGCTGGGCCGGGCGGAGATCCTCAAGGCGGCGCGGGTCTACCGCGAGGCGGACCGCTCGATCTTCAGCTGGTGCCTGGGCGTCACCCAGCACGAGCACGGGGTGGACACCGTGCGGGAGATCGTCAACCTGCTGCTGCTGCGCGGCAACCTGGGCCGGGAGGGGGCCGGGCCCTCGCCGGTGCGCGGGCACAGCAACGTGCAGGGCAACCGCACCTGCGGGATCGACCACCGGCCGGCCGACGCCTTCCTGGACCGGCTCGGCGCGGTCTGCCGGATCGACCCGCCGCGCGCCCACGGCCTGGACACGGTCGGGACGATCGAGGCGATGCGGCGCGGCGAGGTGACCGTCTTCGTCGGCATGGGCGGCAACTTCGCGCTCGCCGCCCCGGACTCCCCCTACACCTACCAGGCCCTGCGCACCTGCGAGTTGACCGTCCAGGTGAGCACCAAGCTGAACCGCAGCCACCTGGTGCACGGCCGCCGGGCGCTGATCCTGCCCTGCCTCGGCCGGACCGAGAAGGACCACCAGCGCGCCGGGGTGCAGTCCACCTCGGTCGAGGACTCGATGAGCATGGTGCACCTGTCGGCCGGCATGAAGCGCCCGGCCTCACCGCACCTGCTCTCCGAGCCCGCGATCGTCGCCGGGATGGCCCGCGCGGCCCTGCCGGACAGCCCCACCCCGTGGGAGTGGTACATCGAGGACTACGACCGGATCCGCGACACCATGGCCGAAGTGCTGGACGGCTTCGAGGACTTCAACCGCCGGGTGCGGCTGCCGCTGGGCTTCCGGATCAAGCAGCCCGCCCGCGAACTGGTCTTCCTCACCCCCTCCGGCAAGGCCGAGTTCTCCGCCGCCGCGCTGCCCGATGTCGTCCCCGCGCCCGGCACCCTGGCGCTCGGCACGATGCGCTCGCACGACCAGTGGAACACCACCATCTACTCGGACGACGACCGCTACCGGGGCGTGCAGAACCTGCGCACCCTGGTCTTCCTCAACCGGGACGACATGCGCGAGCGCGGCATCGCCGAGTTCGACCCGGTGGACGTCACCAGCACCGCCCGGGACGGCTCCACCCGCTCGGTGCACGGCTACCTGGCCGTCCCGTACGACATCCCGCGCGGCTGCGCGGCCGGGTACATGCCGGAGCTGAACGTGCTGTGCGCGATCGGCGACCACAGCACCCAGAGCGACCAGCCGATCATGAAGCACCTCAAGGTGACCGTGACGAAGAGCTAGACCGGCCTACTCCGAGGGCTGGGGCGTCCAGCGGTGCAGGCCCTTGCGGTCGTAGTAGCGGGTCATCCCGAAGCCGAAGGCCAGGGCCAGCGCCACCCCGATGGCGATCATGACCCAGCCGCGGGCCAGCCCGGCGTCCGAGCGGGCGTCGAAGAAGAGGATCGCCCGGATGCCGTCGCTCAGCTGCCGCATCGGCTCGAAGACGGCCAGGAAGCGGTAGAAGCCGGGCACCGCCTGGAGCGGGACGGTCGCCCCGGAGGACGGCAGGGCGAGCGCGATGAACACGAACATGGACACCAGCTGCCCGATCCCGCCGAACGCGGCGTTGATCGCCTGCACGCCGAGGCCGACGGCGAGGCTGGCGCAGTAGGCGAACACCCACAGCAGGGCCTGGTGCGGGGCGTCCATGCCGAGGATCCCGGCCGTGCAGAGCAGCACCAGGGAGGTGGTGACCAGCATGATCCCGGCGGTCATCAGCATCTTGAGCAGCAGGGTCTGGGTGCGGCTGATCGGGACGGTCGGGCGGCGGGTGTGCCAGGGGCCGATCTCGCTGTCGCTGTAGCCGAGCGCGGTGTCGACGCCGTTGTGGATGATGTTGCCGCCGATGAAGCCGGTCAGCACGGCGAGCAGGGTGAAGTAGAAGGCGCTCAGGCCGAGGCCGCTGTGGCTGCCGATCGGGTGGCCGACCTGGGTGGCGACGGCGAACGGGTCGGCGAGCAGCAGCCGGGCGGTGGCGCCGGTGTCCGGCCCCTGGGCGCCCGGGCCGCCCTGGGCCGGTACGGCGGCCAGCAGCCGCTGTCCGGCCGCGACCGAGGCCTGGTGGGCGGCGTTCTGGGCGATCTGGGCGGCGATCGAGGAGCCGAGGCTGCCCAGGCCGGGGTTGGTGAGGACGGTGAGGGTGGGCCGGTGGGTGGCCCCGCCGGCGGCGAGCGCGGTGACGGTGGCGGTGAAGTCGGCGGGGACGAGCAGCACGCCGTAGACCTTGCCGGCGGCGAGCAGGTCGCGGGCGCCCGCGTCGTCGGTCTGGCGCCAGCGGACGTTGTCGTCCGGGGTCCCGGCCACCACGGCGCGGGTCAGCTGGGTGCCGAGGTTGACCGGCTGGCCGGGCGGGGGCGGGGCCTGGTCGGCGTTCACCAGGGCGATCGGCAGCCGGTGCAGGTGCCCGGTCGGGTTGACGATGCCGCCCAGGTAGAGCAGCGAGAGCAGCGCGGCCACCAGGGCGCACAGGACGCCGGGGAAGAGCCAGAGCTTCGGGCGCCGGGCGAGTGCCAGCGCCCTCGCCCGCCGGGGAGCCCCCGGAGGTCCTGCGGTCTGGGAGCCTGCGGTCGCCATGCCACCCCTCAGCTGCGTGTGCGTGTGCGGGTACGGATCCGGCGGGAAGTCGTTCCGTCGTCACGTGGCGCTCAAACCCGCGTCACCCGGACGGAGGTCACGCCTCGCGAAAGGTAAAGGTTCTACCAAGTGCGCAAGTATCGCGCTTCCGTCGGTCTATGCTTCTGGAGGTTTGAAGAAGGCACCTCGTTCGGTGAGGCTTCTTCACGGACACAGGCCACTGATCCGACGACGTCGAGAGACGCCCAGGGTTAGGACAGATCTTCCCGACCTAAGGGTTGATCCGAAGTGGCTTCCGGCCCGAACGGGTTGGACACGCCGTGGAGTGCCAAAGCTCTGACGAGTTGGGGTGAACCGGTGGCAGTCGCGCGCGCCGGTGAACTCCTTGCCGTGTCGATGACACGCACCACGGGGTGCGTCGACCGGGAGGAGGCGAGAGACATGGATTGCAGTAGTCCGGGCCACAGTAGCCCCTACCCCCGCCTGTCCTCGTACACCTCCGGCACGCGGTAACAACCTTCCCTGCGCGTACAACTGACGCACCGTCACATCACGGCGGCGACGTCGTCGCACCGTTCGCCAGCACGCACGCGGCTCCGCCGTGCCCGCCCGGGCACCGCCCCGCCGCGGGCCGGTGCGCCGTGCCCGCACGCAGGGGGAATTACTGCTGCGCGCCCCCATCACCCCGCCTGTCCCGGGGTCCACGGGAGGAACGTCATGACCACCAACGCCACACTCAACTCCAAGCCGCAGAAGCAGCGTTCGGCCGTACTGGACGACGCCCACGTCGGCGACATCAAGGGTGCGCTCGGCACCATCAAGCTCGATGACGACGCACCGCGCCAAGGCCTGTCGGCAAGACTCAAGACCCTGCTGGCGATCGTCGGCCCCGGCCTGATCGTGATGGTCGGCGACAACGACGCCGGCGCCTTCTCCACCTACGGCCAGGCCGGCCAGAACTACGGCACCCAGCTGCTGTGGACGCTGCTGATGCTGGTGCCCGTGCTGTACGTCAACCAGGAGATGGTGCTGCGCCTGGGCGCGGTCACCGGTGTCGGCCACGCCCGGCTGATCCTGGAGCGCTTCGGCAAGTTCTGGGGCGCGTTCAGCGTCATCGACCTCTTCCTGCTCAACGCCCTCACCCTGGTCACCGAGTTCATCGGCGTGACGCTCGCGGCCGGCTACCTGGGCCTGCCCAAGGTCGCCTCGGTGGTACTGGCGGCGGCGATCATCATCGCCTCGGCCTTCACCGGCTCCTTCCAGCGCTTCGAGCGGGTCGCGGTGACCCTGTGCATAGGCTCGCTGCTGCTGGTGCCGATCTACTTCATGGTCCACCCGAAGACCTCGCAGATGGCCCACGACTTCGTGGTGCCGCAGATGCCGGGCGGCGCGGGCGAGTTGGCCGCGGTCATGCTGGTGATCATCTCGATCGTCGGCACCACCGTCGCCCCCTGGCAGCTGTTCTTCCAGCAGTCGTACGTCATCGACAAGCGGATCACCCCGCGCTTCATGAGGTACGAGAAGGCCGACCTCTGGATCGGCATCGCGATCGTGATCATCGGCGCCGCCGCCATGATGGGCTTCACCGCCGCCGCCTTCGCGGGCACCGACGGCTTCGGCCAGTTCTCCGACGCCGGGGCCGTCGCCAAGGGCATCGAGGACAAGGCCGGCCACCTGGCGGGCGTGCTGTTCGCCATCGCCCTGCTGGACGCCTCGATCATCGGCGCCTTCGCCGTCTCGCTCTCCACCGCCTACGCCATCGGCGACGTCTTCGGCATCAAGCACTCGCTGCACCGCGGGGTCAAGGGCGCCAAGGGCTTCTACGGCATCTACGCGGGCCTGGTGATCGCCGCGGCCGCCATCACCCTGCTGTCCACCGGCTACATGCAGGGCCTGATGACCCAGTTCGTCCAGGTGCTGGCCGGGGTGCTGCTGCCCTCCGCCACCGTCTTCCTGCTGCTGCTCTGCAACGACAAGGCGGTGCTCGGCCCCTGGGTGAACGGTCCCAAGACCAACGCCTTCACCGCCGCCGTGGTCGGCGTGCTGGTCACGCTGTCGCTGATCCTCACCGCGGCCGTCGTCTGGCCGGACATCAGCTCGGACGCGATCCTGCGGATCATGGCCGGCTGCGGGGTGGCGGGCGTCCTGGTCGCCGGGTACTCCTTCCTCTCCGGCCGCCGCGGCACCAAGGAGGACCCGATCGACCGCACCGGCCGGGAGAACTGGCGGATGCCCCCGCTGGAGACCCTGGAGAAGCCGGTGATGTCCACCACCCGCAAGCTCGGCATGGGCGCCCTGCGCGTCTACCTGCTGGTCGCGATGGTGATGGTGATCGTCAAGATCGTGCAGACCGCACTGAACCACTGACCCGGACGCCGGGGGCGGCGCCGCACACCACGGCCCGCCGCCCCCGGCCCCGCCCCGGAACCCTCGACCACCCCGCACCCGGGGGAAGGAAGGCAGTACGGCCATGCGCACCACCACCCCCTTCCACCACCTCTTCCACCACTGCCCCAGCGTCCGACTCGCCCTGCACGACGGCGTCGAGCGCGCCTACCGCCTCGACGACCCCGGCAGCTGCCCCCGCTCGGGCACCCGCAACACCCCGGCCTCCGCGTACGAGCCCCGTGTCCACCTGGCCTACCTGCTGGCCCGCCAGGGCCACCGCCCGGACTGGCTCGCCCGCTTCGCGGACCTTCCGCCGGCCGCCGCGCACCGGATCGCCCTCGCCGCCGCCCGCCACCGGGCCGCCGCCGCGACCACGCCCGCGCCCGCGCCCGCCGCTGCCTGAATCATCAACTCCCCTGCGCACCGGCGCACTTGTTCAGATCTTGCCTGTCCTGTCACGGAGGTGACCAGCCATGTCCATCGTTGCCGCTTTCCAGCCCGCCCTCCCGTCCACCGATCGCGGCCGACTGCGCGCCGCCCTCGCCACGGTGGGCCGACGGCTGGCCGCCAGCCCGCTCGACAACACCGTGCTGCGCGCCGTCGGCGCCCCGGCCCCGAGCCCGGCCCCGGGACTTCCGAACGACCGGCCCACCCGGATGCGGGCCAGCTGGCACTCCGTCACCGGCCCGGACGGGACGGCCCGACTGGAAGCCTCCTGGCACCCCGGCCACTGACCCGACCGACCCCACCCGCCGAAGGAGCATCCGCCATGGCCGTGCGCTACCGCAGGCTCGACGCCATCTTCTCGGACCACACCGCCGCCCCCGCCCTGCGGGCCGTCCCCGCCGCCCGGCCCGTCCCCGGCCCGCGGCCCGTCCTCGACTCGGCCGGCCTGGTGGTCGACCAGGAGCAGCGCACCGTCACCGTCGACGGCCAGCACCTCGACCTGCCGTACCTGGAGTTCGAACTCCTCGCCCACCTGGTCGGCAACCCGCTGCGGGTGCACTCCCGCCGCCAGCTGATGGAGTCCGTCTGGGGCCGGCCGGACACCGGCGACACCCGCACCATCGCCACCCACATCGCCCGGATCCGCCGCAAGCTCGGCCCCGGCCACCGGGAGGCGATCGCCACCGTCCGGCAGATCGGCTACAAGTACGACCCCCGGCTGGTCCGCGCCGCCTGAGGCCGGCCCCGCCGCAGCGCCAGTGGCACCACCGACAGCACCAGTGGCACCACCGACAGCGCCGACACCAACCGGAGGAGGACACCGCATGACCCGGACCGCCCTGTTCCCCTGGACTAGCCGAGGTACGGCGCTCTGCGTCGCCGTGCTCCTCCTCGCCCTCCAGGTCGCAGCCCTCGGCGCCGCGCCCGCTCCGCTGCGCCTGTTCCTCTCCGGCGTGCTCATCGGCGGCTCGGCCGTCGGGCTGCTGCTCGCCCTGCTGCTGGCCCACAGCCGGCAGCGGGCGGGCCTGGCCGCGCCTCCCGCTCCGGAGGACGACGCCCAGTGGTTCAGCGCCCGCTCGCTGGAGGGCTTCCCGATGGAGCAGGTCCGCCCGCTCCTGCTCGGCCCCGACGCCCCCGGCCTCAACCGGCTCTACACCGCCTGGGTGTTCGCCACCCACGGGCACGACCCCCAGTGGATCGCCCACCACCTCGGCCTGCCCACCCCGACCGCCCGGCTGCTGGTCACCGCGGCCCGGCAGCACGCCACGTCCACCCCGTCCGACCCCTTCGAGAGGAAGCCGAAGTGATCACGGCCCTCGACCACGTCCAGCTCTCCGCGCCGCCCGGCAGCGAGCCCCTGCTGCGCGCCTTCTACGGCGACGTCCTGCAGATGGCCGAGATCCCCAAGCCCCAGCCGCTGACCGGCCGCGGCGGCTGCTGGTTCGCCGCCGACGGCGGCCGGGTCCGGCTCTACCTCGGCATCGAGGAGCGCTTCCGCCCCAGTGTCAAGGCCCACCCCGGGATGGCGGTCTGCGAGATCGAGGACTTCGCCGAACGCCTCGCCGGACTCGGCGCCCAGGTCGTCTGGGACGACAGCCTCCCGCCCCGGCGCCGCTTCTACACCACCGACCCGGTCGGCAACCTGCTGGAGTTCGTCGAAACCGCGTAGGCCCCCTCCGGCCTGAGCACCGGACCGAAACACCGGTCCATTTGCGTACGGACGTCAGAAGGGAGCAGACTGCCCGGGTTTGCGCCGGAGGTCCCCGTCATGTCCTTCCCGAAGTCCGCCCCGGGCCCGTCCCGGGGCCCGCTGCCGCCCCGGACCGCGGGCCGCCCGTCCCGGGCGGGCCGGGCCCCCCGGGCGGGCTGGGCGGACGTGGTCGTGGCCGCCGCCGTCCTGGTCCTGCTCTACCTCGCACTGCGGGTCGGACAGGGCACCACCGTACGGTTCTCCACCGCGCGCGACGCCGCCGTGGACACCGACCCGGCCCGGCTGCCGTACGACGCGGCGCGCTCGCTGCTGCGGATGTTCGCGGCGCTGGTCCTCTCGGTCGGCTTCACCTTCGGCTACGCCTACGCCGCCGCCCGCAGCCGCCGGCTGGAACGGGTGCTGATCCCCGCGCTGGACATCCTCCAGTCGGTGCCGGTGCTCGCCTTCCTGACCGTCGCCGTCACCGGCTTCCTCGCCCTGTTCCCCGGCTCCGAGCTCGGCCTGGAGTGCGCGGCCGTGTTCGCCATCTTCACGTCCCAGGCGTGGAACATGACCTTCGGCTTCTACCACTCACTGGTCTCGCTGCCGCGCGAACTCGACGAGCTGTCCCGCTCCTTCCGGTTCAGCCGGTGGATGCGGTTCCGGAAGGTCGAACTGCCCTCCGGCATGATCGGCCTGGTCTGGAACGGCATGCTCAGCTTCGGCGGCGGCTGGTTCTTCCTGGTCGCCTCCGAGGCGATCAGCGTCGACAACCAGCGCTACGCCCTGCCCGGGGTCGGCTCCTACGCGGGCGCCGCCATCGCCGCCGGCGACCTCGGCCGGGTCGGCTGGGCGATCGCCACCATGGCCGTCCTGGTCATCGGCGTGAACTTCCTGTTCTGGCGGCCGCTCACCGCCTGGGCCGAACGCTTCAAGAACGAGCAGTCCGAGGCCACCGAGGTGCAGCGTTCCGTCGTGCTCGCCCTGCTGCGCCGCTCCCGGCTGCCCGGCCTGCTCGGCCGGGCGATGCGGCCCCTCGGCCGGGCCCTGGACCGGGCCGGACGGGTCTTCGGCACCGACGACCGGCCGCTCGCGGTCAGCCGCGCCCGGCAGCGCACCGGCGACCTCCTCTTCACCGTCGTCTCCGGCGGCATCGTGCTCTGGGGCCTGGTCGACCTCGGCCGCTACCTCGCCGGCACCACCGGCCTCGGCGTCTTCGGCGAACCCCTGCTGCTCGGCCTCGCCACCCTGGCCCGGGTGGTGGTGCTGGTCGCGGTCGCCACCGTCGTCTGGGTGCCGATCGGCGTGCGGATCGGCTTCTCCCCCCGGCTGACCAGGATCGCCCAGCCGCTGGTCCAGGTGCTCGCCAGCTTCCCCGCCAACTTCCTGTTCCCGCTGGTGGTCTGGCTGCTGCTGCGCACCGGCCTGTCGATCGACCTCGGCGGCGTGCTGCTGATGGCCCTCGGCGCCCAGTGGTACATCCTGTTCAACGCCATCGCCGGCGCCATGGCGATCCCCAGCGACCTGCGCGAGGCCATGGACAACCTCGGCGTGCGCGGCCTGCAGCGCTGGCGGCGGCTCATCGTCCCCGGCATCTTCCCGGCGTACGTCACCGGCGGCATCACCGCCTCCGGCGGCGCCTGGAACGCCTCCATCGTCTCCGAGGTGGTCACCTTCGGCGGCACCACCCTCACCGCCACCGGCCTCGGCGCGTACATCGCCGGCGCCACCGAACGCGGCGACCACCCGCACCTGCTCGCCGGGGTCGCGGTGATGAGCCTGTACGTCGTCGCCCTCAACCGCCTGCTCTGGCGCCGGTTGTACCGCCTGGCCGAACGCCGTTACTCGCTCCAATGAGGTTCCCCCCGATGCGCTTCCCGTTCTCCTCCCGCCCCGCCCCCGCCGTCACCCAGCCCGCCGTGGCGGACGGCGCGACCCTGCTGGAGACCGTCGGCCTCACCAAGTCCTACGCCGGCGCCGACGGCGAACTCCCGGTGCTCTCCGGGATCGACCTCACCGTCCGGGCCGGCGAGATCGTCGCCCTGCTCGGCCGCTCCGGCTCCGGCAAGTCCACCCTGCTGCGCTGCCTGGCCGGCCTGCTGCCGCCCAGCTCCGGCACCGTCCGCTACCGCGGCACCCCCCTCACCGGCGCCAACCCCGGCACCGCGCTCGTCTTCCAGACCTTCGCCCTGCTGCCCTGGCTGACCGTCCGGCAGAACGTCGAACTGGGCCTGGAGGCCCGCGGGGTGCCCCCGCGCGAGCGCGCCCGCGCCGCCGACCAGGCCATCGACCTGATCGGCCTCACCGGCTTCGAGAACGCCTACCCCAAGGAGCTCTCCGGCGGCATGCGCCAACGCGTCGGCTTCGCCCGGGCCCTGGTCGTCGAACCCGACGTGCTGATGATGGACGAACCGTTCTCCGCGCTCGACGTGCTCACCGCCGAGAACCTGCGCGGCGAACTCCTGGAACTGTGGGAGTCCGGCCAGTTCCCCACCCGCGCCGTCGTCCTGGTCACCCACAACATCGAGGAGGCCGTGCTGATGGCCGACCGCGTCGTCGTCCTCGGCTCCCGCCCGTACGGCACCATCCGGGAGACCGTCGACGTCGACCTGGAACGCCCGCGCGACCGCGACTCCGCCGCCTTCGACGAACTCGTCGACCGGGTCTACCGGATCATGACCGGCCGACCCAAGGACCCCCGGGCGACCGGGCGCCCCGAGCCGGACCGTACCGAGCCCGGCCCCACCGAACCCGGCCGTACCGACCCGGACGGCACGGACCCGGACCGCCCCGACCGCCGGACCGTCGCCAACACCCCGCTGCCCAGCGCCAGCGTGGACGGCCTCTCCGGCCTCGCCGAGATGATCGCCCACCGCGCCGGCCGCTGCGACCTCGCCGACCTCGCCGACCAACTCGGCCTCGACATCGACGACATGCTCCCCCAGGTCGACGCCCTCGACCTGCTCGGCTTCGCCGAGATCCACGGCGACGACCTCCTGCTCACCGAGGACGGCACCGCCTTCGCCCACGCCGACGTCCAGGACTCCCGCGCCCTCTTCGCCGGCGCCGCCCTCGACGTCCCGCTGGTCAAGCTGATCGCCAACAGCCTCGGCGGCGAACCCGGCGCCACCGTCCGGGCCGGCTTCTTCCGCGACCTCCTCGCCCACCACTACACCAGCGAACAGGTCGACCGGCAGCTGGAGACCGCCACCGACTGGGGCCGCTACGCGGGTCTGTTCGGCTACGACGCGGCCCGGCAGGAATACCGGTCGGAGGAGGCGTAGGGCGGGGAGAATGCTCCGGAACCCCCGTACGCCAACTGGACGGAGCACAGCGTGGTGTTGAACAGGCGTCACTTTCTCGGCGCAGCAGGAGCGGTGGGCGCGGCGGGCGCGATCGGCCCGGCAGGTGCGGCAGGAGCGGCGGTGGCGACACCGGCCATCGCGCGCAGGGACCACGAGCGCTTCATGGCGGCGGCGATCAAGGAGGGGCGCAGGAACGAGCGCTACCCCTTCGGGGCGGTGCTGGTGCGCTCGGGCGAGGTGGTGGCCCGGGGCGTCAACGCGGCGCAGGACGGTCCGACCCACCACGGCGAGATGGTCGCCATCGACGACTTCGGGCAGCCCTACGGCAGTCCCGAGTGGGCGGGCACCTCCCTGTACACCACCGCCGAACCCTGCCCCATGTGCATGAGCGCCTGCGCCTGGGCCGGCATCGGCCAGGTCGTCTGGGCCACCTCGATCGAGGGGCTGCGCCGCACCGGCCTGGACCAGATCGACCTGTCCGCCGTCGACGTGGCCAAGGCCGCCGACTCCTTCTACCACCCGCGACTGCTGCTGGGCGGGGTGCTGGCCGACGAGACGGACGAGCTGTTCCGCCGCGCCCAGGTCATCCGCGGTGGTGGTGGCGGGCCCGGTGGCGGGGAGGCCACCGGGCCTTTCAGCCAAGGGATCTGACTTATCGCCAGGAGGGCACGATCGAGAGCCGGGCGGTGGTCGGGGCGACGTCGCAGAAGTAGGTGATCGCCTCACCCCGGGCCACGTAGTCCTTGCCGGCCGCGTCGCACGCGGCACCGCTCGGGTACATGCCGATGTAGACGAAGCTGGCGGCCTGCGCGGACGGCGCGGCCAACAGCGCGCCGACAGCCAGTAGTCCGGTCAGACTCAGGGTCGAAATCGCTTTGCGCATGGGCGTGTTGCTGCCTTCCTGTTCCGGGGGCAAGGGCTCCGGTCGTGATGATTCGGTGCCCGGTGCGCAGCAGCCTCGTGCACCGGCGGGCGGAGGGCAATGGTCGAGACCAATTCGGCCGGAAGCCGCCGGGGCCGTCGGGGCGGCGGACCCCCGGGGCGTGACGGCCCCACCCCTCGGTCCGTCGGCGAAGGACCGCGCCCTCCCCCGCTCCGCAGGCCCCCGGGGCGGAGCGGTCACCCGGTGGGACGGGGGCGGGCAGACCCGCGCGTTCCGGCCAGTGGTCCAGACCAATTGGGCATGCTCAGCACAACCCGGACCGGCCCCGGCACACCCCTGACCGGCTCCGGCTCAGCCCGTCGGGCCGGCCGCCGGGCGGCCGCGCACCCCCCGGACGGCACGGGCGGCCCGGGCGGCCCGGCCGAAGGGCTGCTCCGCCGTGTCGGCGGCCGCGGCCGCGCCGCCGACACCACCACCGCCGCCGTCACCACCGCTGCGGTCCGGCAGGTCGTTGGCGATCACGGCCGCCTCGGTCAGCAGCCCGCGCACCTCGGTCGCGCGGTAGAAGATCCGCGTCCCCTCCCGGCGGGCCACCACCAGCCCCGCCGCCCGCAGCTTCGCCAGGTGCTGCGAGGTGGCCGCCACGTGCGCGCCCAACAGCTCGGCCAGCTCGCTGACCGGCAGCTCCCGGCGGCTCAACGCCCACAGCAACCGGTACCGCGACGGGTCGGCCACCGCCTTCAGCACCGCCACCGCCCGCTCGGCCGCATCCGCGTCCCAGGCCTCGTCCTTCGCACCACCCATACGCCGATCGTACCGACGGCCGCCCCCGCCCCCACCCCCGGCAAGCACCCCCACCCCGGCAGTACGGCCCCAGCAGCAGAAGTCGGCCCCGCCGACTTCCGGTGCCCCTACTCCGCGCGGGTTCCGTTCAGGTAGGCGAGTACGGCCAGGACGCGGCGGTTGTCGTCGTCGGAGGCGCCGAGGCCGAGCTTGGCGAAGATGCTGGAGGTGTGCTTGCTGACCGCGCCCTCGCTGAAGTGGAGCCGCAGGGCGATCGCGGCGTTGGAACGGCCCTCGGCCATCATTTCGAGCACGTCGCGTTCGCGCGGGGTCAGCATCGCGAGCGGCTCGTCGTAGGCGTTGCGGGCCAGGAGTCGGGTGATCACCTGGGGGTCCATGACGGTGCCGCCGGCGGCGACGGTGTGGACGGCGTCGACGAACTGGTCGGCCTTGGAGACCCGGTCCTTGAGCAGGTAGCCGACGCCGCCCGCGCCGTCGGCGATCAGCTCCCGGGCGTAGAGCTGCTCGACGTGCTGGGAGAGCACCAGCACCGGCAGTCCGGGCTGTTCGCGGCGGGCCGCCAGCGCGGCCTGGAGGCCCTCGTCGGAGTAGGTGGGGGGCAACCGGACGTCGACCACGGCGATGTCGGGGCGGTGCTCGGCGAGCGCGGCGGACAGTTCCGGCCCGCTCTCCACGGCCGCGACGATGTCGTGGCCGTGGGCGCTCAGCAGGAGTTCGAGTCCGTCCCTCAGCAGGACGAGGTCCTCGGCGAGGACAACACGCACGGTAGCTCCATGATCAGCCTGGTCGGGCCCCCCGGGGGGCTGGTCAGCGTGAGCGTACCGTCGAACACCGCCAGCCTGCGCTGGATGCCCCGCAGGCCGCTGCCGCCCTCCGGGTCGGCGCCGCCCCGGCCGTCGTCGAAGACCTCGGCGCGGAGCAGTCCGGCGGCGTGGGTGAGCTCCACCCCGGCGTGCCGGGCGTCGCCGTGCTTGACCGCGTTGGTGAGCGCCTCGCTGACCGCGAAGTACATCGCCGACTCCACCGGCGCCTCCGCCCGTCCGGGCAGTTCGGCCCGGACCTCGACCTTCAACGGCACGTCCAGCGCGAGCGCCCGGATCCCTTCGGCGAGGCCGCGTTCGGCGAGCACCGGCGGGTGGATGCCGCGCACCAGGTCGCGCAGCTCCTGGAGGGCCTGGGTGACGTTCTCCTGGGCGTCCGTCACCACCTGCTTCGCCTTCTCCGGATCCCGGTCGATCAGCGGTACCACCGCGCCGAGCCGCAGGCTGACGGCGACCAGCCGGGCCTGGGCGCCGTCGTGCAGGTCCCGTTCGATCCGGCGCAGCTCGGCGGCCTGGGCCTCGGTGGCGTCCAGCCGGATCTCGGTGAGCTGCTCGACCCGATGGGCCAGCCGGGAGCGCTCGGTGGGGCCGAGCAGGGTACGGGTCCACCGGCCGTGCAGGTGCAGTGCGGGCGCGGCGAGGGCGAGTCCGGCGGACACCAGGACCAGGCCGAGCAGCGGTCCGAGCAGCCCGGGCAGCGGCAACAGGCCGTAGCCGGGGCCGGGTTCGGGCAGTACGGGCTGCGCCAGCCCGTACAGGCCGTAGCCGGCCAGCAGGACGGGCGCGGCCGCGACGGCGCCGCCGACCAGCGGGTCGACCAGCAGCCAGGCGGCGTCCCGCCAGGTCGCCGGGTCGTTCCAGAGCCAGCGGAGCTTGAGCGCGAAGCCCGCGAACCAGCGGTTCTTGTGGTAGTCGTGGCCGGTCCAGTACCAGCCGTGCAGGGTGCGTTCCAGCGCCGGGCGCGGCACGTACGGCACCGGTACGGGCACCTGGGACCAGTGGCCGGAGGCCCAGCGGGCGGCCGTGGCGGCGGAGCGGACCACCCGGGTCGTCACCGGGAACAACGGGACCAGCCCGGCGCCGACCCAGAGCAGGAACGAGACCACGAAGAGCACGCCCATCACCGCGCCGACCGGGATCAGCAGGGTGAGGACGGCAAGGCGGCCGAGCGCCAGGAGGGCGGTGCGCAGCGCCTCGGCGCCTCGGGACTGCGGGGTGCTCACGGGGTGGGCCTCCGGTCGGCTCGACGGTTCTGTGCGGTGTCCTGCTGTGCGGTGTCCTGCTGTGCTGCCCTGCGGCTGCCCTGCGGCTGTGCTGTGCTGTGCTGTGCTGTGCTGGACGATCATGATGGCAGCCCGGCAACGGGCCCGGCTCAGCCCCCCGTTACGCCCTCGGCCGCCCGCTCGGCCGCCTGCTTGGCGCGGATCAGCCGGTACACCCCCACGAAGCACACCGAGCCCAGCAGGATGAACCCCGTCGCGACCGGCACCTGCCAGGCGGGCGGCAGGTACAGGGCCAGGAACCAGCTCCGGTTGGCCGGCGCGAGCAGCGACATGGCCAGCGCCACGCCGCCCTGCGGGGCCGTGCTCAGTACCCCGGCCGTCACCAGCAGCCCGGCGGCCGCGGTCCGGCGGCGGGAGAGCTGGTCCAGCAGGTCCTGCTCCTGCGGCGAGCGGTCCGCCGAGCCGGCCTTCCGGCGGACGCCCTTGCGCATCACGTCCAGCAGTTCCGGCCCGCGGGTCTCCAGTCGGCGCCGGGCCGCCCGGCCCATCCACCCGGCGAACAGCAGCCCGGTGGCCAGGCCGACCGCCGTGCCGCCCCAGCGCAGCGGTGCGCTGTGCAGCAGCGTCCCGGCCAGCACCACGCCGGTGGCCGGCAGCGCGGCGAACAGCTGGAGCAGCAGGACGGCGAGGCTCTGCATCCGGACCTGGTCGCCGCTCTCGTCGCTGAACCCGTCCAGCGGGTTGCCGCCCGGCCGGTCCGGGAACGGCGCCGGGCCGAGCAGCGACATCAGCGGCACCAGCCCCGCGCCCGCGCCGAGCACCGCCGGCAGGGCGGCCAGCAGCCAGGGCCAGGCCCAGCCGTTCGGGACGGCCACCGTCCCGGCGACGGTGAGCAGCAGCGCGGCCGGGCCGACCAGCAGCAGCCAGGCCAGCTGCCGGGCCCGGACGTCGATCCACTCGGCGCCGGGGGCGACCAGCGTCAGCCAGAGGGCGCCGGCGTCCAGCCCGTACAGGCTGGAGCCGAGCGCACCGGCGTACAGCGCCGTGACCACGCCCGTCCACGGCAGTACGGTCGGGAACCCGCCGAGCACCGGCAGCAGGCCGGTGAACAGGCCGGTCCACAGGGCGATCCGCAGGAAGCGGGCCCGGCGCGGGTCGCGCGCCCACAAGCGCAGCTCCTTGCCGAGAACGGCGGCCCCGGGGGTGTCCGGGAGGAGCCGCGGGCGGCCGCGCCGACGGCCGGCGGGCCGTCCGCCCCCCGCCGTACCGCGCACCAACTGCCGGGCCAGCAGGGCCGTCCAGGCGGCGAACAGCAGCCCGCACAGGGCGAGCAGTCCGCCGAGGCAGGCGCCGACCAGGACCCAGTCGGAGCGCCGGGCGGCGTCCACGGCGACCACCGACCAGCCGGAGGGCAGGACGCGCACCACCGTGCCGATGGTCGGCGCCCAGTGACCGCCCAGCAGCTTGAAGAAGAAGGCGATCCCGAACCAGCCGGTGTTCAGGAACCCGCAGACCAGGCCGACCAGCAGCGCCGACAGCTCCCAGCCCAGCCGCGACCGGGCCACCCGGCCCAGGCCCTGCACGCCGAGCTTGGCGAGCACCACCACGAACAGCAGCTGGAGCAGCATGGCGGGCACCGCCACCAGCGCGGGCAGCGGCCCCAGCCCGGCGCCGAACACCACCAGCACGGCGAAGGCGACCAGGGCGACCGCCGGGGTGACACCGACGAACGAGGCCGCCAGCAGGCCCAGCGCCAGCCGGCGCGGGGGCTGGGGCACCAGCGCGAAGTACGACAGCCGCAGGGTCGGGTCCCCGCCGGTGAGGGTCGGCCCGACCGCCCAGCCGACCGTCCAGACCAGCAGCACCAGGGCGATCGTGCCCACCCCGGCCTCCGGCGCCGGGAAGTCCACCAGGCCCAGCAGGGCCGTGCCCACCGCCACCAGACCGCCGCACACCCCGCCCGCGATCAGGCTCGCCGCCCGCGGGCCGGACCTCGACCGCCGCAGCACGGCCAGCTTCATCCCGGTCAGGACGGCGACGGGGTTCAGCACGCCCCCGGGA
Organism: Kitasatospora sp. NPDC056076; assembly: GCF_042266305.1. NCBI lineage: Bacteria > Bacillati > Actinomycetota > Actinomycetes > Kitasatosporales > Streptomycetaceae > Kitasatospora > Kitasatospora sp. NPDC056076. Next base: position 62,132 of record NZ_JBHJWG010000050.1, read on the forward strand.
TCCGGCACGCCCCCGGACTTCACGACGCCAGCCACGACAGCCCCTCCTCCCCGCCGGTACGGGCGCCGACCAGCTCGACGAAGACGTCCTCCAGCCCCCGCCCGGCCCGCACCTCCGCCACCGGCCCGGCCGCCAGCACCCGGCCCCCGGCGATCACCCCGACGTGGTCGCAGAGCTGCTCCACCAGCGCCATCACGTGACTGGAGAACACCACCGACCCGCCCGAGGCGACGAAGCGCCGCAGGATCGCCCGGATCGTCGCCGCCGACACCGGGTCGACCGCCTCGAACGGCTCGTCCAGCACCAGCAGCCGCGGCGCGTGCAGCAGCGCCGTCGCCAGACCGATCTTCTTGCGCATCCCGGTCGAGTAGTCGATCACCGGGGTGTCCCCAGCCCCGTCCAGCTCCAGCACGGCCAGCAGCTCCGCCGCCCGCGCGTCCACCGTCGCCCCCGGCAGCCCGCGCAACCGCCCCAGGTAGTACAGCACTTCGGGCCCGCTCAGCCGCTCCGGCAGCATCATCCCGTCCGGCAGCACCCCCACCAGCGCCTTGGCCCGCACCGGGTCGCTCCACACGTCGACCCCGAGGACCGCCGAACTCCCGGCGTCCGGCCGCAGCAGCCCGACCGCCATCGACAGCGCGGTCGTCTTCCCGGCGCCGTTCGGCCCGACCAGCCCGTAGAACGACCCGCTCGGCACCACCAGGTCCACCCCGTCCACGGCCACGTGCGCCCCGAACCGCTTCCGCAGCCCCACCAACCGCAGCGCCGGCTGCACCGATCCCCCCACGACGTCCTCCCCGTCCCACCACCACCCGCCCCGGAGGCGGCTCGTGACCGAATCTAGGGACACCGCCCCGCCCGCAGAATCCACCTGCCCCCCGAACAGGGGTGGGCCTGGCCCCACCCCCGGGACCACATGGCGGTGCCCCGCCTCCCTGGCCGGGAGGCGGGGCACCGTCGGGTCACGCTCGGCCGCTCAGCACTGCACGGCGGCGTTGCCGTAGTTCTCCTCCATGGTGATGTCGAGGCGTTCCTCGGCCGACCCGCCGTCCCGTTGGACGGCCACTCGGTACCGGCCCTGGAGGTTCCGGGGGACGGCCACGGTGTAGACGGTGTGGAGCACGCCGTCCACGGGGATCGAGTAACCGGCGCGGACCGGGAAGTCCCGCCCCTGGCAGGAAATGTGATCGACCGTCTCACCGTTGGCCATCAACAGCACCGACCAGTTGCCTTCGAACAGGCTGGCGCCGATGAAGATGCCGACTCCTGGAGTCGGCCGTTTGGCGATCTCCGCGAGCGGGACACAGCCCCGAGACAGTACCTGTTCCGAAGCCGTGCAGATGTCGCCGGTCGTCTCCGCCTGCCAGATCAGCTCCGGCCCGTAGCCGTTGCTGAACCGGAGCTCCGTAACCGCGTCACCAACAGGTGCCGTCCCTCTCTCCTTGGCCGTCTGCAGAACCAACTGCCTGACCTGGCTCGACAGGTCCGACGTCGACGCCGTCGCCGACGGCGTGGGAGTGACCCCGGCACCGGCGCCGGCCTGCCCGGACACCGTGGTGCACGCGCAGGCGCTGAACGCCAGGCCCGCGACAACGGCGCGAAGCCTCCCGGTGACACCCCTCGCGCAGCTCATCTTCCTCCTTCGACCTCCTGTGATGCAGCGCCGGGCCACGATCGGCCCGGCACTGCTACGGCTCCTTGATGTCCTGCACCGGTGCCCCGGGCTGGTAGAGGACCGGGGTCCAGCTGCTGACGTAGACGGTCCCCCACGACTTGGTCGTCGTCCTCCCGTCGTCGTAGTAGTACGTGGTCTCGTAGACCCGTCGGGTCACGATGGGCGACTTGCCGTACAACTGGTGGAGCACGGTGGGCCGCAGCGTGACCTTCTGGTCCACCGTCACCGAGTCGGTCTTCCCCTCGGTCGTCTGGGTGCTGTCCTCGGAGCCCCACTCCCAGCTGGCTTCGGTGTCAGCCCCGATCTCGACTCCGCCAATCTTGAACCCGACGCTACCGCCGACCTTGTTGCTGTGGGAGAAGGTGTTCTTCTTCGTGACCTGCTTGCTCAACTGGGTCGCCTCCGTCACGGAGATCCCCAGGACTACCGGGTCCAGCGATTCGGCCGAGCCGAAGTCGGTTCCGACGCTGTAGTCGACGGTGGGCTGCGCGTCGTGGCTCACCTCCCTCGTGGAGTGGCCGACGATGATGCCCCCCGGTCCGCCGGACGACGACGGCGACGGTACCTTCTTCTCCCGGTTGGGGTTCGGAAGGGGCTTGGACAGGCTCCTCTCGACGAACTTGACGTAACCCGCCTTGCGGATCGGTTCCGCCCTCTTGATCTCGGCCACGATCCGCTGGTAGTTCGGGCCGTCCTGGGTCGTGTCGACCTTGGTGCCCATGTTGGAGCACTTGGCGAAGCCGGTCGCGCACTCCTCGAGCGCCATGCCGGTGGGGTCCGTCTTGTTCACCGGGTCGTTGTTGCTGTACGCGTAGGCGTTCCACTGCTGCGGGTCGTCGGCCAGCATCAGCGGGTCCGGGCTGAGGAAGCGGCCGGTGCTGGGCTGGTACTGGCGGGCGCCCAGGGTGGTGAAGCCGGTCGCGTCGTCCTTCAACCCGTTGACGAAGCCCTTGTCGCCGGCCCACGAGGTGCCGCTGCCGGAGCCGCGGAGGACGCCGAAGGGGTCGGTCCACCGGCGGTTGACGTCGGTGGTCGCCGAGTCGATCGACAGGGTGCCGGTGCCGTGCTGGTCGGCCAGCTGGTAGGTGAGCTTGGTCGGTCCCTGGCGGACGAGGGTGACGCCGCCGGGGAGGGCGTAGTAGCGGGTGCCGGTGCTGGCCTTGGCGCCGGTGTCGTAGGTGAGTTCGTCTCCGGCGCCGAGGTTGACGGTGACCTTGCCGGGGTTGCGGCGGACCAGCTGGTTGCCGTCCGCGTCGTAGACGTAGGACGTCGTGGCACTGCCCTGCTTCATCGTGGCGAGCTTACCCTCGACGTCCCAGGTCAGGTCCGCGCCGTTGGCGGCGTCCACCGTCGTCCAGGTGTGGGAGTCCCACTTCGGGGCCCAGCCCGGCGCGTACACCATGAACTTGCCGTCGTCCTGGACGACCGCGAAGTACTTGCTGTTCGGACCGACCCACGACTGCGAGGACCACAGCGGAACCCGCTGGGGGTCGTAGACCACGAAGTTGCCGTCGTCCTGCATCGTCGCCCACGCACCCGGGTGGTTGGCCGTGTTCGTCGACCACACCACCAGGCCGGTCCGCAGCGAGGTCAGCACCAGGTTGCCGTCCGACTGCATGGTGAGCTGCACGCTGCTGGAGCGCACCGACTCGCCCGAGTTGAGCACGAAGCCCGCGCCCAGGGTCTTGTTCGCACCCGGGTTGGCGATCTTCGTGGTGTTCCCCGCCGCGTCGTACTGGTAACTCCCCGGCGTGCTGCCGTTGTTCGGGAACGTCGACTTCACCGCGGTAGGTACGTGCGAGCCGCCGGTGCCGCCACCCGTGCCCGCCGCCGTGGTCGGCGTGTTGCGCGAACCCGCCGCCGGGAAGGACTGGTCGATGGTCAGGTCCTTGGACTGGTCGCCGGTCGGGTTGTGCATGACCAGCTTGGTCCGGTTGCCGACCGCGTCGTAGGTGTAGTCCTGCCAGTACGGCGCACTGCCGCCGACGGTGGTGGTACCCGCCGTCGAAGCCCCGCTGGTGGGCGTCGCGTTGGCGCAGGCACCCTGCCCGGCGAGGGACGGGGTGGGCTGGTTGAGCCGCCCGGTGTCCGACCACGCCGTGGTCAGCCGGCCCAGGTAGTCGTACGTGAAGCACTGCAGGTCCGTCCGGTCCGGGCTGTTGTCCGGAATCGTGCGCACCGCCGTGACCCGACCGGCCGGATTGTAGACGTAGGTCGTGTTCTGGACCGTACCCGTGGTGGCCGTCTGCTTGTCCACGTACTGCGTCAGCAGGCGTCCGGTCGACTCGTCGTAGGTGTTCGTCGAGACGACCTGGGTCCCCCAAGGGTTCATCGTGTCACGGATGTTGCGCCCGTAGGCGTCCCAGTCCGCCTGCCGGAGATAGGTGTACCCGGCGCCGCTCATATCGTTGAGCTGCCCGAACTCCTCGTAGTTGTAGTTCACCGCCTCCTGCGCCAGATCACCGGCCGCGGCACGCGTCTCCGACACCAGCGAACCACTCACCGGGTTGTAGGCGGCCGAGTAGTCGAAGCTCACCTGCCCGGTCTGGCCGATCTCGGCGCCTGGGAGGGAGACCGAGGTCTTCGTCGCCCGGTACGCCGCGTCGTACTCACCGACCGACTTGGTGTACGCCGAACCACCCGCCCCACCGACGTACCGGGTCGAGGAGCTCAACTGCCCCTTCGCCACAGTGTCGTAGACGAAACCGGTCAGCTGGTTCGCCGGAGCGACCGAACCGTTGAACGTCCCGGTCTTACGACCCAGCAGGTCGTACGTGATCGCGACCGTCTGACCACGCGCGTCCGTCGTCGACGCCAACTGTCCCGCACCGTCGTAGGTCCGGGTCGACACACCCGTGTCCGGGTCGTCGGCCTTCACCTGACGACCGCGCTGGTCGTACGTGTAGCTCCAGGTGTTCCCGGCCGAGTCCGTCCGGGTCGCCGCCTGGCCACCCGGCGTGTACGTGTAGCCGGTGACGTCCGCGTCGGCCTGGTTCCCGGTCGCCGCGGCCGTCCGGTACTGCCACACCTGCGTCTTGCGCCCGCGGGCGTCGGTGACCGTGCTGGTCGCGGTGGCTCCGGCCGGAGGCGTGACGTCCACCCGGTCAGCGCCGGGGTAGGCCGTCGTCGTCGTGGTCTGCGGCTTGCCCAGCGCCACGAACTGCGAGTTCACCACCCGGCCCAGACCGTCGAACTGCACCACGCTCTGGTTCGGGACCATCGCGCCGTCCGGGATCCACCGGGTCGTGTTCGGCTTGTTGGTGTCCTCGTAGTAGGCGTTGTAGGCGCGGCCCACCCGCCCCTGGGAGTCGTAGAACGTGTCCGCGATGATCCGGCCCTGGTAGGCGGAGATCGCCGGGTCCCCCTGGGTCTGCACGGTGCGTCCCAGGCCGTCGACGATCTGCACGGACTTCCCGTACGCCTTGCCGCCGGGACGCAGCGAGTTCGTCGTCACGGTGGACGGCCCCGAGGTGCCGTTGAGGGCGTAGTCGAAGGTCGCGTTCGCGTTGCCGCCGGTGTCCTGCCCCGGGGACCAGACCGCCTTCACCCGTCCGAGACCGTCGTACGTCTTGGTCGTGCTCCGGCCGTTGGGGTCCGTCGAGGTGAGCGCCAGGCCTCGGGCGGGGTTGAGCGCGACGGTGCTGGTGCGGGCGGTGCCCGCGTCCGGCGCGCCGGCCGGGGCCGGGGTCCCGGTGACCACCTTGTTCGGCAGCTCACCCGGGTTCGCCGAGCTGTACGCCGTGGTGGTGACCGCGCCGTTCGGGTTGGCACTGTCCGTGACCGTCGGGTCCGTCACCGAGGTGACCCGGCCGTACTGGTCGTACGTGCTGGTCGCGGTGGTGACGAACTGCGCGGCGCCGTTGGCGTCGTAGCCGTTCAGTACCTGCTTGCCCGTCACCTCGGCCTTGGCGCCGGCGCTGCCGAAGCCCTGGCCGTCGTAGAGGGCGCGCGTGTCGGAGACCGTGTTGGACGCGTTCGCGTCCGCGGTGCAGGCGTTGGCGCCCGAGATGACGAACTGCTCGGAGACCAGGCCGGTCATCTGGGCGTTCGGGCCGCCCGCGTAGCGGTAGCGGGTGCAGAGGTCCGGGGTGCCGTCGGCGGTGCTCAGCGAGGTGGTGACCCGGTTGTTGTTCCCGGCGTCCGTGTTCGACACCGTCGTGGTGGTGCGGGTGCCGGTGGTGGTCGCAGTGGTCACCGCGGTGGTCACCTTGGTGGCGCCGTAGCGGGCGACCAGGTCCGGCAGGCCGGCGCGCTTGTGGGTGGCCGTCACCGCCGGGTTCTCGTAGGAGTTGACGGTGTACGACACCGGCGAGCCCGCGTCGGCCGAGGCGTCCGCGTAGGTGTCCGTCTCCAGGATCTGCCCGGACATCCAGTCGGAGTCGGGCCGGCCGCCGCTCTTCACGCCGGCGACGGAGGCGCCCTTGGGCTTGCCGTCGGCCTTGAGGTCGCCGTCCATGCCCTGGTAGTAGCTGGTCGTCGACTTGGTCTGCGGCCCGTCCTTGCCCGAGCCCGTCACCGCGGTCACGCTCGCGAAGCCGCGGAACTGGTCCCAGGTCCGGTAGTCGGACTCGACCAGCGGGCTGTCGTTGCGGTGCCAGGCCGCCGGGCCATAGGCGTAGGAGGTGGTCATCGGGACCGAGCCGGAGACCAGGTTGCCGTTCGGGTCCACGGTCACCGTGTCGACCGGGTAGCGAAGGAACCAGTCGTCCACCGTGGACTGCACCTGACCGTCGAACCACTTCACGTTGAAGCACGGCAGGGTGTCACCGTCGGCCGAGGCGGGCATCCGCCCCGCCGTGCGCGAGCACTGCTCCTGCTTGTAGGAGACGACGATGCTGCCACCGGTCTCCGTGGTGATCACCGCCATGCGCGGCCGGTTGTAGCGCGGACGCGCCGGCACCAGGCCGTCCACCCGGTTGGGCAGCAACAGGTCCGCGAAGGTCACCGCCGGAAGCACCTGCTCGGCCTGCCCGTTGGCAGTGTCCTTGCCGGTGCGCTTGACCGACTGCAACCAGGCGATCGGCGCGTTCTCCGTCGCGTTCTGCGGCGTCTTGAACACGTGGGTCAGCTCGTACTTGTCCACCGGACGGTACGAACCGCCGGAGCGGATCGAGGTCGTGATCCCGTTCAACCACTTCGTCGACCAGTACGTGGGACCGTAGTTGGTGCAGGCACCACTGTCCTGGCACTGCTTGTCCATCGGCACGTCCGGCCAGTTGGCGGCGTTCGCCGCCGTACGCTGCGCCGGATCGCACGCCGCCGCGTCCGACACGCACCGCTCACCCGAGTCGAAGTCGACCCGCGCCGCCGCCTGGTACGAACCGCCCGCACCCAACTGGTCCGACAGCAACTGCCCGTAGGTGATCGCGGCCAGCACCCCGCCACGCGTGTACGCGGTGTTCGTACCCTTGCCACCGTTCTGCGCACCACCGCGCGCATACCAGTTGGTCTCGGGCGTGTACGCGTACGTGGTCAGATTCCCGTGCGCGTCGACCACGTAGTCGAGGTTCCAACGCCACGCGCTCTGGCACCACGAACCCTTGCCCTTGGAGCCGTCGTAGCACGGGTCGCCCGGGTTCGGCGAGTACACCGGAACCGTCCACGCCGACTTGCTCTCCGGACCCGCCTTGCTCGGCGAACCATCGGCCGCCGGAAGCTGGTTGAGCCCGAAGTAGTACACCGTGCCGGACGTATCCGTCACCTTGAGGTACGAACCGTTCCAGGTGCCGTTGTTGGCGCCGGTCAGGAACTCGACCTTCGTCCCGTCGTCACCCTTGAGCCGCCACTTGCACCGCGACTGCTCGTCCGCCGCCGACCCGGCGACACACGACGAGTCCTCCGGCACCAGCTCACCCGAGTGACCACCCAACGACAACGTCAGGTTCGGACCACCCCAGCACTGATCGCCCGAACCCGGAATGCCCGCCTTGTCACAGCCCCGGTAGCCGCGCTCGACGAACCCCGCGCTCAGGTCCCAGCCGTCGCCGATCCAGGAGGCCTGGGCGTTCGTCGACGCCGTCTTCCCGTCCACCGACGCCGAGTCGTAGCCGAGCGCCAGCGTGGGGGCACCACCACCCAGGGACGACGGCACCGCGATCGGGTAGCTGTAGGTGAAGGAGCCCGACGCACTGCCCGAGGTCCAACTCTGGCTGGAGGCCAGCGGAGTGGCGCTGTAGGTGCCGGTGCCACTGGAGGGTGCGGCGTCCAGTGCGAGCAGTACCTGCCCTGCGGCGGCGGGTGCTTCGGCCGCGGCTGCGGACTCCGCCCGCACGCCCTTCGCCTTCCCCCCGACCGCCGGCAGGTCGACGTCCGCGACCAGCCGCTTCGACTTCTCGTCGTAGTGCGAGGTCACCGGCGTCCGCACCTGGCAGCCGTCGGCGTCCGGGGCGGTCAGCGCGCACTCCGGCAACGCCACCAGCCGCGCCCGGTGGGCGAGGTCACCACTGACGCCCATCGCGGCGAGGTCGAGCCCGACCTGGACCTTGCCGGCCTCCGCAGCCCCGTCGCGCGCCAGCGTGACGATGGTGCCCTGCACGCCCTGCACGCCCTTCGCGGACTCCACGGACGGCGCGGCGACCTTCACCCGCACAGGAGCGGGCGCGGCACCGCCCGCCGCCGGTGCCAGCCAGACCGGGAGGTCGCCCGCCTGCTTGGCCGCGCCGGCGTTGCCGTCCAGCGCGACGTCCGCGGTACCGGACTTCGGCTGCGGCAGGGACTTCGGCGGCACCCAGTCCGGCGAACCGGTCGGCGGCGTGGTCGACTTCGCCTTGTCCGCCGCACCGTGCACCGAGGCCGTCTTCGGCAGCGGTGTGCCGGGCGGCGACCAGATCCGGCCCTTGTCCGCGCCGCCGCCCCCGGGGGCCGCTACCGCGGTGCCGAGCGGCGCCGCGAGCACGGTCAGAACCGCGAATGAACCGACGACCGCCAATCGGGATCTACGCCACCTCGAAGGCGATTTTTCCCACCCGGTGGCACCAGGTGGTAGTTCGGGAAAAGAGGACATCTCCACCCCTTTGAGAGGTCCGCGTCGCGACTTGACGCGGACAGGTCTCGCTGGAGGGTAGGGGGCTAACGATCCAGCGGTCGAGCGGCTTGAGGATCTCCTGAGGTTGTGATTCACGTCACAGTTGAACGAAATCGGCGGACGATCCGTCAAACCGGACATCCACCACAGAAAGGCAATTGACGTTGAATCACCAATGCGGCAGCTTGCTGGGGACCTCTACGAACCATCATGGCCCGACCGTCATTCACGGCCGGGCATTCACGCCTATCCACGAAGGGGCTTCACCATGCGCGCTCCCTCCGGAGCTTCCCCCGGTATGCGCAGAACCGGGCATCCGCCCCGGCGTTCCCACGCCGTCGCGGTCGCCCTCGTACTCGCACTGACCTCCGTCGGGCCGATCGCGCCAC